>CAYNAN010000004.1:13656-66289 GCA_964395085.1 uncultured Synergistaceae bacterium
CTTTTCAGAGACGGAGGTGAAGCAACTTGGAGCAGCTCAGCGGCAAATATCTGACCTTCTCCCTTGGCAAGGAAGAATACGGCATACCTATAGGCAGGGTGAAGGAGATAATCGGCATGATGGAGATAACCGAGGTCCCCAGGACCCCCTCTTTTATCCGAGGCGTCATCAACCTAAGGGGCAAGATCATCCCTCTCATGGACCTCAGGCTCAAGTTCGGCCTTCAGGAGAAGGAGTACACCGAACGAACCTGTATCATAGTCGTGGAGATGATGGGAGAGGAGAGGTCTATCCAGATGATGGGAATCGTCGTGGATATGGTCTCGGAGGTGGTCAACATAGGAGAGGGAGAGATCGAGGTTCCACCTCAGTACGGAGGAGGGCAGGTCCGCTTCCTGGCGGGGATGGGCAAGGTAAAGGGCAAGGTGGTCATGCTACTGGACATACACAAGGTGCTGGACTACCAGGAGATGACCATGATCAAGGAGATAAAGGGGGCGTAGGGAGATGTTCAAAAACGCAAAGCTAGCCGTCAAAATATCCTTCGGGTTCGGACTGGTTCTTTTAATAGCCATAATAATAGGGAGCCTAGGGATATTCAACATGAAAAACGTCCAAAAAGAGGCGACCCAGCTGGCCAAGATGAACGTCCCCGAGATCGACCTAGCCAGCAGGATAGAGCGACGGGCAAGGGCCACCATGTACGAGATAAGGGGATACGGCTACACGGAAAACGACACCATGCTCTCATCCGGCAAGGCCCATCTGTCTAGACTGATCGAGCTGACCTCGGAGGCTCAAAAACTGATATCCTTGTACCCCCAAGAACTGAGCAATTTTAGTGAATCGGTCCAGACCGCCAAAAGACAGGCTGAAAATTACACTCAGTTGATAGACGAAACGGAAGACAACATAGCCCGAATGAAGGAGATAAGGGGGAATCTCGACACAGCTGCAGCAAACTTCATAGGATCAGCCTCCAGCTATCTGAGCGAGATGAACCGCAATATGGAGGAGCACATAGCCTATTCGGACTTAGCGGCGCTGAAGGGCAGTCTGGACAAGATCAACGGCATAAACAACGTCCTGGACCTGGGAAACGAGGTCAGGATCAGGACGTGGCGAGGGCTTGCTGAAAGGAACCCCAAGGATATAAGGGAGAATATAGCTGTCTTCGAGAAGATAGACTCAGCCCTCTCGTCCCTGAGGGCCACCACGACCCAACAGCAGGACCTGAAGAGCCTTGACCAGGTATCGCAATACGCCAAAAACTACGCATCCTCAATGGTGGAGTTGGCCCAGGCCTTTGAACTTAACGAGAGCCTGGCGTCAAAGAGGGTCCAGGTAGGGGACCAGATCCTTGCCCTTGCGGAGAAGGAATCCAGAAACGGCATGGATGGAACGGTCAAGGTGGCAGAGGGGGCAGTCTCCAGCCTCTCCACCGCGTCCACTGTCCTGATCATAGGGCTTATAGCCGCTGTTATCATAGGCACGCTTCTGGCATTCGTCATAACCTTAAGCATCACGAAGCCTATCGGCAGGATATCCCAGACCCTGTCAGAGGGGGCTAGCCAGGTGGCCTCCGCATCTGGTCAGCTATCTGAGGCAAGCCAGCAGCTGGCGGAGGGAAGCTCCGAGCTGGCATCCTCCATAGAGGAGACATCTGCGACGCTGCAACAGTCGTCCTCCATGGTGAGGCAGAACAACGAGAACACAAAACAGGCTGCCAGCCTCTCCCGCCAGGCTATGGAGTCCGCTGAGGGAGGTAACAGGGAGATGGGCGAGATGATGGCCTCCATGGGAGAGCTCAAAAAGTCCAGCGACGAGATAGCCAAGATAATCAAGGTCATAGACGAGATAGCCTTCCAGACCAACATACTGGCCCTGAACGCGGCGGTCGAGGCCGCAAGAGCGGGAGAGGCTGGAATGGGCTTCGCTGTGGTGGCGGAGGAGGTCCGTAACCTAGCGCAAAGGAGCGCCCAGGCGGCCAAGGACACAGCCTCCATAATAGAGACAAACATAGAACTGTCCCAGGCGGGTGTCGCAGTGGCGGAGAAGGTTAAAGCGTCCCTTGAGGAGATATCGACAGGATCCAGAAAGGTCAGCGAGCTGGTGGACGAGATAACCGCCGCCAGCCAGGAGCAGGCCCAGGGGATAGAGCAGATCAACAAGGCCATCCTACAGATGGACCAGGTAACCCAAAATACCGCGTCGAACGCCGAGGAGAGCGCGTCCGCCTCTGAGGAGCTAAACGCCCAGGCTGAGAGCATGAAAGAGGCGGTGCAGAGCCTCATCGCCCTGATAAACGGGGCCTCCGCCGGTGCGGTCAACATTGGAATAGCGGCTCCGAGCTACAGCCATAAACAGCCTAAGAGACCGGCTCTCCATCAGGGACACTCTCAGAAGCCCAAGCCATCAGCGAAGGTCCGACAGCCAAAACCAGAGGGCTCTCACGTCGTCCATCCCGAAGACGTTATACCACTGGAGGACGATCTACAGGATTTTTAAGGTGAAGTCATGCAGCTTAAGCCCATGACGGACAGCCAGTTTTTAAAGTATCAGGACCTCATATACCGTCGACTGGGAATCCTCTACAAGGAAGAGAAGAGGGACATGCTCCTGGGTAAGGTCTCAAAACACATGAGAGCCATGGAGATCGAGGGATATGACCAGTTCTTCCAGATCATAAGAGGCTCAAAAGAGGACGACCAGGTCTGGACCGATCTGGTGGACGACATCACGATCCACACGACGAATTACTTTAGGGAGAGAAACCACTTCGACTACATCTCCCGAAACGTCGATACTATAATGAAGAGCAACCCGAGAATCCTTCAAAGGGCGGAGGTCCGAGGATGGAGCTCCGCCTGCTCCACCGGCGAAGAGGCCTACACCATGGCGATGGTACTGAAGGACTCCATGGGGGACAGAGCTACCCCCAAGATCCTGGCGACGGACGTCAGCAAGGGGTCGGTCGCAAAGGCGATAAAGGGAGAGTATCGAAAGGACATAAGGAAAGACGTAGACCCCCTAATACTCCAGAGATACTTCACCAAGGCCGGTGAGCACTACAGGGTAAACCAGGAGATCAGGAGGTTCATTACCTTCAGGAGCTTCAACCTGGCAGAGCAGTTTCCCTTCAGGGACAGCTTCGACATAATATTTTGCAGAAACGTGATGATCTACTTCTCGCCGGAGATGCAGCAATCCCTGCTGAACAAGCTCTACAGGGCTTTGACACCTGGGGGGTTGCTTTTCATCGGACACTCGGAAAGCCTTATAGGAAAGGTCCACAGATTTCAGTACATCCAGCCCACTGTCTACATGAGGTGATACAAGCGCCTCAGGGAGAGGAGGATACAGCCTGTGAAGATATTGGTTTTTGAGGACGACCCGGTCTGTGCCACCGTTCTACGGGAGATAGTCCGACCGATCGGGGACTGTCACGTGGCCTACGACCCATGCGACGGGGTGGGGCTCTTTAAAAAGGCGTTGGAGGACAAAGAGCCCTACGACTGCGTCTTCATGGATATAATGATGCCGAAGATGGACGGACACCAGGCATTGGAGGAGATCCGCAAGGAGGAGTCCAAAAAGGATATCTGGGGGCTCGACTCGGTTAAGGTCGTCATGGTGACGGCTCTTGGGGATTTTGAGACAATAAAGAAATCCTTTCGCGGCCAGTGCGACGGGTATCTGGTGAAACCGATCAGGAAAAAGCAGGTCTTCCAGATACTGAAAGACCTTGAAATCCTGGAGGATAAGGAGCTCTGACGTGGATATGGAGGCATTAACTCCTCAAAGTTATTACCTTCAGCCTGGATATATATTCGTCAGTAGGATCCCCAGCACGGTCAGAACGGTGCTGGGGTCCTGTGTATCGGTGTGCCTCTGGGACATGAGGAAGGGCTGGGGGGGGATGAACCACTACATATATTCCAGACCATGGGGAGGCCAGAGAAACGCCCAGTTTGGCTCCATATCCATACCCTATATGGTAAAGATGGTGCTGAGCCAAGGGTCGTCCAGGAGCGACCTGGCTGCTCACGTGGTGGGAGGAGCCCAAAATCCCCACCTGGCTAAGGAGATAGGCAGGGATAACGTCAAAATCGCGTTGGAGGTACTGGACAAACTCAATATCCCGGTAAAGATAAACGATACAGGAGGGGAAAAGGGCAGGAAGGCTCAGTTCAATACAGGGACAGGTGAGCTTTCTGTGGAGATTATGGCCGGGCCAGAGAGGAGGAAGGTATAACCATGCCGATAAAGGTCCTCATCATCGACGACTCTGCCCTCGTGAGAAAGATCTTCACCGAGGAGCTTTCTAGGGATCCCGAGATAGAGGTCGTAGGAACCGCGCCGGACCCTTTTATAGGCAGGGATAAAATCGTTCAACTTCAGCCGGACGTGGTCATACTGGACGTGGAGATGCCCAGAATGGACGGATTGACCTTTCTCGAGAAACTCATGAAACACAGGCCTATGCCTGTAATAGTGGTCAGCTCCCTGGCAAAGGAAAGTTCCGAAGTGGCCCTCAGGGCCATAGAGCTAGGGGCCACAGACGTCATGTGCAAGCCGGGATCGTCCTACTCGGTGAAGGACATGGGTGAACAGCTTGCGGAGAAGATAAAAGCAGCCAGCCAAGCAAAGAGACGGCCGAGGACGATCGCACCACAGGGGCACATCAGGGCTAAGGCGATAAAGACTACGGACAAAGTCATAGCCATAGGGGCGTCCACCGGCGGAACCGAGGCCATAAAACAGGTCCTCACAAAATTACCTGGAATAATGCCTCCCATCGTCGTGGTTCAACACATGCCACAATATTTCACAAAGTCGTTCGCGGACAGGCTGAACGAGCTGTGCGCCCTTGAGGTGAAGGAGGCGGAGGACGGAGAGACGCTCAGACCTGGCAAGGTGCTCCTGGCCCCGGGTAACTACCACACGATCGTAAAGAGGAGCGGAGCAACCTACTTCGTTGAGGTGAAAGAGGGCCCCCTGGTCTTTCATCAGAGGCCCTCGGTGGAGGTCATGTTCAGCTCTGTAGCTCGCTTCGTCGGCAGAAACGCCATAGGTGTCATCCTGACCGGAATGGGCAAAGACGGGGCGGAAGGCCTTCTTGAGATGCGACAGGCCGGGGCCTGGACAATCGCCCAGGACGAGAGCACGTCGGTCGTCTTTGGGATGCCTAAAGAGGCCATAGCCCTGGGAGGAGTCTCAGAGGTTCTGCCCCTGGACCGCATCGCCGAGAGCTTGGTCACCAGGCTATCCTGAACTCTAAAGGGAGTTCGCGATCTGCTCCCTAATAGAGTAAAGCTCCTCCAGAACATGAGCCGCCTCCTGGCGGAGTTTCTTGAAGAGGGATAGGGCCCCCTCCCTATCAACGGATCTGGTGGCTTCCTCAAGGAGTGACGCCGTCTCCCTGGCCTCCCATGCAGCGAGAGAGCTGAGCATGTCCTTCATCCTTGAGGACCCACTCAGGGCTACGTCCCAGTCCTCCATCTCTATCGCGGCGGAGGTCAGATCGGAGAGCCTGGGGAAATCGTCCTCGAAGGAGGATATCAACCCTGCCAATATCTCCAGATCTCCTCCGATAAGGTCCAGAAGCTGATCTCTGGCTAGGTAATTGTCCAAGGCTAGAGGAGGAGGAAGGACCGCCTTGCCCCTGCCCTTCCCCGACGAGACCATCCTCTCAAGGGCATCCGCCAGCTGTTTGAGCCTCACAGGCTTGGGAAGATGGCCGTCCATTCCGGCCTCAAGACATCGATCCCTGTCCTCCTGGGCAACGTGGGCGGTCAGGGCCACTATGGGGATGTGAGAATTTGTGCGCCTCTCCCTCTCCCTTATCCTCCTCGTCGCCTCGAGGCCGTCCATCTCAGGCATCTGTATGTCCATCAAGACCCCGTCGTAGGAGGCCATGGACAGAGCCTGTAGGGCTTCCTTGCCGTTAGCGGCCGAGTCGGACCTGTACCCGAGCTTCTCCAGAAGCCTCACTATGACCTTTCTGTTGGTTACTGTGTCCTCGACAACCAGGATCTTCGGCAAGCGCCCTTTCCTTGTCGGAAGGGGATCGACTAGGACCTCCTTCTCGGGCCACGTAGGGATAATTCCCTCATCCATAGCCCTCATCGGTATTATCGCCGAAAAAGACGTGCCCTCCCCCTCTTTGGACTCCACCTCAAGCCGGCCCCCCATGAGATCAACCAGTCTCTTCGAGATGGCCAGTCCAAGACCCGTTCCTCCAAAGGATCTTGTAGCCGAGGGATCTACCTGGGTAAAAGGCCTGAAAAGGCCCGGTATCTTATCGCTGGGAATACCTATACCTGTATCGGACACATCGAACTTGATTATGTCCATATCGTCCTCAAAGCCAACATGAGATACCGTCAAGGACACGTATCCTTCCTTGGTGAATTTGACAGCGTTAGACAGGAGGTTTATGAGCACCTGCCTTATCCTGCCTGGATCGCCCTCAACTATGATCGGGACTTCCGGGGAAACCCCTCCCATGAGCTCCAGGCCCTTATTCCTCGCCTGATTGCCTATCAGGTCCAGCGTCTCCTCCACGAGGGTCCCTATCTCGAAGGGGAATCTCTCCAAAGACAGCTTGCCTGTCTCCATCTTGGAGAAGTCCAGTATCTCGTTGATTATCTCCAAAAGAGCCTCCCCCGAGGAGGCTATGGTCATAACGAAGTCCCTCTGCTCCTCGTTTAGGTCGGTATCCCACAGAAGATGTGCCATCCCTATAACCCCGTTTAGGGGCGTGCGTATCTCGTGGCTCATGTTGGCCAGAAAATCGCTTTTAGCTCTCTCCGCCCCCTCCGCAGCCAACCTGGACTGGATAAGTGCGTCCTCCAGGTCCTTCCTGTCCGATATGTCCTGAAAGACCGTGGCGAACTCCATCTCTCCGACCCTATAGGCGTTTATAGCGTAGTGCCTTCCCAAAGGGGGAGAGTACTGCTCAAAGGATATAGACCTTCCGGTCAGGGCTACCTCTCCATAGCGTTCGATGAACCCGGTATCCTCTATACCCGGCAGTACCTCCCTGACGGAACGGCCTAGAACCTTCGAGGCATCAAGCCCAGTAAGAACCTCAAAGGCACGGTTGACCTCCAAAAAGACGTAGTCCACCGGCTTACCTGTCCCGTCCAGCACGATCCTATGCACTGCGACACCGTTAAAGCTCTCGTTCACCAATTTTCTGCACCGGGCCTCGCTCTCCCTCAAGGCTACCTCCATCTCCCTCTTCAGGAGGACCCCCCCGATCATGTCCACGACCGTGGAGGCGAGGGAGACGTGTTCCTCGTTCCATACCCTTGGATGGGATGAATCAAACCTCACCACCCCTACCGATACGGAGGCTTTCCCCCTCATAGGGACACACAGAACCGACCTCACCCCCTGGGAACGCAGTCCTCCCGCGGGGCAAGATCTCATATCGTCGTATAGATCAGCGATAGCGACAGGAGCTCCCTCACTGACACAAAAACACCCATCAGGTGGGCATCTGTCCACTGCTGGGGAGTTTCCCCTGCTCCACTGGTGAAACAGCCCCATGCCCGACCCCCAACTACGAAAGACAGAGCAGCGATCGACGTCGAACAGCTGAGCTATCCGCCCCAACGCGTCATCCAGGGCCTCCTCGACATCGTCGCTGGGCAATGTGGCAAATCTAAAGGCAAGATCGGCCATGAGGCCTTGAAATGCCCGTCTGAAATCCTCTGAGGCTCCTTCGTCATGGCGTCGGTCGGCGTCTTTGAACACCAGTAAAACCCCTGATGGCCCCTCAGAGTCGGATAACACCGAAGCGACCACATCGAAGACGTTAAGCCTTTTCCCGTCCTTGGACAACAGCACCATATAATTGGGAACCTCCACCGATAAGCCGGAGGATAAAGCCCTGTCGACGGGGCTTTCGGCCAAGCTCCCATCAACGTCAAGGACTTTAAAGACATCCTTGACGTTCTCTCCCACGGCGCTTCGGTCCAACCAGCCTGTCAGGGACTCGGCGGCCGGGTTTATATCGGCGATGACTCCCGACATGTCGGTCTCGATAACCCCGTCACCGATCGATCTCAGCAAAACAGACAACCTTTCGTCCAGAGCCCTCACCGAAATTCACCTCTCTCTCCAAAAACGATCATAACATGAAGATACACAATCTTTAAAGACTAGAAAGGCGACTCCCCAAACGGGAAGCCGCCTCTTTAAACCGCTTTATTAGTGCCTTCCATGTCAGGAGAGCTGTCTAGCTAGGCCGTAATGGAACAGGATACCGCAGAACGTTCCCATCTCTCTAACGAATTTTAGTTAAACCTTGAACTGACTCAGGTGATGTCTCATCTGCTCCATCCCGTCTAAGAGGATCTTGGACTGAGACTCGACCGACTCGAAGGCTGTCTGGGCCTCTTTTGTGAAACCACCGATGTCCCCTAGCCTCTCCACTATGTCGGACGTGCCCTTGGCTATGCTGTCCACGGCGTTGGCCATCTCTGTGCTGGACATGGACTGAGCCTTGCTGAGCTCGGAAACCTCGTTCATGACGCCGTCCACGAGACGGATCTCCTCCATGCTGGCCTTGAGCTTGTTCTGTAGCTGTCCAGCTCTTTCGACGACCTGCTTTAAAGCCTGCTCCTCCTCAACAGTCCCCTGGATGGAATCATTAGCGTATGAGGACAGAGTCTCTATCAACGACGAGATCTCCCCAGCGGCCTTGTTGGACTCCTCCGCGAGCTTTCTAACCTCCTCGGCTACCACTGCGAAGCCCCGTCCAGCCTCCCCCGCCCTGGCAGCCTCTATAGCAGCGTTGAGGGCAAGAAGGTTCGTCTGATCCGCGATACCGGTGATGGCTCCAACAAAGCTAGTGATGGACTCGACAGCTCCGGCGAGGGAGGATATCCTCTCCCTGTTTTTCTGGGATCTGAGGCTAACTCCGTCGATCTCCTCGACGACATCGTTCATCTCCTTGGCGACCTCTTTGGTGAAGCCGAAGGTCTTGGACGAGGCTGCGACGCCCCTCTCAGAGGCGTTTGCGACTGATGCGGCGGTTGCGGCCATCTCCTCCACCCCAGCGTTGGACTGCTCAACCGCAGCAGCGTTTGCCTCGGACAGAGAGACTATCTCCTCGACCGCCTCCTTTACCCTGTCGATGGATCCCTTCGAGTTTCTCGATAGGTCAGACATGGTCTGAGAGTCGTCGCCGAGACGGCCAGCTATGGCCATCACGTCCTCTATAAGCCTTGAAAGCTTCTCCATGAACTGATTAAGGGAGGACCCCAGACGGCCGACCTCGTCGGCGGTCTTTATGCCAATTCTGACCGTGAGGTCTCCATCTCCCTCTCCAAGGTCCTTCACCACCGTCGTCATCCTGCGGAGAGGAGAGGCCACACGAAGAAGCCCCACCACGTTCATGGCCAGCACAAGCGCAAATACCAACACAGCGATGGTGGCTATTCTTCTGGTTATGCTGACCTCGGTCTGAGATGCCTCGTCCCTGAAGGAGGAGATAAGCTGGTCCTTTGTGGCGATACTTGCCATTCGAAGATCCTCAAGGTATGCCACGTTAAGGCCCACCTCTACCAGACCGATCTTTTTATCGTCGTGCATTATAGGAGCCTCAAACACCTTTACCGTGCTGGACTCAAGCTTCTCTCCCGCAAGAGGGGACCCTTTATCGTCGTAGATGACGGAGTAAAGCACGTTAGGGACCTTGAGCATCCCAGCGGCGTAGTCGTTCAAGGCCGATTCGTTGAAGTCCCAAAGAGGGCCTGCGGCTATCCATGCCAGATAGCCGGACATGGCCTTCCCATAGGCGTCGGCAGCTCTTTCATCGCTCTCGTTTTTGTTTTTGATATCGTCGTTGAGCATCCTATCTGCGACGGCCTCTACTGTCTTAGACATATGGTCGACCCCTCTACTGGCGACAAAAGCCAACGATCCAGCGAGAAATATCATGCTTAAAGCGACTAATACACCCAGTTTTGAGACAATACTCTTAGACACGGAGACCCCCCCATTCAGTTTGTCGTACATGATGGATACATAAGGACGTAACGCTGCGTTGACGGTTTCCATAAACTACCCGTTATCATCATTCTACATCAAATCCTCTGAAAAATCCCCATCTTTCTCCCTGTTGATCGGGAAACAGCTTATGGGGATAATAGACTGGATCGGAATATCCCGTGAAGACGACAAACATGGGCAGATCCCATCGGGGAGGAATTAAATTGAAGACGAAGATCATCTCCATACTGAGAAAAAACCCGGGTCATTTCGTGTCGGGACAGGAAATATGCGACAGCCTCAACGTCAGCAGGACCGCCATATGGAAACACATAAACCAGCTGAGAGAAGAGGGGTACGTCATCGAGTCGGTCCCCAAGAAGGGATACAGGATGACGACCTCTCCCGACAGGATTACCGAGCACGAGGTCGCCCCATGGCTCAAGACAGAGACCCTGGGGAGAGTCCTGATCCATCATAAAACGGTGGATTCCACCAACATCGTAGCCAAAGCCCTAGCCAGGGACGGCTATCCTGAGGGAACCTTGGTGACCGCAGAGCACCAGACGGCGGGAAGAGGCCGTAGCGGCAGAAGCTGGACGTCGCAGGAGGGAGGAGCCATACAGATGTCACTGGTTTTAAGGCCCCAAGCTCCACCCGCAAAAGCGCCGTCGATAACCCAGATCGGGGCCGCCTCCGTGGCTCTGGTTCTGGAAGCCCTGGGGCTCTCACCAAGAATAAAGTGGCCCAACGACGTGCTTCTGTCCGGCAAGAAGGTGTGCGGAATCCTCACCGAGATGAGCTGCGAGCTGGACCACATCCATTTCATAGTGGTCGGAATGGGCGTCAACGTAGGATGGTCGTCCGTCCCGGAGGAGATATCCCAAGTAGCCACATCCCTGATCGACGAGGGAGTGAAATCCCCAGACAGGGCCAGGCTGACCGCAGAGATAATGAACAGCTTCGAACCCCTGTATCTTTCTTTTCTGGCAGGGGACAGTTCCCCCTACCTGGAGGTATGCAGAAGGCTCTCCTGGCTGAAGGGGAAGGAGATATCCTTCAGCCAGAACGGAGAGACCGTAAAAGGCGTCGCAGGGGATATCGACGACCAGGGGAGGCTAGAGATTTACTACCGAGACGGCAGTAGGGATCACCTCCTATCCGGCGAGGTGCACATAGGGACATCTGCGAATATTATCTAGAGGCCACCGATTCCTTCGCGAAGACGGCCTCCTCCGCCGATAAAATGCTCTCAGGGGAGAGGATCAGGATCATCCTTTCCCCTTCACCCTCTACCCTTGCTACCCTAGAGACAAAATCCCTTGCCCTACCCATCTCCTTCATGGACAGGGGAGGCTCGCTTATCCTCGAAAGAGGTATCTCCTCCACCCCAGTGACATCGTCGACCATTAGGCCTAAAAGACCATGATCCATCTCCACCACCAGTATCCTTCCGTCCTCGGATATGGATCCCTCCGTCCCCATGTTGAGCCTCTTTCTGAGGCTCACAGCCGGGATCACGTCGCCCCTGAGGTCCAAAACACCTTCGACAAAATCGGGCATCCCCGGGACCTCGGACATGTTACCAACCCTGTTTATCTCCCTTATGGTCTTTATGGGCAGGCCGAAGGGCTGTCCCGATACCCTGAACACTACGAACGTCTCGTAAACCTCGGAAAGATCGCCGTTTCTCCCTCTAACGCCGTCGTCATCCGAAGCTATACTCCTGAGCCTTTCCCTGTCGATTAATCCGTCTTTGTCCAACAACGTCACTATCTCATCGCGGTGGTTCACTATAGCGCTGACGCTCTGGCGGCCAGATTCCCCTCTTACGACAGCGGGAGGGTCGCTGACCTCCGACAGGGGAACCTGAAGGACCTCCTTTATGGCGTCCGCTACAAAACCTATTTTAAAGTCATCGTAGTCGGCCACCAGGATCTTGGCCCTATCTGGGTCGATATCTCCCGATCGGCAGAGCCTTTGCCTAAGATTGACTATGGGCAGTATGGCGCCCCTTACCTGGAGGACCCCCTCAACGAAGGGGGGAGAGTCGGGCACGGAAACCGGTTCCTGATACCGAAGGATTTCCCTTACCTCCTCCAGAGGAAATCCGTAAACATCCCCTCCTAGCTCAAAGGTGACTATTCTCATTGTCTCCTCCGAGGCGGAGTTCCCCGTCTCATCCGCTCTTCCCTTTGAGATTCGGTTTATGACATCTCTGTCAACCGAAAGTATCGAGGCTGCATCTAGAAATACCACCAATTGATCCCCGTGACGCACAACCCCTTGGACTACGCTTCTGTCCAGATTTGCACTGGAGTCCAGGTCCTTCATATTTCCCGTGTCGAGCTCAGACACCTGTGACGCCGAATCCACCATAACCCCGGCGGTAAGGCCGTCTATGACCAACACAAGTATCTCCGATCGATCCATGTTTACATCCACGCCACCCAGCCTCACCGCCAGGTCCACCACCGGTATGACGTCCCCACGAAGGTTTATTATCCCTCGGACATGCTTGGACGCCATCGGCAGAGGGGTTATCTCCGGCCGAGAGATTATTTCCTTGACGTTTCCCAGTGGCAGAGCAAAGTGCCTTCCGTCAAGGACAAATTCAACACAGCTACTCTTTTTAGCCATATCGTCAGACCCCCTTATGATCTCGACATGAGAACAAACCATCGTAATTCTACTATACACATCTCAGACATTTTTCGCTACATCGTCCGTGCCAACAGGACCCTAAATATGATGTTTTTTTCCCGCTTTACTGGGCAACCCTTTTCTGCTATGGTAATTTAGCCTTAAAAAAATAGATGTCAGGGAAAGAGCTGTTGCCAGTGAGGTTACGACACCAGACGAGATCTTTGATATTCACGTCCACCGCCGGCTTGGTGCTGGTGGCGGTTCTTTTGATAGCAGGATTCCTCCCCGTAAGGTTCAGCGACATGGAGGAACGTATCACGAAAGAGGCGTTTGAGAGCTCCCTGGCCTCCGCCAGGAATACCATGAGGGCCCAGGAGAGGATCAACTCCGACTGGGCTTGGTGGGATGCGTCCTATCGCTTTCTGACGGAGGGGGATCCAAACTACCTTGAGGAACACGTCCCTCCTGAGCTGCTCTGGGAAAACGGACTGTACTTTGCCGCCATAATAGGCCAGGATCGATCAATAAGGTGGGGTGCCAGGCTGGGAAGCAGAGCCCCGATGCTGCTCCCCCTGACGGAGGAGCAAGAGCTGCTCCTCCAGAGGATAATCCAGCAAAACCCCATCAAGGAGGACGGGGCGATATCGGGATACACGACCATGTCGGAGGACATCACCGTCGCCCTTACGGTGTGCCATGTGCTCAAAAACGATAAATCAGGGCCCTCCGCCGGCTGGTTTATCCTAGCATCAAGACCCGACAGCCGATGGTTCGGGCCCTCTGGGCAGACAAAGCTATCGTCAAAATTAGACAGAGCCCCCCGGCCTCTGACCATATTTGCGGGAAACACCGTGATAAGCGAGGAGCTTCCCTCTCTCCAATCCACCGAGCCAACGATAATAACGATGACAAGACCCGCGACGATAATAGCGGAGGGAGATAGAATCCTACATCTGAGCGTCCTCGCCCTGATCCTATCGGGAACGATGATAGGGCTAATGACGTATTCTTGGCTGACTCGAAATTTCATAAATCGCATAGAGTTCCTCAAAAGGCAGATAAACGTGGAGACCCCCACACAGCTGAGGGATTCGGTGGACGACGAGATAGGGGACCTGTGTCGTGCCTTCAACGAACTGTTGGACGCACTAAAGAGACAGGGCGAGATCCACAGGCTGGAGTCCCTCCAGGATCCTCTCACAGGGCTGGCCAACAGGAGGATGCTGGACAGCAGGCTTCAGGATGCCGTATCCTCTGCGGAGATAACCGGCAGGAGGATAGCCCTTATAATGATCGACCTGGACGGGTTCAAAGGCGTCAACGATTCCCTCGGTCATTCGGTTGGAGACGCCCTTTTAAAACAGGTTGGAGACAGATTCAACTCCCTGGCAGGCGAGAACTACACCATAGCTAGAATAGGCGGAGACGAGTTCTCCCTGGTAGTTGAGGATATCCAAGAGGACGAGGCGATGGCTATATGCAGGAGGATCAGGGGGGTACTGCTACAGCCGTTCCACGTTGGCAACTCGTCCCTACAGATATCGGCCAGCATAGGACTAGCCCTGTTCCCCCAAGACAGCCAAGACAGGGTGGGACTATTCGACGCAGCCGACGCCGCAATGTACCGGGCTAAAAGAGGCGGAAGCGGCCTGGAGCGTTACGAACCGGACCTAGACGGTCTAGACCCACACTCGGAGATGGTAGACAACAGGATAAAAGAGGCCCTGGAGAGAGGCCTTATGGAGCCCAGATACGAGAGGGAGATCTATCTAGACGACGACCGTAGGACCAGATCCTACCTGATTCGGCCACATTGCGAGGGAATCGACCCGATGGACCTTTTGTCCAGGTCCAGGTCCAACGGCACCGCAGCCGCCATAGACATGATGATACTGAGAAAAGCCCTAAAGGACGGTCGAAAAACCCCACTTTCACTGGATCTCTCGGTTTGGCACGTCTGGAACGAGGGGCTCCCGCTAGCTTTATCCGGCATAATAAGGGACGAGGGCTTCGACCCCTCCCAGTTGGAGCTCTCATTTGACGTCCGGTGTCTCGAAGAACACAGGGACAGATGCGTCATGATGATGAGGAGGCTTAAAACCTGTGGCGTCTCCATCTCTCTAAGGGAGTTCGGCCGCCATTATGTGCCTTTCGAGACGATCAGGTCTTTGGGACTAAGCTCGGTGAAGATACCGGAGGAGACTCTAGCCCTGGCACAGGGCAACTCATCGGAGTACCTGGTATCCGCCATGTTACGGTTGGCAGAGGAGCTGAGAGTGGAGACTGTCATGACCGGCGCAAACTCGATTGAACAGCTCAAGAAAGCTGAGAAGATGGGGTTCAACGCCGTCAGGACGAAGGATCGGCTTGACAGAGCCCTTGCCGATGATATAGTAAACAGGTGAGGATAAAAACATACCAGAGGAGGCGGGATTATGGCAGGTTACTTTGAGCCCTATGACGCGCTGGATGATAAGACCAGGGAGATCTCCCGGGCAATCTCCAGCCTCAGGGAGGAACTGGAAGCGGTGGACTACTACAACCAGAGAGTTGCCACGTCCACCGACCCTCAACTCAGATCCATCATGGCCCACAACAGGGACGAGGAGATCGAGCACGCCTGCATGACCATCGAGTGGCTTCGCCGCAACATGGATAAGTGGGACGATGAGCTGAAGGACTATCTTTTCACCGAGGGAGACATCACGGCCCTGGAAGAGGGCAGTGCAGGTTCTGAGACCTCCGGCCCCGCTGGATCCAGCCTGGGGCTGGGTAAGCTTGGCTAGAATTAGGATAAAGAGGGAGGAAAAAACATGGATCTTCTGAAACGCTCTTTAGCCCCTATAACCCAGGAAGCCTGGGATGAGATAGACGATCAGGCCAGAAACGTCCTAAAAGGCAGCCTCTCGGCGAGACGAGTCGTTGACGTCAAGGGCCCATTCGGCTGGGACTTCCACGGATGGCCCATAGGTCGTCTCTCCGTATCCGACTCTCCCTTCGTGGAGGGAACGGAGCACGGAATACGCCAGATACAGCCTCTGGTCGAAGTGAGGGTTCCCTTTTCGATCAGCAGGTGGGACCTTGACGATATAAGCAGAGGCAGCAAGACCACCGATCTCTCCGCCCTTGAGGAAGCGGCCAGAAAGCTAGCCCTGTTCGAGGAGAGAGCCATATATACCGGCATGGACTCAGGTTGCATGGTCGGGATGGCAGGGGCATCGGATGGCGATGCAGTGGAGGTTCCCAACGACGACGAGGGCTTGGTTCAGGCCATAGCCCAGGCGACAATGACTCTCAAGGATCGATCTGTAGACGGTCCATACTGCCTGGTATGCCAAAAAGAGCTCTGGAAGAGGATAATGACCGTCTCCAAGGGCTATCCACTCAAGAAACGCCTTGAGGCTCTGACGGACAAGTTGGTCCTCTCTCCTATGGTTGACAGGTCGTTCTTGGTCTCCACAAGAGGTGGTGACATGGAACTTGTATTGGGACAGGACATATCAATAGGCTACTCCGGCACATCCCAGGGCATGGTGGACCTGTTCCTGACCGAGTCCTTTACTTTCTCGGTCTCAGGACCAGAGGTCATAGTTACCTTGGCTCTGTAGACAAAGGCTGTCACACCGGCAGGGAGGAAGCGTTCTCGCTTCCTCCCTGCTATTTTCGGAAAGGGAGTATCTCGATTGAGCATGACAATTCAAGAGATCCTGGATCTGCCGTCCATGAAGGGACTCAGAGTCATAACAGGAGCCGATTGCATAGGATCAAGACAGGTAAGGAGCGTTACGGTCCTGGACGCGCCTGACGCTTGTTCATGGGTCAGAGAAGGAGATCTCATCGTTAGTTCTGGTTACATATTCAAGGACTCGCCTGAGCTTTTGATGGGTCTCATCAAAAGCCTAGCTGAGATAGGGGCGGCGGGATTTGGGATAAAGACCGATCGATACATAAAAGAGGTTCCCCAAAACGTTATAGAGCTTGCGGAGTCCTCGTCGATACCTCTGATCCACGTCCCCAACCACTTCGCCTTTGCCGATATAATCCATCCGGTCCTGTCGGAGATAGTCAACAGACAGGCCAGGCTTCTCCGCTACTCAGAGACAGTCCGACACTCCTTCTTCAACCTGTCGGTAAACGGAGCGGACCTCAAGACCATATTGGAGAACCTACAGGACTTCACACACAAACCCTTCGCGTTCGTGGATACCCTCACAGGGGAAAGATACTTCTTCGGCGAAGCTCAGTCGTTACGGTCCAGGTTCGATTCCACTCCGCTGAGAGACCTACTCTCGTCCGGGACATCCGACTCTATATCCCTAAACGGCAAGGTCTACGGATATCTCCTGTTTGACTGCAAACAGGAGGACCTAACGGAGCGAAACTGCGAGATACCAATCACCCAGGCAAAGGGTGCCATACTGCTCTATATGCAAAGACGCATAGCGGAGATCCAAGCTGAGAGCCGATACCGCAACGAGTTCGTCCAGGACATCCTCATACATAACCTAAGGTTCGAGGGGGAGGTATGGAACAGGGCAAAGATGTTCGGGTGGGACCTTCAAGGATCTCACTGCGTAGTCGTAATGGATATAGACAACTACAAACATCAGTTCGAGAGCAGGTCCAGGGAGAGGGATTTTCTTCCCATGCTGGAGAGCACTAAAAAGCGGATATACTGCATCTGCAAGAATCACGTCCATGGCCTGTTCGAATCGGTGCCCTACACGGAGATGAGCGACTCCATTTCGTTCATACTGCCAACGGAGGAAGGGTTTCCAGCATTTAAGGCCAAAACCATACCGCTCTTTAGGGATATTCAGGCCTCCATCAAGGAAGACACCCACTTTACCGTGACCATAGGTATCGGAAGTCAAAAGGACAGCGTCTTCGAGTGCCACCACAGCTACGACGAGGCGAGAAAAGCCCTCGAGACTGTCAGAGCTGCGGCAGGCGGCAACAGGTTGGTTTTCTGGAAGGATCTTGGAGCTTACAAACTACTTGGCTCCCTGTACGACACCGAAACAGGGCATTCCTTCTACAGGGAGTACATCGGGCCGATAATAGACCACGACAAGAGACGGAAATCGGAGCTTCTCAGGACCATAAAAGCCATGGTCAGAAACAACTGGCAGATGAAGGCTGCGGCAAAGGACCTTTCCGTCCACTACAGCACCCTGAAATACCGCTACGCCAAGATATGCGACCTCCTGGAGTTCGACCCTGAGGACAGCGAGCAGAGGCTGAACCTGGCTTTATCCCTAAAACTATACCTCATGAACCAAGACCTTGAGGAATATTGACCCCAAGGAACTAAATATTCCCTGCCTATATTTGAAGCTTAGCCAATTAAGCTCCAAATATAGGCTTTTTTTCGTCCTTTATATAGGATGACCCTTATCATATTGAACCCTATCATGTGGACATCCGGAGGGTTCTCGGGGATCTGGATAAAAATAGGAGGAGGGATTCATCGTGCCAGCGGAAGTTCTAAGGATAGCCAACAGCGGCGTAGTATGGGCGATAGCCGTGCTTATAGTGCTAATAGCTCTGGTTCAGTCTTTATTGTACATTCGGTTAGCCTTTAAAACGGCTGACGAGATCGGCTTTTCGAGGGATATGTGCGTCAAAGGGCTCAGATCTGGGACCATCTCAGCCATAGGCCCTTCCATAGCGGTATTCATCGTTATGGTAGGGATGATGTCGGTGGTCGGAGCGCCGATAACCTGGCTCAGACTGTCGATAATCGGTGCAGCACCGACCGAGCTCACTGCTGCAACGGTAGGGTCTCAGGCATACGGGGTCGAGTTCGGGTCAGCGTCCTACGACCTTACAGCCCTGGCGACGTCCTGGTGGACCATGACCATAAACGGCATCGGGTGGCTCCTGTTTGTGGGGCTGTTCACCCACAGATTGGAGGCCCTAAGGGAGAGAGTAGGAGGAGGGGACACCAGATGGCTGGCGATACTCTCCGGCGCGGCCTCCTTGGGATGCTTCGGGTTTCTCAACGCAGGCAACATAAAGACTGGAATCGAGCAGCTATCAGCTTCGACTCACATAGAGGGAGCGGGCGGACCTCTCTACGCAGCCATAGGAGGCCTGATCTCCATGATGATCCTGCTAAAGGTCGCAAACAGGGTGACATGGCTAAAAGAGTACACCCTCGGCATAGCTATGCTCATAGGCATGGCCTTCGCCGTGGTCATGGTATAGGAGGCTAGAAAAATGAGCGATAAAACCGGATTTGATTCCCTGTGGAGAGGCCCTGCTATCAGGATAGGCCGTTTCACCGTTTTGGTAACGGCAGCCCTAACCTTTTTACCGTGCGTTTATCTCTATCTGGCCCATGGAGCCTTCCCCTCGATGGCAGTGGCGATGAAGAGCTGGGCCATGATAGCCTCCATATTTGGAGCCTTCTATATAGTTGAGCCAGTATCGTACTATCCCATACTGGGGCTTACGGGGACCTACATATCCTTCCTGACCGGCAACATAGGAAACCTGAGAGTGCCCTGCTCCGCCGTGGCCCAGGACGTGGTTGGGGTCGAGCCAGGGACCCCAGAGGCTGAGATAATCTCCACTCTGGGGCTTGCCGGATCGGTGGTGACAAACCTGTTTTTCGTGACGTTAGCGGCTTTGGCCGGCACCGCTCTGCTTGCGGCGTTCCCTCCTGCCATAGCCCTGGCTTTCAAAAAATACACCGTGGCGGCAATATTCGGGGCGGTTTTTGGCCAGTTCGCCCTAAAGTATCCGGTGCTGGCCATACCGGGGATAGCCATACCTCTGGGGCTATACTGGAGCGGCATAGGCTTTTTCACCCAAACCTGGGTGGTTATAGTCATGTCCATATTCGGGACCATAGCCATAGGCAGACTCCTGTACGTTAAGAAGCTGATCTAGAGCGCGAAAGACCGAGAGGAGCATAACCATGAGAGACGATATCAGGCGATCCATAATAGACTTCGTGGACAGCAATACCGACAAGATCCTTGATTTCACATCACGGCTGATAAAGGCCAACTCGGTAAACCCTCCTGGAGACGAGAGGGAGGTTGCCGACGTGGCGGCAAGGGAGATCAGGTCGTTAGGGCTGGACTGCGAGATCCTGGACCACGGCGCGAACTACCGAAGCGTGGTCACAACGGTGGGCAAGGCCAAGGACGTTCCAGGAATCATGTTAAACGGCCATCTGGATACGGTTCCACCAGGAGAGATCACCTGGGACAGGGATCCTTTCTCAGGAGATCTGGAGGGAGGCTACATCTACGGCAGAGGAGCCTCCGACATGAAGGCCGGAGACGCAGCCATGACATACGCGACAGCCGCCCTCGCTGCATCGGGCGTGGAACTGAAAGGGCCTCTCACATTGGCCCTGTCCTCCAGCGAGGAGACCGTAAGCATGGGGGCCAAGGCCATAGCCTCGTCGGACTCGGTGAAGGATATAGGAACTGTCCTCATCGCAGAGCCCACCAACCTGGAGATCTACACCGCCGAGAAGGGCTGTTTCTGGATCACAGTTACCGTCAAGGGAAAGACCGCTCACGGATCGATGCCACAATGTGGTGTAAACGCCCTGGAGGGGCTGTGCGATTTCCTGTGGAAACTCAGATCCAGATGGGTCGAGTTCCAGAGCCGTCCTCACCAGGACCTCGGTCCCTCCACAGCCAGCGTAAATCTGATGTCAGGAGGGGTCGGAACCAACGTCATACCGGACCTGGCCACGGCCAACGTGGATATAAGGACCATCCCAGGACAGGACCATCAGGAACTTCTGATGGAGATGAACGGTTGGGCGGATCAGCTGATGCGAGACAGGCCAGGGCTTAGCATCTCGATCAAGGTGCTGAACGACCGGGCTCCATACGAGATAGACAAGGGGCATCCTGCGGTGAAATCCCTTGCAGAGCAGGTAGAGCGTCTTCTGTCCTTATCCCCAGTAAAAAAGGCGGTGGCTTTCTACACCGATGCGTCCATATTCGGGCCCCACTGCGGCCTTCCGGTCGTCATATTCGGACCTGGAGATCCAACAATGGCACACCAGCCCAACGAGAGGTCGGACACGGCCTCTATCGTTGAGGCCACTAAGCTGATAGCCCTCTGGGCCGCGGAACAACTGAGCTAAAAAATTAGACTTCAAAATAAGACGGGCATGACGCTAGGGCAACAACCTCACGTCATGCCCGTCTTGCGTACACCCTTTTTCGAGGAAATCGGTGTTGACGCTCAAGGCAGCCCGTAGTACCATGTCCTGGTTTTTATTCTATCAAGGAATAAAAAATATTATCAATATGGTCATCCGAGCCAGGGTGACCGAAAGGGTGGTTTTTATGAAAAAAATATGTTTGTTTTTGACGTGCATTTTAATTATGTCTGCGTCTATCGGGGCCTACGCCGACCCACTGGTGATTGCCCAACCTAGCGAGGTGATCTGCCTTGACCCCCACAACTCCGCGGACAGACCGTCGGAGGAGGCCAACCATATGATGTACGAGGGATTAGTCGGATTCGACTCTAGCTTCGGGATAATCCCCAAGCTTGCTACGTCGTGGTCCGTATCGGAGGATGGCATGGTGTGGACCTTCACCCTCAGAGAGGGGGTCTTTTTCCACAGCGGGACCCCATTTGACGCAGAAGCGGTAAAGGTCAATTTCGATAGGCTTCTCGCTGGAGGGTTTAAGAGGAGCTCACTATACCTGCCAGTGATCGAATCAGTAAAGGTCGAGGGTCCCCTGTCGGTATCGTTCAAGCTAAAGGACCGGTTCTCCCCCTTCCTCTACACCTTGGCCCACTCCGCAGGGCTGATCGTCGATCCTGCGCCGGTCAAAGATGGCTCTAACGGCGCTTCTTTGGCGAAAAACCCATCAGGGACGGGCCCATTTAAGCTCAAGAAGTGGAACGTAGGGGACAGAATAGTCTTCGCCCCTAACGAAAAATATTGGGGCGGAGCCCCTAAGCTGGAATCGGTCATATTTTCCGTAGCTCCAGAGGGAGCCTCCAGGGCGATGATGCTGGAAGCAGGGGATGTCCTCATCGCAAAGGAGATACTCCCATCTGACGTATCTATCCTCTCAGATGCCACTGGGATAGACGTCAGATCCTCGGAGGGGACTTTTGTGGCCGCCCTCCATGTAAACGTCACAGACGATATCATGAAGGACGTCAGAGTTAGAAAGGCCCTGGCCTATTGCATCGACCGCCAAGCCATCTGCGACAAAATCCTGCATAACCAAGGAGCTCCCATAGCGACGATGTTGGCTCCATCCATCAACTGCTACAGGGAGATTCCGCTGCTACCTTACGACGTCGAGACAGCGAAGGCCCTTCTTGACGAGGCGGGTTGGAAGGTCGGCAAGGACGGGATTCGTGAAAGGGATGGGATAAGGTTGACGCTGGATCTCTTGACCTCTCCGTCCAGAAATCCGTCCGTAACGGAGGCAATAATGGGATATGCGAGAAACATAGGGATAGAGTTCAAACTCAGATCTCTGGACTGGGCGGCGTATCTGGCAACGACCTACGCTCCTTTAGAGGAGAGCGGCCTTCAGGTCTCTGTCGGTGGCTGGGGTCCATCGACCGGCGACGCCGACTGGGGGCTCAGGCCGATACTCCACTCGGGATACTTCCCACCCAAGGGCAGTAACTCCGCAAGGTACGCCAACGCAGAGTTTGACGCCTGTATAGAGAGAGGGATGACGGCTCTGGACCAGAAGGATCGGGAGGAAGCCTATGCAAGGGCTCAAGAGATCATAAACGAGGACCTCCCGATAATACCCCTTTACCTAAGCAAAAACCTTTACGGGATAAGCGAAAGAGTAAAGAACATAGAGATGTCCCCTCTGGGCTTTTTGATGATAAACCAGGACAGTCAAGTGATGTAGCTTTGGCTAGATTGATATTCAAAAGGTTACTGTCCCTTTTACCCATTATGATAGGAGCGTCTGTTGTCGCATTTCTAATAATGCACATGGCCCCGGGGGATCCTGCCAGAGTACTGATAGGACCTGATGGCACGGAGGAAGACCTTATATCCGTTAGGCGAGAGCTAGGGCTGGATCAGCCGCTTCACGTGCAATACCTGCGCTTCGCGAGGGGCATTTTCGACGGCTCCCTTAAATCGATGAAATACGATGTCTCCGCAATAAACCTCCTGGGAGAGAGGCTAAAAAACACCTCTATTCTGGCCTTTTGGGGGATGGCTTTCGCCATCGTCCTGGGGATATCGGCAGGGGTGCTTTCAGCGGTGAGGAGATACTCATGGATCGATTATCTATCTACGTCCGCCGCTTTGGTGGGAGTTTCGATGCCTTCCTTCTGGCTGGCGCTGATAATGATACTGTGCTTCGCCGTAAATCTACGTTGGCTTCCCTCTTCCGGGATGGGAACCTGGCGACATGTGATAATGCCGTCCATCGTGCTAGGCTGTGGATCTGCCGGGATAATCGCCCGAATGACCAGATCAAGCATGCTTGACGTAATGTGCAGGGATTACATCGTCACAGCACGATCGAAGGGACTGAGGTCGATAACTATCGTCATGGGGCATGCGCTTAGAAACGCGATGATCCCCACAGTTGCGGTGATAGGTCTACAGATAGGCTCGATGCTGGCAGGAGCAGTCTTGGTCGAGTCGGTATTCGCCTGGCCTGGGGTAGGTCGCCTTTTGGTGGACTCGGTTTTAGCCCGTGATTATCCTATGGTTCAAACCGTGCTTTTGGCCGTGGCTATGATATTCGTGATGACAAATCTTATAGCTGACTTAATGTACGGCATATTGGATCCGAGGCTACGAAATGGAGCATAACGACAGGACGGGCATCTTACCCCTTTTGGTCAGGATCTGTAGGAGCAAAACAGCTATGACAGGGTGCGTTATAGTAGTCGCATACGTCATCTGTGCCGCAATAGGACCGTATATTGCCCCATACGACCCTTACGCTCAGGATCTTAACCTATCCTTTCAAGCTCCGTCGTTGAGCCATCTTATGGGATGCGACGACTATGGAAGGGACCTGTTGAGCCGTATACTCTGGGGGTCGAGGATATCCTTCATTATCCAGTTTGGTTCGGTATCGATAGCCCTGATCGGAGGAGCCACCCTTGGCGCCCTGGCTGCCTACGTAGGAGGCGTGATCGGAGGCGTCATAATGAGGGTTATGGACGTCATGCTGGCTTTTCCTAGCATGCTACTGGCTTTGGTGGTGGTCTCCTTGCTGGGGCCAAGTCTGTCCACTTTGGTGTTTTCGGTCGGGATAACGTCCATACCGGTGTTCGCAAGGGTAGCCCACAGCGCTGTCACGTCGGTTAAACTGGAGGATTTTGTCGTATCCGCGAGGCTCATAGGGGAGAGCCATCCATCTATCCTGTTCAGATACGTTATACCTAACGCCATCTCCCCTATTATAGTTCAGACAACCATGAGGATGGCCACGGTCCTGTTGACCGCCTCGGCTCTGGGTTTTTTGGGCCTAGGGGTACGTCCACCAGAGCCTGAGTGGGGAACTATGTTGTCCTCTGCCAGGATATACATAAGGACGGCTCCGTTCGTCGCTTTTTTCCCAGGGTTGGCCATAATGACAGTAGCGCTGGGTTTCAATTTTCTTGGAGACGGTCTACAGGATGCTCTGAATCCAAGGATAAGATCTTAGTGATGCCGAAATTCATCGTGGTAAAAATGAGGCGGTCCATTGGGACCGCCTCATTTTTACACTATCTACTATACACGACCTCTCCATCTATGAAGGTCATCTCCACCCTGGAGTTAAACTCCAGAGGATGGCCGCTCCATAGCACAAGGTCGCCATCCTTGCCCTCCTCGATAGAACCGAGCCTGTCGTCCACACCCAGATGCTCAGCGGCGCTTAATGTAATGGCCCTCATGGCGGTCTTAATCCCCAGCCCGGCCCTGACCGCCAGGGATGTCTCAAGGATCAAGTCTGATATCGGTATCACAGGATGATCGGTGATAATGCAGAAATGCACTCCCTGCTTCTCCAGCGCGACAGGGAGCTCCCAGCTTCTGTTGGCCAGCTCCATCTTCCTTCGGGACGTGTTCAGCGGCCCAATTGCGGCCTTCACAGATTTCTCCGCCAAAAAGTCGTCTATTAAATGCCCCTCGGTACAGTGTTCGATAGTGTAGGGGACCTCAAACTCCTCCGCAACCCTTATGGCCGTGCAAATGTCGTCGGCCCTGTGGGCGTGTACGCTTAAAGGGATCTTGCCCTCTATAACCAGAGCCATCTGCTCCATGGCTAGATCCCTCTTGAACGGCTTGCCGTCAGCCTCCTTATCGGATCTTTCCGCGATATAGGACTGGGCATCCGCCAGAGCTTTCCTCAAACAGGCGGCGCATCCCATCCTGGTTGAGGGAAGACCGCTTTTACCCTGGAAGGTCCTTATGGGATTCTCCCCTAACGCGGCCTTCATGGAGGAGGGAGCGACTACGATCATTCGATCCACGACGTTTCCGACCGTCTTTACGATTGCTCCAGTTCCACCGACCACGTCGGCACTTCCAGGAAGGGTCTGGACCGTGGTCACGCCACCCATTCTGGCCTCCTCGAAACCTGGATCACCAGGGTATAGCGAGTCCACTATCCTGAGCTCAGGAAGGACCGACGCGGAACGATCGTTGTGATCGTAGAACTCCGCAGGGGAGCCCTCGGTGGAGACGCCAAGATGGGTATGGGCGTCGATCAGGCCGGGGGAGAGAAATTTTCCCCTCCCATCGATGATCTCGGTCCCATCCGGAATCTCCGTCGCTCCCACCGATTGGATCTTCCCGTCCTTAAGGATAACCGTGGCTCCGACGAGGTCATCCCCAGAGACCGTTATAACCGTTGCGTTGACTATAGCCCTCATAATATAAAAACCACCTCTCACACTAAAGGACAGGACCGGAGAAGATCACCGGCCCTGTCCACTGATTACTTAGATGTCTTCCATACCACCGAGATATCGCAGGTATCGGGTCCGGCACTGTGGAGGACCAGCCCTTTAACGCTGTCGTTCCAGGCCATGCTGGACGTGTAGTTGAACAGGAAAAGCCACGGAGCGTCGTCGACTATGATCTGCTCCGCCTCGTTGTAGAGGGCCATCCTGGCCTTGGGATCGGTCTCGGCCCTGGCCCTCTCGAGAAGGTCATCCACCTTCTCGTTCTTGTAGCGAACCCTGTTGCCCTTTCCACCCCAGTTTGAGGAATGAAGGAGGTCGTAGAGGAAGCTATCTGGGTCGGGGGAGGCAATCCAACCGAGCCGGAATATCTCGAACTCGCCTCTGGCTATGGTATCCAGGTGTACCCCCCAATCGACCACGCTTATCTCCATATCCACACCGATATCGCTCATCTGGGCCTGGATGGCCTCTCCCAACATCCTGTGCCTCTGGTCGTTGTTGATCTGGAGCACGGTCTTGAACCCGTTGGGATAACCGGCCTCGGCCAGAAGGGCCTTTGCTTTCTCGGGATCGTAATTATAGCCCTTTATCGGCTTTTCGTAATGGAAGAACCCAGGAGGAGTCACCCCATCCGCCGGTACGTAGCGGCCGTTTATCACGAGATCGTTAAGAGCCTCTCTGTTTATGGCGTAGTTCAGGGCCTTTCTAAGGGTCGGATTGTCTCCGAATGGAGGCCTCATGAGGTTGAAGCCATAGTAATATACGCCTGTCCAGGGCTTTTCGACCAGAAGACCCTTTGAGCCGTAGGTCTCCTTGACGTCCTCGTAGAAGGCGTCCGGTATGTCGGGCATGACGTCCACGTTACCTTTTTTGAACTCCATATAGGCTATAGCGTTGTCTGGGATTATGACGTACTCCACGCTATCCAGGTACGGAAGAGCATTTCCCTTCTCGTCCTTAGCCCAGTAATCGGGGTTCCGCTTCATGATATATTTGCTGTCGTGGGACCAGCTGCTGAAGGCAAAGGGGCCGGTTCCCACAGGATGAAAGACGAAGTCCTTACCCCATTTCTCGCAGTCCTCCCTTGGGACTACGACGAAATAGGCCTGTGTCAGGTTTATGAGAAACGGCACAAAAGGCTTGGACAGGGCGAATTTAACCGTGTGGTCGTCCAGAATCTCTATGCCCTCCCAGCTATCGGACTTTCCGTCCAGGAAGTCCTGATAGCCCAGTATTGACTCAAGCCTGGTCATCCTGGGAGAGTTCATCTTAAGATGACGCTCGAAGGAGTACTTTACGTCGGACGCAACCATCTCCCTGCCACCGTTCAGCGTTGGCTCGCCGCCTGCCTCTTTTTGGAAATGGACCCCCTTACGAAGGTGAAAGGTCCACTGGGTTGCGTCGTCGTTGACGTCCCAGCTCTCGGCCAGACCAGGCAGGATCTCCATGGTATCTGGATCGCTCTTTACCAGTCCCTCAGCGTACTTGAATATGAGCATGGTCGAGGTTGTATCGGTGGCTTGGGCTGGATCTGGCCTCGGTGGGTCGGAGACGATCCTCCACCTCAAGGTTCCCCCATACGTACCGGTATCGGCCGCCATGGACATCGAGGAAAAGATAAAGACGCACGCGCAGGCTAAAAGCCCCAAAACGACGGATCTCCTCATAATTGGACATTCCTCCCTGGCTAAAAGATAATGGACTCACTGTTGAATACATTATCATATTTTCCTGACAAAGCCAAGGGCCCGAAGTCGCACTTCTTGGATTACATAGAACTATATGCCAAAAATAGCCCCTGACCTTTGGAGGCCAGAGGCTATCCGGTTTAGCCTAAAATATATTCGAGACAGGTCCTGACTCCGAAGGAGCTGGCCCCTTTTCCGTAGCAGTCGAACTCCTTGTCGTAGAAGTCCACACCGGCTATGTCAAGGTGAGCCCAGGGTATCTCCGGCTTAACGAACTCCTTGAGGAACATTCCGGCGGTGATTGTCCCTCCACCAGGTCCACCGGAGTTGAGCAAGTCCGCCACAGGAGAGTCGATCTGCTCCCTGAGCTTCTCGTCGTCCATGGTGAAACGATGATACCTCTCCCCCGCTTTAGCCCCTGCCGCAGCTATCTCCTGGCTCAATCCATCGTGATCGGAGATAAGTCCGGCGGTGTAGTTGCCCAAAGCTGTGGCGACGGCTCCGGTGAGGGTCGCCATGTCCACTATTGCCTCCACGTCCAGCTCGGAGGCGTAGGAAAGGGTATCAGCCAAGGTGACCCGTCCCTCCGCGTCGGTGTTGACTATCTCTATGGTCTTGCCGTTTCTGGCCCTCACAATGTCGTCAGGACGGTACGCCGCCCCGTCCGGCATGTTCTCGACCGCACCGACTATTCCGTGGACCTCTACGTCTGGCTTCAGGATCGAGACTGCCTCCATGATGGCGAGGACGTTGCAGGCTCCTGTCTTGTCGCACTTCATCGTCCTGATGCCTTCCCTGCCCTTTATGCACAACCCCCCGCTATCGAAGGTCACTCCCTTGCCAACGAAGGCCAACTTCTTCTTAGGCGTTCCTGCTGGACGGTAGACCATGTGTATGAACCGAGGGGGATTCTGGGATCCCTTGCCGACATGCCAGAGAGCGGACATCCGCTCCTCCTGGATCTTGACCTCGTCCCACACCGTACAGTCGAGACCTCCTTCTTTGGCTATCCTCTGGGCCTCCTCCGCAAGGGTCTGAGGGGTTATGTCGTTTCCCGGCCTGTTCGCCAGGTCTCTGGACACGATCTGTGCCCTGCCGAGAACCTTTCCTCTCGAAAGCCCCTCTTCAACCCCATCTTTGAGATAGAGCTTTTCGAGGGAGACCACAGCGTCCCCTTCCTTAGGCTGACGATATCGATCAAATCGGTAGTTGCCTATTACAGCTCCCTCGGCCACGGCAGAGCTTATTGCCTGGTCGGGGACCACAGGGAGAACCAAAGCTAGGTCGGACACCCCGAGCTTGGAGACCTTCCTGACCGTCTCGGCGACGGCGTTGCGGAAGGTCGACGGGGATACCTTGTCCTTGTCTCCAAGCCCAACAAGGTAGAGGTCACTCACATCTCCCTCCATGGGATAGCGGAAAAACTCCCCTTTTTTGCCCTTGGCATTGAAAAGGGCAAATGACCTGGAAGACACCCCGTCCAGCACCGACACAGGCTCAACCCCGGCAAAGCAGAGCACCGCCACAGCCTTACAGGGAACGTTCCCAGAAAAACTCATCAAATCCATAAGCGTCACCTCCGAGATATGTATCCATTTACATGTCCAGTATAGCACCAAAAAACCCTAAAAAAGGCCCCCATCAGGGGGCCTTTAAGTTGTTCTCTACTTCTCCATCCAGACCACTGACAGGTCGGTGATGTAGTCTCCCATCGAGGGAAGGTAGACGTTCTTGACCTTCTCGTTGTGGACAAGGCTGGTGGTGTAGTGGAACAGGAACATCCAGGGAGCGTCGTCCACTATCTGCTGCTCCGCCTTGCGGTAGAGCTCCTCCCTCTTATCCCAGTTGGTCTCGGAACGGGCAGCCCTCAGCCACTCGTCCACCTGAGGATTGGAGTAGCGAGAGTAGTTCCCCTTGGAGCCTATGTTGGAGGAATCGAGAAGGACGAAAAGGAAGTTGTCCGGATCGGGATAGTCTACGACCCAGGCCATACGGAACATCTCGAACTCTCCTCTGGAGCAGGCGTCCAGATGGGTTCCCCAGTCCTGAACCTTGAGGTTCAGTTTTATACCAAGATCGGCGACCTGAGCCTGGATGGCCTCGGCGATGGATCTATGCCTGGGGTTGTTGTTGTACATCAGGGTAAGCTCGACTCCGTCGGGATAGCCAGCTTCCTTGAGAAGCTCCTTTGCCTTTGCGGGATCGAAAGCGTAACCTTTGATATCTGGGTTGTAGCCCGGCATTCCAGGAGGCAGTATCCCTGCGGCAGGGGCATAACGGCCGTTTATAACAAGCTCGCTGATGGCCTCTCTGTTGACGGCGTAGTTAAGGGCCTGACGGAGCTTCTTGTTGCTCTTGAAGGGCTCCTCGGCGTTGTTGAAGCCGTAGTAGTAGGTTCCCATGTGAGGACGCTCCTGGAACAGGCCACCCTCGGTATAGTTCTCCTTGATCTCCACGTAGAACTCGTCGGGAACATCCTGAAGTATGCCGATGTTGCCCTTCTTGAACTCAAGGTAGGCAACGCTGTTGTCGGGTATTACCCTGTAGACTATCTCGTCCAGATAGGGAAGGGCCTTTCCGTCGGCGTCCTTCTTCCAGTAGTCCGGGTTTTTGGCTAGGATAACCTCGTTATCGTGGTCCCACTTCTTGAGCAGGAAGGGACCGGTTCCCACGGGATGGAAGTTGAAGTCCTTGCCCCACTTCTCGGCGTCTTCCTTGGGGACGACGGCGAAGGAGTTGTAGGCCAGGATGGACAGGAAAGGAGCGAAGGAATAGTCAAGGGTGAACCTAAGGGTGTAGTCGTCCACAACCTCTATTCCCGCCCACTCGTCGACCTTTTTGTCGGAGAAATCCTTGTAGCCCTTGATCTGCTCCACGAAGTAGGCTCTGGGGGAGTTCTCCTTGACGAGTCTCTCGAAGGTATACTTGAAGTCGTGGGCAGTGACCTCTCTGCCACCGCTGAGGGTCGGTTCCCCCTCGCAGGTCTTGTGGAACTTGACTCCCTTACGAAGGTGGAAGGTCCACACTGTGGCGTCGTCGTTGACGTCCCAGCTCTCCGCTAACTCAGGGAGAACGCCATCGCCATCGGGATGGTATCCTACCAAACCCTGGAAGACCATGTTGAGAGCTCGACTGGACGTGGTATCGGTGGAAAAAGCCGGGTCCATCTTAGGTGGGTCATTTACCAATCGCCACACCAGCGAGCCGCCGTAAACCGGGCCCTCAGCCGCAAAAGCGGCCCCTACGACGCAGATCGACAACGCCGCGGCTAGGGCTGCTACCCTACAGAAACTCTTCATTCGCAAGTACACCTCCTGTGAATTATCGCCTCGGGCTATTTGTATACTTAGGAAACGGACGAGGCCTATCCGTTCACTATTTGATCATACCACATCGGTCAAGCGGATGAAACAAAAAAACTATCGAATGGCAAGAGTTCTCCTGTGAAGGTATAATAGCCTAGTCCGTCCCGTATGGGAAAGGAAAACAGCAAGAGGAGGATTTTTTGATGCAGAGCGTTACCGATTTACTTCTTAACAACCCCTTCATCCAGGGACTTGTGCTGGGACTAGCCATAGCCTTGATCTTCTGGCTTCAGGGAATCGCTAAAAACAGCAAGCTGAACAAGGAGAACTCCCGCCTCAGGGAGGGAATGAACGCACAGATCTCCACAGCGGCCCAGAACAACGCCCTCTACATCAGGGAAAACGAGGAGATGAAGAAAAAGCTGGCGACCATGGAGATGACCTTATCGACCCTTTCGCAAAAGCCCAAAAGGGCCGAGCTTAAGACCCTTTACGTCTACGATAAGGCCATCCACCTCATGTACGCCAGGACACCGGGCTTCGCCACGGCATGGGAGAGCGTCCTGAGGGAAGCGGAGCAGGAGATAGCCAAGTCAGAATCGGGGTTCATCCCCCTTATGAAAAAGGTCTTCCACCCATCCCTCTCGGCAAAGACCGAGGTGGACGAAACCGTGGTCGACGCAGAGCCCGAACAGAGTGCCAACTGACCCTCTTTGGGTGACAGGAGGAGGGGAGACCCTCCTCCTGTTCTTTTATAAGCGTATAAGGGAGGTGCAGAATTGAGAAAACGACTATCACATTTTCTTGCTATGACTGTAATAGCTACGTCCATCCTTGCGCCCATATCAGGCATATCGGAGGCCCAGGGAATCGCCCTTCCTTGGAAAAAAGAACACGTGGACGCACTAAGGGTCTTTCAGTTTTTGAACTACATCGACTTCGGCCTCGCAGAGGCAATAGAGACAGGGGACGCCCTGGTCCTGGCCAGACAGTACGACACCCTAGCAGGCAACCTGGACATAGCCATAATAAGAGACGAGCAGGTAATAAGCGTCATAGAGGCGCTGGGCAAGCAGGTTGACCGCACCGAGACGGACAGGCTCACACAGCAGGTGGAGCAGATATTCTCGTCCAGGTTTTATGACGGGATATACAGAGCGACATCCACGGCAACTTCCACGGAGGAGGCGATCTTAAATCAGGCCACATCCTTCGGAGCCCCTTGGTACGATTACAGAAGACACAGGGATCAGTACACCGAGGTAATGAGGGGGAAAATATCCCTTACCGACGGACAGATCCGCCAGCTGACCGAGATAAGAAAGGACATGCTCAGGATCTCCTGGGAGCTGTTCGGTAAATACGACGTAGGCAAGGACGAGAGGCTCAGCGAGGGGGAGATGGATCGGTTCGTATCCGTTATCGACCAGGAGGACCCAGAGCTCAGGATAAGACAGCTAAAGAGGCTTCAAAAGGACCAGCCAGCGTTCGAATCATTTCCACCTTTTTGGTTTTATTCCGGGATGGCCGAGATAGAGGGAAACGGAGACAGAGGCTACGCGATTATGTGTCTTGACAGGTACGCATCGTCCTACCGAGAGATATTCAAAAAAGACCCCCTTCTGGCCATGGCCTCTATGGCGAGGTTGGCTATGACCCCAAAGGACAACAGGGTGCAGAGGCTGAGAAGCCTCGATCACATGAGGGGAAATTGCCATTCGTCGGACTGGCAATTCTACCTGTTGGCGTCGATTGTTCAGTCCGAGATGGGGATGATCCCACAGGCTAAAGAGGATCTCCAGAGAAACATCGACAACGGCTATCAAGTGTCCCTGTGTAGCAGGATTATGGGATCGATCCTGCTGTCCGCAAGGGACATCAGGGGGTTCAGACAGACCATGTCCTCTCTCATATCTGACAAAAGGGTAAAGACCGGAGATATACTGTCCCTGGCATCAAGAGGCGAGACGGATGACTGCGAAACATGGCTCGAGGATCAGATCTCCAGGATAAGCCTATCCGTGGCTGGGTCGGACGAGAAATGCGCAAGGATGGAGATACCGGTGGATTGGATCGACTATCCATGCTCCATGGACCTCTCAGTAACCTGGTCTGACGACGTCTCGGGATGGAAAAGCAACCTCCCCTCCACAGCTATCGCGGTCCTGCCCAAGGGGAAAGACGACGATATGAACAGGCTTATAGAGACCCCAACACTCCATGAGGATCCTGGCCTTCCAGTGAAGCTCACCGCCACACTGGTTCACCCGCTGTTCTCGGTCGAGACAGGCTGGACATTGCTACAGCCCGAGGAGGGTATCACTAGAGATCTCTTCATAGGGCTTGGAAGGGCCTTCCCATTCTACCGGCCAGTTCTTGGTAAATACAGGTTAGAGTGGTTTTCCATCTCAGGCAGCAAAGTCCACCGATATGAAAGGCCCCAGGAAACAGCGATACCCAGCGTCTTAGAGGGAAAGGACGAAAAAAAACCGGTTCATCAGGTTGAGGAGCAACCGACATCCGATGACGTCAAGACGCCCCCTGAATCAGGGGACGTCCCTACGGAAGAACCAATATCGAAGGATCAGATCACTTAAACCAGCGGTCGTAGAGGGCCTTTCTGTTGGAGACCACGACCCTATCCACCAGCGTCTTCAGGTCTTTGGACCCTTTAGGGAGGACCACTCCGTATCGCTCGGTGGTTATCATGCCGTCGATAGCCACAAGCTCGGGGTGGTCCCTCTCCGCCGTCACCACCACAGTGGCATCGGACAGGGTTCCATCGACCTTTCCTTCCAGAAGGGCCTGAACGGTCTGGGCGGGGGTCTCAAACACCACGGTCTGGGCGGAAAGGTCTGATTTTGCCGAGTCGTAGCCTGTAGAACCAGCCATTACCGCCAGGGTCTTGCCCTCCAGGTCCAGAGGGTTATCGTACCCCGATTCACGTCTAACCAGCAGCTTTTGGCCGGTGTAGAAATACCACTGGGAGAAGTCACAGGCCCTCGCCCTGCTCTCCTTTATGGTAATTATCGATATGGCCATATCGAAGCGGCTCCAGGGATAGCTGCTGTACCAGGAAAGAGCTATAAGACCGTCCCATGGAACCCTCACGAACCGGACCTTGACCCCTATCTCCTCCGCTATAAGCCTCCCTAGATCGACGTCCAACCCCACCAGATCTCCGTCCTTTTCGAAGAAAAAAGGCTCGCACTCGAAGTCCGCTACAGCGACCACAAGCTCTCCCTTTTTGATTATCTCCTCCAGCTTGTCCACCGCCCCTAGAGAAGGTGAGGCGCAAAACACCGACAGGATCACGACGGATAAGAGAACTCTACCTAAACGAACGAACTTCATCACACATCAATCTCCTTCCCTACTACCACTTTAGACCGGCGATAAAGATCACGAGGATACACACAGGAGCTATAAACCGAAGTATGAACATCCAGAGTTTTTTATACCTGAAAGGAACGGCACCACCGCCGGTTATACCGTCGAACCCGGCGGAATAGGCCACCCAGCCGATAAATATGGCGGTAAGGAAACCTCCTGCGGGCATAAGAAGGTTGGAGGCAAAGAAGTCGGCGGCGTCCAAAAATGAGACACCGAAGACGTTTATGGTCACAGCCCCTTGAGACAGGGCCGATGGTATACCTACGACGGAGATAAGCACCCCCAGCAGAATAGTGGCCTTCTTTCTGTTCCAACCTAAGCTATCGATCATGTAGGAGACGACCACCTCAAGAAGGGACACAGAGGAGGTCAGAGCGGCGAAGAAAAACAGCACGAAAAAGGAGGCCGCCCACAGCACTCCACCGGGCATCTTGGCGAAAACAACGGGCAGGGTGATAAAGGTCAGCCCAGCCCCCGCCCCTGGCTCCATGCCAAAGGCGAATAGAGAGGGAAATATGATGAGCCCAGCCATAAGGGAGATCATAAAGGTCAGAAAGCATATCTGAAGGCTGGCCTTCGGTATATCGGTCTTATCGGGCAGATAGCTTCCGTATATGACCATAGCACCTATCCCCAAAGATAGCGAGAAGAAGGCCTGCCCCATGGCGGAGAGGACCACCTCGCCGGAGAGCTTGGAGAAATCGGGCTTCAGAAAAAACACCACTCCCTCCCAAGCACCGGGCAACGTCAAGGCCCTACCTATCAACAGTATCATCAGTATGAAGAGGGCTGGCATACAGAAGGTACATAGCCTCTCTATACCGCCGCTGACGCCCCTAAACACCACTATTACAGTGGCAGCCATAAAAAGCCCCTGATAAAACAGCATCTGCTTACCGTCGGAGATAAAGGCCTCGAATATCTTGGCAACCTCTCCAGAACCGCTTGCGGATATCAGTCCGGTGAAGGACTTGAGCACGTAGGCCATGGTCCAGCCACCAATTACGCCGTAGTAAGACAGTATGACGAAAGCGGCGATTACGCCGATCCAGCCCACCAGCCCCCAGTGCTTCCCTCCAAGTCTGCGAAACGACCCTACGGCGTTAAGCCTTCCCTTTTTGCCTATGACTATCTCCGCCATCATCAGAGATATGCCTATGGTGAACACCAAAAAGAGATAGACAAGAACGAACACCGCACCGCCGGACTGTCCTGTGATATAGGGAAAACGCCAGATACTCCCCAGACCTATGGCCGACCCAGCCGCCGCCAGAATAAAGCCTATCTTGCTGCTCCATTCCCCTCTGCTTGACTCTGCTTTCATGAGAACCTCCTTAGTCTGAATAAAGTTTCAGGATAGACTACTCAGACTCAGTTTATCATGAAAAAAGCAGGGAACATAAAAGAACAAAAATACATAATAAATAAAATAGACAGATATATCCTTGCTCCCTAAAATCAACCTACATAACCAGGAGGGCCTATCGCATAACAGCGACAGGCCCTCCTATTGGTCAAAGTTCCAATTTTAGAGAAAATCGGTAGCGAACATCTTTAGCGTCTTCTTTTCAGCATCAAAGGCAGGATCCCGACGATAAAAAGCGCACCCAAGCTACCAAAGGAACCTGTAGAGCAGCCCCCTCCCCCTGTATTATCCTCTACTGGGACGACGACGCTAACCATGTTGTCCTCCGGTAAATCTCCCTCGTTCGGAATCATCTTCATGTACACCCTACGAGGAAAAGAGACGTCGAAGGCGTGGGCTATCACGAAAGAATACTCCTCACCCGGCTGGATACCGGATATTATGGGGTTAGCAAAAGCTCTGCCTCCTCCGGCAGGATCGCCATCGTACAGGAGAAGAGATATATTTCCCTTACTGATAACCCCCTCGTTTTTGACATTTCCGCGAAAAACGACGACCTCTCCGGGCTCAAAAAATTTCTCGTTAACAGGAGAGTTATCCAGCTTAAGAGAAAGAGCCACTAAGTTTTGATTTATATCGTCCTCCGATAGCCCCATCTCCTCTATCGCCTTGTTGGGATCTTTGGCTAAACAGACATCGTACCAACCTTGATTGTTATCGTAGCTCTCTTTGTAGCCTCTCAGAGGAAGCTCCTTTACAGTATCGCTCCCTGAATTTAAGGAAACCCGTATTTTATAGTTACCGGCCTCCATCCCTGATGTATTCCACTGGACTATAGCCCATTCCCAGTTGGCCTTGTCCTTCGCTCCCCAACGGCTGATGGAGGGAGTCCGTACCGTCCCTATAGACACCGGCTTTCCATCGGGATTGTAGCGAACTGCCTCAAAGTGGACCTCCACAGGGGAACAGTCCACAAGGCTAAGGTTATGGACCCTGAGGGCTATGGTTACGGTCTCTCCAAGCGTAAGAAATTTACCTAGATCGACTCCCTTATCGTTTCGGAAGAATATGCCGCGAATTTTCCTGGCATCGGGATTGGCGCTCGATGTATCCTTCCACTCCCAACCCTTTTCACCGTATTGCCACATGCGAGGGAGGTTTAAAGCTGGATCGGGCTTTCCCCCGTACTGCCCCTCCCACGCCGTCTTTCCGGCAATATTACCCACCGTGTGGACGGTCTTAAGGACTCCGCCCTCTGTCCTATACATCATTGGGGTGACGGAGTACCCTAAGGTAGAGGATATGGACGGAACTCGGACGTCAAAAGCGTTTTGCTTGCTCACCGACGTCTTGGAGGTCTCGGTTGTATCGGTCCTTTTATCCTTGTGGAAGGTCCCCTTTATCGTTGTCTGGGCCTTTACAGCCAGGTATTTTGCCTTGGCCGTGACCTGAACCTCCACATCTCCCCCCATCTTGTTGCTGACGGCCTTCAGACTCTCTTTGGAGCTTTGGCTCTTCCACTCGATGCTCCTGGTGGAACTGTTTCCCCCACCGACGTCCAGGACGACCAGGCTGGAGAGAAGGTTTTCGTCCTTTAAGTCACCTATCTGAGCCATGTAAGACGGATAGGACAGGGCGCTGCCGTTCATGTGGACCGGATGATACCAGTCCACGTTTCGACCTGCCATAAAATGTATAGCTTGACTCTCAGCCCTCGAATCCGGGATGACCATCTGGTAATAGGTGGGCTTCTTCTCCGATAGCCCCTCCACCTCGCTCGTCCACCCCAAAACAGGGTAGCGCCATATATCGACCCTGTGGGAGCGATAGAGGACAAAATCGTCCCGTTCGGTCCTACCGGAGAGAGAGGCAGTCATGGAGGAAAAAGCCTTCGCTATGTTCTCTCGTTTATCCTGCGTGGACATTTCGTACGTAGCCTTAACTGACACGCCTACCTTGGCTACCCCTAGGTTAACCCCTACTTTTGTCTCAGCGCTTATCGATCCACCGATATTGTTCTCCACCGTAAGGGTATTGGTGGTCTCCTTGGACTTTTCCTCGCTCTCCGCGTACTGAACGTAGAGGTCGTCCTTTCTGGTGTAGTTCACGACCTTACCAGAGCTATCGGGATCAATATGCTTGGGAGGCTCGTTGAGAAAGAGTATAGGTGTGACGTTGTCCTCCAGCACTATGTGGGTCGGATAGCCCAGCAACATGCTGTCTCTATCCAGATCGCCCACCAGTATCTGGCTATGTCTGAGGGCCCCAGATGGATATTCAACGCTAGATTTTTGGCTAATACCACCGTTTTGGAGCGTCACAAGGTATATCATATTGCCCAAAGTCAGGACAGCTTGAGCCCTGTTCTTGCCGGACTCCGAAGGGCACATTGATCCGGTGAAGCTACCCACTTTAAGGTGAACCTCATCCCCGCCATGGAGCCGATCAAATTCAGCTGCGCCGGTGAAACCGGGGGATCCGTCATCCCTACGGTATGCCCCGACAAGGACGGCCTGGCTAGGACTGACGGGATTGACGGTGAAGAGAATATCGTCCTTGCCCTTTCCCCCCATGTCACCAGCTATAGCCAAGACAGGGTCTGGATTGCCATCCCACATCCTCCCGACAAAATCCTTGGAAAACCTTGTGTCCAACGAAAAAACGGCCTTCCCGTCCTTTATCTCTACGCCCATCAGGCGGGTTTTCCTCGCCTCATTAGGGGAAAAAGAGGGCCTAAATACGCAGAAGACTTTAGCCTTACCGTTTCCATCCCAGTCCGGCAAAGCTATGTCGAACAAACTCGGATCAAACAGTCCGGCGGAGGGAGTCACATCCAGAGAATAGGACCCCAGAAGGTTGAGGGCCTTGAGCTTTCCATCCCCGTCAAGCTGGGCGTTTAAGAGAGCCACGACGTACTTGCCGTCGGAGGAGACGTACATAGCACCTATTTCGCTCCTACCGTCGCTGTCCAAGTCCCCAGCGGTTATCCGAAGGCCGGATTTATCGCTGACCTCCGGCAGGCCTGTCCCATCGAAGACGATAGGGTCACCGCTGCCCACAGCTACAGCGGCGACACAGGGGTGGCCGTCGGATCTACGGTATCCAAACACAAGCTCGGTAGCCCTGTCTCCATCGATATCCCCGGCGACCGCCACTACACCAGCGCCAGCACCGGAGAGCTTGTGGCGATAGATCTCCGCCCCATACCCGTTGACGGAGTCGATAGGCGCAAGAGAGAAGGTCAGATCGTTCCATACCTGAGCCAGGAACTGACCGTTCGTGCTGTCTCTTAGAATGACCGCGGCATCCCCGATATTGCCTCCCAGGAGCTCCGGCTTCTTCGACCACGATACCCTTTTATCACTCAGATTGGACCATTCTACCCTGTTACCCTTGTCGTCAGAGATTATGTTCGGCAGAAATACGTCGCTGATAATGTCGTTGGCATCGCTTTTATTCTGAGACAGTATCACCATCTCTTGGTCCAGAAGCAGAAGCGGCGCGGTGGCAAAAGGATCGGTGCTGCCCGGCGGATCCGCTGCCATGGATGGACCGGTAAATATCGCGATAAACGCTAAGACAAACGCAAAACGAGCCCCAACCAGCCAAGATCCGTGCCTTTCATATAGTTTCAAACTTAAGCCCCCCAATATGTCGACTAAGTACTAAATATAGAGACTATTATATCCCTTAGCGAAGCACACGTCTCCGATATGGCTGATCTTTTTGCATCAAAAGATAGAGGAACAAAAGTTCAAACAAGGACAGTTCTCCATAAGCTATAGCCAAAGGCCCAGGAAACCGCCAACATAACAGGCCAAATGATAGACGATGAAGGCTCGGCGATATTTATCGCCGAGCCTTCATCGTCTATCAAGCGAGACAGCCACCTCTTCTTTTTAGTATATGTCCCATGAACTCCAGCAACGTCATGGCCGCTATGCGACAGGTGGCACCGGAGGGATCGTACTGCGGAGCCACCTCCACCAGGTCGAGACAGACCACGTCGAACCTCCGGGCTATGCCCCTGAGTATGGCGGCCACCTCCTGATAATACAGTCCCGCCGGCATGGGCGAGCCTGTTCCCGTGACCAACGATATATCGAACACGTCTATATCCACGGTGACGTAGTAACCGTCGGCCTCGGGAATAGCCTCCACCACCGCCTCAGGGCCTATCCTTCGGACCTCCGACGCAGTTACGAGCCTGCTGCCGTAATCCCTGGCGTCGCCGAAATCCTCTTTCCTGCTGCTCCCTACCCCTCTGAGGCCTATCTGGGTCATCGGCCCTATGTGATCCATCTCGGACATACGCCTCATAGGGCTCCCGTTGCCGAACCTCTGGCCTCCAGGAGCCATGGACCAATCCAGATGAGCGTCCAGCTGGATCACCCCTACGGTTCCCCCTATCTCGCTGAGGGCACGGCCTACAGGTATGGAGATCGAGTGATCTCCGCCGAGGACCACCGGAGTCGCTTTCCTCCGAAGGATCCTCCTGACCGAGTCCTCCACGTTGGCGAGGGAACTCTCCATGTCGCCCTGGACCACGTCGGCGTCACCGCAGTCGACGATCCTCCAGGGATCGCCCAGAAAAACCTCGTCCAGCTCGGGATCGTAGAACCCCTTGGCCCCTCTGGCGTACTGGGTCGAGGCCTCCCTTATCCTCCTGGGCCCCAGCCTTGTGCCGCTCAGAAAGCCCACGCCAAGGTCGTAAGGGACCCCAAGCACCGCCATATCCGCCTCAAGACCATCCACATCCCCGCAGATGGGGTATTTTCCGAAAGAACATATGCCCGTTATGGGCATATTCACCTTTTCCATCCTAACCACCCCTTAAACGATCGGATCAGCGTTTCTTATACTCCGTAGGACCATCGGGCCACGACGTGGTCTTCAGCCACTCCATGGGATAGCCCGCCTCGGTTCCCATCTTGCCCACGTTTATGAACCCGTCGTCGTACTTGACTATCAGCTCATCGGAGAAATCCCACCAGCCGGACACGACATCATGGGCGTTCTCGTCGCAGAAGGTGGTGAGAAAATCGGTCAAAATCTCAGGATCGCTTCGGCTTATCTCAAGCGCCTCTTTCTCCGCTTCTTTCAGCTTCTCCAGGAAGCCGGTCTCCAAAGCCTCTCGGCGAGAGACTATGTCTCCGTGGATTGCGTCGTATCTGAGCCCCGCCCAGTTGGACACGAAGTTAAAGGCCCACCACGCGCTGTCTCTGCTGAACAAGGACGTATCGCAGGTCTCCACCGAGCTGGGCAAAGAGCTTACCCCGACGAAGAAAGGCATGAATACCGTGTCGGCGGGCTTGTCCAGCCCCAGCCACATAATCCCGCCTATAGGGTCGGGAAGCCAGCCCCTGGCCTGGTTTACGAAGGCATAGCCGCAGTAGGTCACGGAGATAGGCCTTTCCCATGCCCCATCCAGCTTCCTCTTAGGGTCCCCTACGTCACCTTTTCCGTCGTAAGGTCCGTAGAACCGATCCGGGTAGCCGAAAGGTCCCGCCGCCACCCCTTTGGTGAGGTCGAACTCGGTTCCCTCATAGCGATCCCTGTGTATGGCCATTACGTCCCGCGCGGACAGCTTCTTATCCGGCTTTATGGAGAAAGGGTAGGCCTCGGTGTATCCGTCCTCAACCCAGGGCGACAGCCCAAGAGATGGGGCGGCCAGGGAGAACGCCCGCCACACCCGACGAAGCGAGTAGTAGGGATGGTTGTACTCCCCCTGGCTCACGGTCTTCAGCCAGTCGAGAGAACCATCGGAGGGCTTCCACCATCCGTGTTTCTCCGCTACGGAGAAGAGGTCCTTGCCCACCATCATATCGGGATCCTTCGGATCCACCTTCCTGATGCGAAATTCGTTGGCTCCGACGAACATCTCGCCGTCGGGGACCTTTTTTGCGACCCACAGCCCACCGGTTCCCTCGGGAGACGGGGCTATCTCCATTATCCACCCCTCTTCGGTGTCACCCACCGGAAGGGTCTCGCCGGTTCCATAATAGCCGTACTCCTCTATGAGCGATCCCATGAGGGCTATGGCCTCCCTGGCAGTGCGACATCTCTCCAGGGCAACCCGAGAGAGCTCGGAGGAATAGAATATCCTCTTTCCAGGCTCAGGCTTTGCTGTGACATTGGCCCCGTCGGTACACTCCCCGAACATCAGCTGATGCTCGTTCATTATGCCGTAGTTGCCGTCGAAATAGGCGTAGGTGTGAGGAACCTGGGGTATGGTCCCTAGTGCGATAGAGGGCTCATCTCCCATGTAGGCGGGGCCCCTCTCGTCTGTGACCATCCGGGGATAGAGGAAGCTGCGATACTCGGGAAACTCGCCCATCGCCGCGGCGGAACAGTAGATCGACCGTACCGCCCCCTCCTCGTGGTCCATGGCCGGGACGTAAACTATCCTCTGATCCATGAGGTCGTTGTCGTCCGAGTGTGAGACTATCACCGAACCGTCCGACGTAGCCCCCTTCGTTATGAGCATGGTCGTGCATCCTATCGCCGACGAGACCGACAACAGAATAAGCGCACACGCCATCAACGAGCTAAATTTCTTCATTTCTACACCTCCAAAGTTTAATTTTATGCCTAAGTTGACTCATTTTTTCATTATACCACCAAGGTTATCAGTCTCAGCAACAAAGGTTTATGCAACTTTTGAGGATAGAGATCAGGTCGTCCAAGTAGGAAGGTGTATAACGGTCCCTCCTGCGAATTATGTAATACGGGACCTTGACGTCTCGATCTCCCACAAAAAAATAGCGCACAGGCTTAGGATAGTTGTAGCTTACGGTGTAGCTCAACATATTGAAGGCGATCCCTATCCCCTCCGCTGCCAGCTGAGACGCGGCCTCCATGTTGGATATTATCAACGTCCTGCCTGGCTCCGCGGAGGAATAGGCCATCGCCTGATCCACATAGCCTCTGGAGGCCTGGGAAGGTCTCTGTAATATGAAAGTCTCTCCGTTAAAAAGGGAAAGATCCACCCAAGAGGGGAGTCCTTTACCATAGGATAAACCCTGAATTTTAGGGTGATCGGCTGAGGTCACCACAACCAGCCTATCGTCGTAGAAGGGAATGTACTCCAAGATCTCATCCCTATGGATATGGTTGTTTATGACGAGATCCAACTCTCCAGCCAACAGTCTTTTAAACAGGTCCTCCGTGTCGGACTCATGGAGCTGAAAGTCCACGTCAGGATGGACCCTTAAAAACTCAGCCAAGGTAGCTGGAACGAGATAGGTGGTCCTACGCCTGTGCATCCCAAGCCTTACTAATCCCTTGGATTCGTTTTTTAAGTCCATCATCTCTTTCTCAAACTCATCGTCCAGCTGTGCCATTTTTTGGGCATAATCTATGTAAACCCTTCCGGCACAGGTGGGAGCGAACTTCTTTCCCAGCCTATCAAAGAGCGGTATCCCTAGTTCTCTCTCCAGATTGCCCAAAAAAATGCTCAAAGTAGGCGGAGCTATACACAGCTCCTTCGCCGCCTCCTTGATACTGCGGTGTTTAGCTATGGCGAGGACGTATCTCTGCTCCCGTAGGTTCATATTTTCCTCCTCCTGATAAAAATAAGCATAATAGCTAAAAGCTATTGTATTAGTAAAAACATTTTATTTGACAAATTCAACTATAAACAATAAATTGACATAAATATCAATCACACGTCGAACGTCGTGTAAATATCAGGGGAGGGTTCTCTATGGCTTCGGACACAAAAAAGAAAAGTTATTTTCCTCACACCTACGTCATTATCTTCGCTCTTATTATCGTAGCGGCTGCACTGACCTGGGTCATTCCAGCGGGCAACTTCGAGAGGGTAAAGGACGCCGCAAGTGGAAAATCGATCATCGTTCCCGACAGTTTTCAGTTTACACAGAAAAACCCCGTGGATCTTCTATCGATTCCAGAGAGGATAGTCAAGGGGATGAACGCCACCAGCAGCATCATATTTTTGGTCCTCATAGTGGGAGGAGCCTTCAACATAATCATAAAGACCGGCATGTTCCAGGCTTTAGCCGCAAAGATGGCCAAGGCCTTCGCTCACAGGGAAGCCCTGATCATACCTATGTTCACCACCACCTTCGCCCTTGCCTGCATGGTCATGGGGGTCAACACTTTTATAGGCTTCGGACCAGTCGCCATCATAATCGCCAGATCAATGGGATACGACGCCATAGTGGGAGTCTCTATGGTCGCCCTCGGTGGAGCCATAGGGTTCAGCACCGGGACCTTTAACCCTTTTACGACCGGCGTAGCTCAGGCGATAGGTGGGCTTCCCATGTTCTCCGGCCTAGGCTTTAGGTTTTTCAGCCTGCTGGTTTTCCTGGTCGTCACCAACGTGTATATTATCAGGTACGCTAAAAAGGTGAAGAACGATCCTACTCTGAGCGTAGTAAGGGATCTGGAGATCGCGGAGATAAATTCGGTGGGTGACAGCTCTCAGATCGACGAGATGAACGGTAAACATCTGGTGGTCCTCGGGGTTGTCGTAGGGCTCTTCAGCCTCCTGATCTACGGAGGGATCCAGTGGGAATGGGGACTCAACCAAAGCGCGGCTCTGTTCATATGGATGGCCATTTTAGGCGGCCTTTGTTACGGCTTTTCGCCTAATAAGATCGCAATCGAATTTATCGATGGGGCAAAAAAGCTCACCTTCGGGGCCCTCATAATAGGCTTCGCCAGGGCGATTTCGATCATACTTACCGACGGACATATCCTGGACACAGTGGTGTTCTACCTCGGAGGAGCCCTTGGAGCCCTTCCTTCGCTGATCCAGGGAACCGGAATGTTCCTGACCCAGCTGATCGTAAACGGTCTGATAACCTCCGGAAGCGGCCAGGCGGCAGCTACGATGCCTATCATGTTCCCCGTCGCCGACATGATAGGTATGACAAGACAGACCGCCATCCTCGCCTTCAACTTCGGGGACGGACTTAGCAACTACATCCTGCCCACGTCATCGGCCCTCATGGGCTTTTTGGCCGTGGCGAACATCAGATACGACCAGTGGATGCGCTATATGTGGAAGCTCTTCCTGATCTGGGTCGTCACAGGATCGGTATTGGTGACCGTCGCCAACCTCACCGGATACGGACCTTTTTAAGGGGGGCCGACATGATTGATGGGACAAAAAAAGGGATTTTTTCCTTCATAGACGAAATCCAACCGGAGATATGCGCTATATCCGACGACCTTTTCGATAATCCAGAGATAGGCCTTCAGGAGCACAGAAGCTCGGGGATACTCGTCGACTACCTTCAGAAGCACGGATTTTCGGTTACATCAGGGATAGGGGGGCTGGAGACCGCCTTCAGGGCGACCTATAAAAAGGGAGAGAATGGCCCTAGGATAGGGCTGCTCTGCGAGTACGACGCCCTTGAGAACATCGGGCACGCCTGCGGACACCACATGCAGGGACCGGCGGTGATCGGTGCAGCCCTGGCCTTAAAGGAGTGCTGTGAGGAGGAACACGAGATAGTGGTGTACGGAACTCCAGCGGAGGAGACCGTAGGATGCAAGATAGAGATGCTGAAACAGGGCTGTTTTCAGGATATAGACGTAGCCCTGATGATGCACGGATCGCCGACGACCACCACCGACGTAAAGTCCATGGCTATGTCCAACTTCGACGTGACCTTTCACGGGACAAGCGCCCACGCCGCCCTGGCTCCTGAGAAAGGCAGAAGCGCCTTCGACGGGGTACTGCTGCTTTTTCAGGGAATAGAGTTCCTGAGGGAACACGTTCTGGATGACACCAGGATGCACTACACAGTGACGGATTCAGGTGGCCCGGCAAACGTGGTTCCTAAGAGGGCCACCGCCAGGTTCAGCCTCAGGTCATACGACAGGGCCTACCTCGACGAGGTCATAAAGAGGTTCAAAAAAATCGTCCAAGGGGCGGCCCTCATGACTGAGACAGAGGCGGAGATTCAGGAGATAAAGTCACTGGATAACAAGATACCGGTTCTCTCGCTGAACGATATCCTGATGAAAAACGCGGCGATTCTAGGTGCTCCTAGGATAACCCCACCGAGGGAAAAGACGGGCTCCACCGATTTCGGCAACGTCATGTACAGGGTCCCGGGGTCCTGCATAAGGGTCGCCTTCGTCCCGGAGGGAACCTCCTCCCACTCCGACGGATACCTGACGGCGGGCAAATCCCAAGAGGCCCACGAGGCGGTCGTCCTGGGGGCGAAGATCCTAGCAGCGTCGGCTTTCGACTTAATAAGCTCCCCAGAGGCCATGGAGAGGGTAAAGGAGGAGTTCGACTCGGCGAGGGTTAAAAGCTACAGGGGATGAGAGTCCCAACAGGGGGCGGGATTTTCCGCCCCCTGTATCTTACTCCACGTCCTCGTACACCTCCGGCAAGAACCTAGGGGTACAGATCGCCAGAAAAACCAGGTCCTCCTGGCCTAGGTTGGTTATCCTCTGTTTGCACATGGCAGGTATGATCACGACGTCGCCGGGCCCCACCTCCTGAGAGATGGAATCACCTACCTCCACCGTTCCCCTGCCCGAGAGGATCACGTAACGCTCGACAGTGCCCCTCAGCCTGTGCCACCTGGTGGTCACCCCGACTTTTACCCTCGCCTTCGCCACCGACACGTCCCCATCGGCCTCCGAGTTCCACATCTCGGTGATGAAACACCCCTCGTCGATAAAGAACTCATCCTCGTTTCTGAAAACCATCTCTCTCATACAATCGTCTCCTATCTTAGGGTCTATCGCCACAGGCTAATGTAACACCCGATTGACAAGGGGAAATATTGAATTAAAATTGTAAAGGAAGCACCACCACACCATATCGACAGGAGGCTTTTCCCTATGAGACACGGAACAGGTAAGAAGGTCGTCGTCCTTGGTCTGTTAGGAGCTGTATGTATCGCAGGAGCGGCCATAGCCGCAAAAAAAGAGATAGGCTGCGCCATCTACAAGTTCGACGACACCTTCATGACTGGGGTAAGGAACGCCATCTCAGAGGCCGCTAAGGGCAACATCAAGGTCGACATAGTGGACAGCCAGAACTCCCAGTCCACCCAGAACGATCGAATCGACATGTTTATCACCAAGAGAATGAGCGCAATGGCCATAAACCCGGTGGACCGTACCGCGGCCAGCGTCATCATAGATAGGGCCCAAAAGGCCAACATCCCAGTGGTATTTTTCAACAGAGAGCCCCTTCCTGAGGATATGCAGAAGTGGGATAAGGTCTACTACGTCGGCGCAAAGGCCGAGGAGTCCGGTACTATGTCGGGACAGATAATCGTAGACTACTGGAAGGCCAATCCCAAGGCGGACAAAAACGGCGACGGAGTCCTCCAGTACGTTATGCTGAAGGGCGAGCCGGGACACCAAGACGCCGAGCTAAGGACCAAATACTCCATAAAGGCTGTTGAGGAGGCAGGGGTGCCGGTCGAGAAGCTGGCTGAGGACACTGGAATGTGGGACAGGGTCAAGGGCCAAGAGAAGATGGCCGCTTTCATAGCAGCCCACGGCGACAAGATCGAGGCGGTCTTCTGCAACAACGACGATATGGCCCTTGGAGCTATAGAGGCCCTCAGAGCGGCGGGATACTTCAAGGGAGACTCTTATATGCCGGTCGTAGGGGTCGACGCCACAGCACCGGCAATCCAGGCCCTGGAGGAGGGAACCCTTCTCGGCACAGTCCTCAACGACGCCGTCAACCAGGGAATAGCCACATATAAACTGGCCCAGATCATGGCCGACGGAGAGACACCGACCGACGAGAACGTAGGGTACACCATAACCGACGGAAAGTACGTCTGGGTTCCCTACCGTAAGGTCACAAAGGAAAACGTGGCGGAGTTCAAGTAGTGCCCTTAGAGGGGAGGAGGAGACCTCCTCCCCTTCTCTCGTCAGAAAGGGATGATAGAAGATGAAAGATCGACCTGACTTGCTCACCATGAGCAACGTCCATAAGGCCTTTCCTGGAGTACAGGCGCTAAAAGACGTCTCCCTGTCGGTTCGTCCTGGGACGGTCCACGCCCTGATGGGCGAGAACGGGGCAGGCAAATCCACGCTGATGAAGTGCCTCTTCGGCATATACAGGATGGACTCAGGAAAAATAGAGCTGGACGGCAAGCCTGTGGATATCCCCAACCCCAAGTCCGCCCTGGACCTTGGCATATCCATGATACACCAGGAGCTCCACCCGATACCCTATCGTCCGGTGATGGAGAACATCTGGCTTGGGAGGGCGCCGGTTAAAAAACTAGGCCCACTGCCCATCTTGGACTGCAAGGCCATGGAGGCCAAGACAAGGGAGCTTTTCAAGGATCTCGACATGGACATAGACCCAAGGCAGGAGGTGAGACACCTCTCCGTCTCCAGAATACAGTCGGTGGAGATAGCCAAGGCGGTGTCCTACAACGCCAGGATAATAGTCATGGACGAGCCAAGTTCCTCTCTCACCGAGGACGAAGTCCAACATCTTTTCCGTATAATACGCCAGCTCACAGCCAGGGGAATAGCCATAATATACATATCCCACAAGATAGAGGAGATACTTCAGATCTCCGACGACGTCACGATAATGAGGGACGGCTCGTTGGTGGGAACCTGGCCATCTTCCGAGCTGTCGACCGACGATATAATATCCCGAATGGTCGGACGCACCATGACCAACCGTTTCCCCCCCAGGGAGAACGAGCCAGGGGAGGTCATCATGGAGGTCAAAAGCTACACCTCTCCTTACCCAAAATCCTTCAAGGACGTTTCCTTCGAGCTGAGGAAAGGGGAGATTTTGGGGGTTGGAGGACTCGTAGGAGCCCAGAGGACCGAGCTAATGGAGGCGGTTTTCGGCCTCCGGTCAACCAGTTCAGGCTCCATGAGGCTCCGGGGCAAGGAGATCGATCTGTCCTCACCCATCGCGGCAAAAAGACAGAAGATGGCTCTCCTCACCGAGGAGAGGAGGGCGACGGGGATATTCCCGGTCCTATCGGTTCAGTCTAACCTGGTGGTGGCCAATCTCGAGGCCTATAAGGGAGCTCTGGGGCTGCTCAACGGGAACGCAATGTCCAAGGACACGGAGGATGGGATAAATAGGTTGTCGGTGAAGACCCCGTCCAGAAAGACACTTATAAGGAGCCTGTCCGGAGGAAACCAGCAGAAGGTCCTGTTGGCCCGGTGGCTGCTTATAGACCCGGACATACTGATCCTGGACGAGCCTACCAGAGGGATAGACGTTGGAGCCAAATACGAGATATACACCATAATGGCTGACCTGGCAAAACAGGGCAAGAGCATCATCATGATATCCTCCGAGCTGCCGGAACTCATGGGGATGAGCGACCGAATAATGGTCATGAGCGAGGGAAGGCTGGCAGGGATACTTGAAGGATCCGAGGCAACGGAGGAGAAGATAATGAAGCTGGCGACCCTGTACGTCGCCTGATGACAGGAGGTCGTGGTATGTCGAGATTCAAACAGGTTTTATCCCAAAACGCCATATTCGTTGTGTTGGCTTTTCTCATCATAGTCATAGCGGCTATTGATCCTAGATTTCTGTCTTTAGCCATACTCAGGGACATCCTGATGCAGAGCTCGACCAGGGCCATACTGGCTCTGGGCGTCGCCTTCATACTCATAACAGGCGGAGTGGACCTGTCCTCCGGTCGAATGGTGGGGTTTGCAGCGGTGATATCGGCATCGATGCTCCAAAACGCCGACTACGTCCGAAGGTTCTACCCCGAAATGGCCCAGATACCGGTAATACTGCCCATACTGCTGGCAATAGCGGCCTGTATGATCTTCGGGATGTTGAACGGAGCTATCGTGGCAAAGCTCAACGTGCCGCCCTTCATAACCACCCTTGGCATGATGGTGGTGGTCTACGGAATAAACTCCATATACTTCGACATGGCTCCAAACAACTCTCAGCCCATAGGAGGGCTCAGGCCTGACTTCACCTGGTTTGGCTCGGGCTACGCCGGTGGGATACCGGTTATAATCCTGATAGCCCTTGCGGTCGCCATACTGGTATGGGTCCTCTTCAACAAGACCCCCCTTGGGATGAACATGTACGCAATAGGGGGAAATCGGGAAGCCGCGGAGGTCTCGGGTATAAACGTGGTAAAAACCCTCATACTGCTCTATGCCATAGCGGGAGCCCTCTACGGCGTAGCGGGATTTCTAGAGGCAGCCAGGACTGGAGGTGCCACAAACAACTACGGAAACATGTACGAGCTGGACGCCATAGCCTCCTGCGTGGTTGGAGGGGTCTCAACAACGGGCGGGGTCGGCACGGTTCCGGGGGTTCTGGCTGGAGTGCTGATCTTCGGGGTAATAAACTACGGCCTCACCTTCATCGGGGTTAACCCCTACTGGCAGCTGATCGTCAAGGGGCTCATCATCGTGGCAGCGGTGGCCTTCGACATAAGGAAATACGTCGCAAAGAAATAGCTAGAGGGAGGCGAGTGCCTCCCTCTAGCTATTTCTTCTTCATTCGCATCTTTCGTTACGCTTTACGGCGACTCCGTCCCCCGCAACGGTCTCCAGGACCGACACGTTGAGCCCGGTGTGCCTGAGATACCATCCCGAGACGTCCTCCACCAAGCCTGGGACGGAATCGGTCTCCACCAGAGCGAGGACGCAACCGCCAAATCCAGCACCGGTCATCCTGGCCCCGAGGCAGCCTTCGTGCTGCCAACAGTAGGAGACAAGGCAGTCCAACTCTCGACAGGTCACCTCATAGTCAAACTGAAGAGACAGGTGCGAGCGGTTCATAAGCTTTCCAAACTCAATCAGGTCCCCCGCCTCCAAGGCCAAAGCCCCTTCCTGAGCCCTTTTGCTCTCCCATATGACGTGTCTGGCTCTCCTCTGAAGGAGGGGATCTAAAATCGTTTTTTCCACGACGTAATATCCCTCAGGAGATAAGCTCGCCAGATTGGGGACCTTCACGCCTGATTCCTTGATGGCCTTGAAAGCCTCCTCCGTCTCCTCCCTTCTGAGGTTATACTGAGAAGAGCTTAACTCCCTCTTCTTACCCGAGTCCAATATGAGCAGGACATGGTCATCCATGGACAGAGGGACCGAGCGGTGCTCCAGGTCAGAGCACCGAAGGGAAAGGGCATGGTCCCTCTGTCCCAAGGCTATGGCAAACTGGTCCATGATGCCAGATTGAACCCCTATAAACCTGTTCTCGGCCTCTTTGCACATCTGGGCCATGGTTATCTTGGATGAGTCGTCATCCAATAGATTAAGCCCACAGAGCTCGGAGATAACCGCGGCCGTGGCCATCTCGATGGAGGCGGAGGAGGAAAGTCCGCTGTTTCTGGGGATCGTCCCGAAAAAGACCATGTCGAATCCCTTATCCAGCACTATGCCTCGCTGTTTCATGGCCCACATAACGGATTTAGGATAGTTGGCCCAGCCGTGGTATGCTAGGTTCGAGAGATCGGATATGTCGAAGGTGACGGGATCGGAGTGGGGAAAGTTATCGGACCGGAGCCTGACGGAGGAGTCCTTCCTGAGCCTTCCCATCGCCCAAGTTCCCAGGTCCACGGCACAGGGAAGGACATACCCACCATAACAGTCGGTATGCTCCCCCAAAAGGTTGACCCTACCGGGAGCGAAGGCTATTGCCGTTCCGTCACAGGAACCATAGTAATGTTTCCAGATCTCGCAAAGCAACTCTCTCAAAAAAGATCACCCCTCTTCGTCGTTCTATCTTGATTCTACACCAAAGAGGGACCAAAAACATCGACACACAGGAAGGAGAGCTTTTTTTTGATCGAACCTGAAGTGATATCCAGCTACGTTAAGGCTCTTGTGAACTACGGAATAAAAGAAGGTCTAGCCGAGGAGCTCGACCGATGGGTCCTATCCAACACCATCATAGGATCTCTGGGATTGCCAAATCCAGCGGATGGAGGCCCCATTATAGATAGCGAGATGGAGGCTATAAAGGGCCTTCACCTGTACGCGGTGGACACGGGACACCCGTGGGGAGATCTGCCAGAGGAGAAGTTCACAGGGAGGATCATGGGGCTGATAACTCCGTCCAACGGCTCGATGGCCAGGGATTTCAAGTCAATAATGGACGACAAGGGACCAGTCGAAGCCACCCAGTGGCTATACAGGATATCGGCCGCGACAAAGGACGTGAGGCTCGACCTGGCGTCGAAAGACCTCCGCTGGAACGTCTCCACCGACTACGGGTCCCTTCAGATAACCGTAAACAGATCCAAGCCAGAGAAGGACCCTAAGGATATAGCCGCCCCCAAGACGGGAAAATCCTACCCAAGATGTCTTCTGTGCCCGGAGAACGCCGGCTTTTGGGGAATACCGGGACACCCTGAGAGATCAAACCACAGGATCATGCCCATATCCCTCGACGGAGAGGAGTGGTTTTTGCAGTACTCCCCCTACGTCTACTACCACCAGCACTGCATAGTTTTTTCGAGGGAACACCGCCCTATGGCGATAGGGCCGAGGACGGTGCCGAGAATACTGGACTTTCTCGATCAGTTTCCACACTTCTTTCTGGGATCCAACGCAGCGTTGCCCATCGTGGGAGGGTCCATACTGGACCACGACCACTTTCAGGGCGGCAACTGGTCCTTCCCCATCCAGTCGACATCGGCTAGGAGGGCTTGGGATATGGGGTCCGTAGTAGCGGAGGCACTCGTATGGCCCATGGCCACACTGAGGCTAAGGACAAGGGACAGATACGACATGGAGAGATCCGCCACATCGGCCATAGAGTCATGGAAGTCCTACGACGACCCATCATGGGGCATACAGAAGGAGCACAACTCTGTCAGCGTGATAGGCCGAAAGGTCAAAGACAGCTACGAGATAGACCTAGTCCTCAGGAACAACAGGACCTCCGAGGAACATCCTGATGGGGTATTCCACATCAGGCCGTCGAGGCATCACATAAAGAAGGAGAACATCGGTCTGATAGAGGCTATGGGGCTAGCGGTGTTGCCTGGAAGGCTGTCGACGGAGATGGAGCCTCTGTCGGAGGCCCTCGTTGGGAAACGCCTGTCCGTGCCGGAGAATTGGCCCCACCTGGAGTGGGCCAAGGGGCTTTTGGAAAAGCACGGTAACGGCAAATCCCAAGAGGAAGCTAAAGGCATCATAGAGCGAGAGATAGGTCTGGTTTTTCTGGACGCACTCAGGGATTGTTCGGTCTACCCCGATGATAAAAATGGCCAGGATGGGCTGGACAGTTTTATAGAGTCCGCGCTGAGAAAATTTTAACTCAGGGGACCTCTAAAAACTCACATTTGAGTCCCCTCGGAGAGACCGTCCCGCCTGCGCCCTGTCTCGCCCAGGCGGGACGGACTCTCCGAAGGTCAGCGTTTTTAGAG
>CAYNAN010000005.1:0-64872 GCA_964395085.1 uncultured Synergistaceae bacterium
CCCTGGATTTCCAGGGGTTTTTTGCTATACTGACAGAGGTGAAATCTTGTAAATAAACCGCACCTCAAAAGGTGAACGAACCTATCGAAACATCTCCAGAACATCCAAAAAGGCGTGGCCGTAAAGCTCCAGCTTTTTACAGCCAATCCCCTCTATGCAGCCTAGCTCGTCCAGGGTTCGAGGCATGCTTTGGGCCATCTCCAACAGGGTAGAATCATGAAATATAACGTAGGCAGGGACTCCCTGGGCCTTTGCTAGCTCCATTCTCTTGGCCCTCAAAGCATCCCAGAGAGACTCATCGGCAATGACCGACTTTTCCTTGGTTTTGCTCTCAACCCTCGAACTATGGCTTTTTTCTGGGTCGAACCTGAAGTAGACGGACCTCTCTCCCTTTAGGACTGGCTTGCTCTCCCTGCACAGCCTAAGGCCACCGTAGCCCTGAGGATCCAGCATAACTAACCCCAAGGCCAGAAGCTGCCTGAAGACGGACCTCCAACGTTTTTCGTCCATCTCCTTGCCTATGCCAAAGGTCGATACCCTATCATGCCCGGCCTCGATAACCTTGGGGGTGTTCTTTCCCAAAAGAACGTCTATCAAATGCCCCGCTCCGTAGGTCTGTCCAGTCCTGTAGACACAGGACAGGGCCTTTTGGGCCTGTATGGTCCCATCCCATGTGGAGACAGGGGTATTACAGGTGTCGCAGTTTCCGCACGGAACTGTGCAGCTATCCCCAAAAAAGGACAGCAGCGTCCTCCGTCGACATTCGGTGGTCTCGCAGTAGCCCAGCATTACGTCCAGGTTCTGACGGTTTATCGTCTTAAAGGCCCGATCCCCATCGGACATCTCTATGAGCCTTAGCTGCCCCGTAACATCGGCCATGCCGTAGGCCATCCAAGCATCCGCAGGAAGGCCATCCCTTCCTGCACGACCGGTCTCCTGATAGTAGGCGGCGAGGCTTTTAGGCATATCCAGATGGGCCACAAATCTGACGTCTGGCTTGTCTATCCCCATTCCGAAGGCGATGGTGGCAACGATGACAACTCCATCCTCCTCCTGAAAAATCCTCTGATACTCCCTCCTTGTGTCGCCGTCCATGCCGCCGTGATAGGCCATGGCGTTTACCCCCTGGGAAGAAAGCCACTCAGCGGTATCCTCGGTTTTCTTTCTGGTCATGCAGTAAACTATCCCCGAATGTCCGGCGTGTTTTTCCCTTATGAACGCCAACAACTGGCGACGAGGGTTGTCCTTTAGGACTACCTGGTATTTTATGTTGGGTCTATCGAAACCGGACACAAAGAGCTTTCCTCTGGAGAGGTCCAGCCTGGATATTATCTCTTTTCTGGTTATCTCATCGGCGGTAGCGGTTACAGCTATTCTTGGTACGTCGGGAAAGAGCCGCCCCAACGCTCCGAGCCTGAGGTATTCGGGACGAAAGTCGTGCCCCCACTGAGAGACGCAGTGGGCTTCGTCTATGGCTATGACCGAGAGCTTCAGTCGCGAGAGGAAATCGATAAATCTCTCCTTCATAACCCTCTCTGGAGCCACGTAGAGTACGTCCAATTCACCTCTGAGAGCAGCTCGGGACACGGTGAGGAAGCCCTCGTAATCCATGGTAGAGTTCATATAGGAGGCCCTAACCCCGTTCTGTCTCAGGGCCTTCACCTGATCCTCCATGAGAGCTATAAGAGGGGATACCACCAACCCCATGCCAGGACGAGCCAAGGCTGGGATCTGATAGCACAGGGACTTCCCCCCTCCTGTAGGCATGAGGACGAGACAATCCCCTCCTGACATAACGTGCTCTATCGCCTGACCCTGCTGTAACCGAAACCCATCGTAACCAAAAACTCTGCGCAGAATATCCAAAGGGCTATCCACGACCAGCCTCCTAACCTTAAAACATGAAAAAAAGCGAGACCCTCGTGGGATCTCGCTTGATTGACAGTGGCGCGCCGGGCAGGATTCGAACCCACGACCTTCTGGTCCGTAGCCAGACGCTCTATCCAGCTGAGCTACCGGCGCACTATCGGTGGCGGAGAGAGAGGGATTTGAACCCTCGGACCCGGAACGGGTCACGCACTTAGCAGGCGCGCGCCTTCGACCACTCGGCCATCTCTCCACGCAACGGAGCATATTCTACATAGTAAGCCCCGATCTGTCAAGTAAAACCGCCCAAATCAGGGCTAGTGTTTCAGATGGGACACCTAGGGCTCTCGTTTCATCTTATCTATTGCTTCCCACAGACCGTTTAGATAGGTGATCCCCAAAGCTCGATCATATAGGCCGTAGCCTGGCCGTCCCACCTCGTTCCAGATCATCCTACCGTGATCCGGCCGTATGTAGGCGTCCTTCGCGGTTTCGTATATAGCCAGCATGATCTCGAACATATCCAAAGAACCGTCGGAAGAAAGGTGAGACGCCTCCCTGAATCTCCTATACCCCAGGTGCTTAACGTTACGGACGTGAACACAGCCGATTCGTCCAATCTCGCCAAAGTGGCGGATGATCCCCGGTATGTCGTTATCTGGGTTGGATCCCAGGGATCCCGTGCAGAGACAGAGAGAGTGAGCAGGGCTGTCGTATAGGCCTAATATAGAGTCGAACTGCTCTCTGGAGTGAGCTATCCTGGGTAAGCCGAAGATAGGCCAGGCAGGGTCGTCCGGGTGAACCGCGAGCTTTACCCCACATTTTTCGCAGGTGGGGATAACCCTTTGAAGGAAGTGACGATAATTCTCCCTGAGACGATCCTCAGAGACTCCTTTGTACATTTCAAGCACCGATTCAAGCTCACTGAGCCTCTCGGGCTCCCAACCAGGGAGCCTGAAACCGTTGCTCCCCTTCTCGGTGTTTTTAACGATCTCCAAAGGGGTCATGCCCTCAAGCTCTCCCTCGTCGTAGTATAGGGAGGAAGAGCCATCCTCAGGGATCAGCCGGGCCATATCGGTCCGAAGCCAGTCGAAAACCGGCATAAAGTTATAGACGATAACCTTCACCCCACACCTAGAGAGGTTTTCCACCGTCTTTACGTAATTGTCGATGTACTCTTCTCTGGAGGGAAGGCCCAGCTTTATATCCTCATGGACGTTGACGCTCTCGATAACCTCGACCTCCAGGCCCCTTGAGTTGACGTTATCGGCATAACTCCGAAACTCCCCTTCCTCCCAGACTACCCCTGCGGGCTTCTCCAGAAGGCCCATGATGCCGCTACAGCCTGGAATCTGCCTGATCTGTTCAAGTGTGATGTTATCGTTTCCCTCGCCGTACCATCGGAAGGTCATCTTCATCTTCTATCGCTCCTCTGCTGTGAGCCTTTCCAAGGTCCGCCGAACAGCCCCAGGACCCTCCACCATGCTCATAAAATACCCCTCTATCTTAGGGGCTATGCCAACCTCGTAGAGGTCGGAGCCGAAAAGCCTCCGATTGCTCAAGATTGGCCTCAAGAATTCCTTAGAGACCACTCCGCCTAAAACGACTCCATCTAGATATCCTAGCAGTTCAGACATAAGTGGATCGGGGCTCAGAGACATCGGATCCCCTTTATCATCGACGCCTAGCAGATAGCGACACCATCCGGCGATAACGAATGGTATGGCCTCCAGTGAGGACACGTCCAAGCCGTCTCTTTCTTGATATCGCTTTAAAGTCTCGCCGTATCTAATAGACATCTTCTGTGAAGTATCGGTGGCTATCCTCTGAGGGGTATCAGGTATGTAGGGGTTGGGAAAACGCTCATCCAACACCTCCCTCAAAAACTCTGCGGGGACAAATATGCCCGGATCCGCCACCACAGGCATACCCTCTTTATACCCGATCATCTTCACCAACTTGGTCAAGGATGGATCCTCCATCTCACTGGCGATGGAGTTATATCCCAGCAGACATCCGAAAATAGCCAAAGCCGTATGTAGGGGGTTGAGGCAGGTACAGACCTTCATCCTCTCCACTAAGTCCACCTTTTCTCTAGAGGTAAAGCGAACTCCCACCTTTTCCAGAGGAGGCCTGCCGTTGGGGAAGCCATCCTCTATCACCAGATACTGAGGCCCTTCGGTGTTGACAAAGGGGGCTATATAGGTGTGTTTATCGGTTATCACCAAATCTGTGTCCGTAAAGCCCAGTTCGTTGAGCCTCTTGGCCACTCCATCGTCCGGCCTTGGCGTGATTTTGTCGATCATGGACCAGGGGAAGGATACCTTTTGAGGGTTCTCTATATAGTCCACGAAATCGTGGTCTACAAAACCTCGTTTTTCCCATTCTCTGGCAAAGGTCACGATGGAGTCAAATAGCTTATCCCCGTTATGGGAGAAGTTATCCATGCTCACCATGGCGACAGGACAGGCCCCTGCAGTGAAGCGATGGTACAGGAGGGCTGCGATTATCGCCATGCCGTTTTTGGGGATACGATCAAGACAGCCTAGAGAAAAATCCTCCATAACATCTGGATAATAAGCTCCAGACATATCCTGAACGTGATAGCCCTTCTCCGTGACCGTGAAGCTCACTATCTGTAACCCCGAATCTCGGAAGACCTCTTTGGCGCGTTCCCATTCGGTTTCATGGGATTCGTCCGCCCGAAGGACCTCTCCGACGGAGGCCACCACCCTTTTATCCAGTTGGCCCCCTGGGCGCATGATGATCTGGAGGGCAAGGTTATCGTGGGGCTCGTAAATATCCGAGATAACCTGGTGATCGAAAGTGGATAGAACTGTAATGCCTGAGGACATTTCCCCATCGTCCAAAAGATCCTGGGCCAGTACGGCTATATACCCCCTGAAGATATTTCCTGCCCCAACGTGGACCCATCGAGGGTACGCTTTTGTGTGAGCGACCACGCTCTCCACGTCCAACTCAGGAAGCCTTATACCGGCGTTTTCCCAGGGGGAAGGGTCTTTTATATCGTCTAGATTTAGTCGAAGCACTTTAACTTCCTCCTATCGCTTGACCGATGATCGTCAGCGGACCATCCCTAAAATTCGAGGTAGCCAAAGACATATGTCGGGGATGTAGGTTATGAACATAAGAACCACGATCATGGTCGCGTAGAAGGGAATCATGGTCTTTGACAGCTCCTCTATCCTGCACTTTCCAAGAGCACACCCCACAAAGAGAGTGCTACCCACCGGAGGGGTCAGCAAACCTATCGAGAGGTTTAGCATAAGGACTATGCCGAAATGAATCGGGCTCATCCCGATCATCTTGACCACCGGCAGGAGTATGGGCGTGGTTATAAGGATAAGAGGGGCCATGTCCATGATACAGCCCAGCATGAGCAGAAGGGCGTTGACCACGAGAAGGATGACGTACTTGTTCTCCGATATGGACATGAGCGCCGAGGCGGCCAGACTAGGTATCTTTAGATAGGCGAGCATCCAGCCGAAGGCGCTGGACGTGGCGATCAACCCAAGGACTATAGCCAGCGTTCCGAGGGATCTTTTCAGCATAATGGGAAAACTTGAGAGAGGAACGTCCCGATAAACGAAGAAAGTGACTATAAATGCGTATAGAACCGCGACCGCAGCTGCTTCAGTAGCGGTATAAAGCCCCGTGCATACCCCTCCCACCACTATGACGAACGTAAAAAGCCCCAAGAAGGATTTCTTAAAAGCCGTCCATTTCTCAGCGCCAGAAAACCTGTCGCTGGTAGGATAGTCCCTCTTGACAGCGATCCAATAGGTTATGCCCATCAGGACTAGACCTAAGAAGATACCAGGTATGAGTCCTGCCATAAACAGGGTCGCGACTGATACCCCTGACCCTGCCACCAGTGAATAGATAATCATGTTATGGCTCGGGGGGACCAAAATACCTATGGTGGAGCTGGAGATAGTAACAGCCACAGAGTAATCTGGATCGTACCCCTTTTTGTTCATCATAGGGATCATGATGGCCCCGATAGAGGACGTGTCCGCCACGGAAGAGCCAGAGATACCACCGAAGAACATGGAGGCCAGGATATTGACGAGCCCAAGGCCGCCTTTAACCTGACCCACGCAGGCGTTTGAGAAATTGATAAGCCTTATCCCGATGGAGCCAAGGCTCATTATCTCGCCTGCCAGGATGAAAAAGGGGATAGCCATGAGGGAGAAAGAGTTTATCCCTCTCACCATGCCCTGAGCTACCATAGCGAGGGGGATATTGAGATAAATAGCGGTGATAACCGAGGAGATGCCCAGACAGAACGCGATGGGAATCCTCAGGATCATCAAAGTGAAAAAAGATCCCAGGAGCATCGATATAGCTACAACGTTTGGCTCCATCTCTATCGTTCCTCTCTCAGAAGATCAAAAAATTGATGCAGGGAGTAGACGCATAGGGCAAAACCGCTGATGGGAACCACCGCATACATGAAGGCGGAGGATATATATATCCCCGGAAGCTGATTAAGAAGCCCAATCTTAGTCAGGGCATACCCCTCTTTTAGCATGAAAAAACCAAAAGAAAAAATTGCTGCTATTTTAAAAAAAGCTAGCCTTCTCGCCGCTTTTTTGGAGATGAATCCATCCAGTATTGTAATGGCTATATGTTGGTCATCTCTAACCCCAAGGGCGAGGCTCAAGAAGCCAAACCACACCATACACAGTAGCGCCCCAGACTCTCCCCAACCGGGGGTATAGCTGAAAAAATAGCGGGTCACCACGGTATAGTTGAGTAAAATCGTCATAAGGACGAGGAAGAACATGCCTCCGTGCTCCAAAATAGAGCTCAGAAAGGCGATCCCTTTATCGACAAACGCCCTTGAACCTTTTTCCTCCACGATAACACCCCCTAGATGAGCTGCCGCCCCCTTAGGGGGCGGCTGTTTAGCTAAAAAGAGTTATTTTGTCTCCTTGATCTTGGAGATCAGATCCATAAACTCCTTACCGTAGGTCTCGTAAAGGGGCTGCATAGCGTTTTGGAACTCTGTGGTGTCGTGAATCTCGGTGATGGTATTCTTTCCCCCTGCCTCTATGGCCTTGATGGATTTATCAACGTATGATTGCCATGCGGCGATCTGAACAGGCTGGGATTTTCTTGCGGCCTCCCTTATTACCTTCTGGTCCTCTGGAGATATGCTGTCCCAGATTATCTTGGAAACTATGACGACCTCAGGGGTCATAGTATGTCTGTCCAGTGTGTAGTAGGGAGCGACTTCATAGTGAGAGGTCGAGTAATAGCTGGGCCAGTTGTTCTCCGCCCCGTCGATAACGCCGCTCTGTAGACCGGTATACACCTCTCCATAGGCCATGGGCGTGGGAGAAGCTCCGAGGGCGTTAACCATGTCCATCATTATCTTTGACTGCTGCACCCTTATCTTGAGCCCCTTCATATCGGCTGGGCTCTTGACCTCTCGTTTTGAGTTGTAGAAACTCCTAGCCCCTGAGTCGTAATAGGCGAGCCCCACCATCTGAGCCTTCTCCATGCCTGCCAGTATCTCGTCCCCTATTGGCCCGTTGAGCACCGCCCATTTGTGGTCGGAGTTGCGGAATATATAGGGAAGAGACAGGACCATCAGGGGTTTATAAAAATCCGAAAGAGGCTGTGCGTTCACCCTGGCAAAGGCCAAAGCTCCCATCTGGACTCCCTCTATAACCGATTTCTCGTCCCCTAGAACTCCTCCGGGCTGGACATCGATAACTATACGCCCATCGGTGGCTTCCTTTACGAGTCTGGCAAACTCCAGGTCGCCTAAGGTGGTGGGATAATCCGGTGGCTGATTTTCAGCCAATTTATAGACAGTAGCCGCATTCACAACGGAAGCAAAGGCCAAAACAGAAAGAGCCAAAGATATAGCTAAAACTTTCCTCATGATCACTCATGCACTCCTTTCAGATACTACATCACGATAAAGCTACCTGAAAAAACTCCGCAAACGATACGTTGGGACCACGATTCAGCACCTTTAGGCTACCACCCTCCTCTCACAAAAATCGACCATAAAACGATTAATTTATTTTAAAATAACGTTGAGCATTGTTATAACAGATGTCCTGGACTATAGGCCCTAAAAGACCGTAATCCTGGGGAATCTCCCCTCTCTCGACCTGAGAACCGATAAAATCGCAAAGTATTCGTCTGAAATATTCGTGCCTTGGGTACGACAGGAAACTTCTAGAGTCGGTCAGCATCCCCACGAAGGGAGCCAACATGCCAACGCTTGAAAGGGCCTCCATCTGACGGATCATCCCGGCTTTATGATCGTTGAACCACCAAGCCGTACCGAACTGGATTTTGCCGGGCGTACGGCCGTCCATAAAGCTGGCTAGGACGGAGGCGATGAGATCGTTGTCCTTGGGGTTAAGGGTATAGACGATCGTCCTAGCCAACCTTCCCACGGAATCGAGGCAGTCCAGAAGCCTTAGCAACTCCGGGCCTACGGTGAAATCTCCGATGGCGTCAAATCCTGTATCCGGCCCCAACGACTTAAACCATCGGGAGTTGGGGTTTCTCGACGCACCGAAGTGCAGCTGTTGAGCCCAGTCCGCCTCTGCATCCATGGAGAGAAGGTCGAAGAGAAGCTGGGATCGAAGGATGTCCAACTCATATCCGTCCAGGGACTCTCCGCCTCGAACCTTTAGGAAGGCCTGAATAACCTGTTCCATAGTTCGTGAGACAGCGTAGGGCTTTTCTATACCGTAATCGGAGATACGGCACCCCCTGGAGTGAAAGAATTCGTGCCTCTTTCGAAGGGCTTCCATAAAATCGTCGTACCCTCCGATGTCGATATCCGAGACCTTTGAAAGATTATCGACCCATACGTTCCACGCCTGAGGGTCTCCCGCGGCTAAAGCCTTGTCCGGTCTCCATGTAGGCAGAACGGTCGTTCCCCAATTCTCCTCCGCCAAAGCCCTGTGCTCCTCCAAGTCATCGGTGGGATCGTCTGTAGTGCAGATGACCTTGACGTTGCTCTGAGAGACAAGGGAACGAACCCGCCCACCGTCCGAGCTCAGAAACTCGTTGCATCTGCAAAAGATAGCCTCCGCCGTGTTCTCGCACAACAGGTCATGCACGCCAAAGAAACGCTGTAACTCCAGGTGAGTCCAGTGGTAGACTGGGTTGCCTATCGCCTTGGATATCGTTCTCGCCCATGCCATGAACTTATCGATATCGCTGGCATCGCCGGTGATATAGCGTTCGTCTATCCCCATAGTTCGCATAAGACGCCATTTATAGTGATCCCCGCCGAGCCATACCTCGGAGATGCTCCTAAAAGCCCTGTTCTCCAGGATCTCTTTTATGGGTATATGAGAATGATAGTCAAAAATAGGCATATCCTTGGCGTATTCGTGGAAAAGGGTCTCCGCCGTGGAAGAGTTTAAGAGAAAGTTTTCGTCCATAAACGCCTTTGCCATACCATAACCTCCTAAAGGTAGCTCTAAAGAATTACCCCGTTTTTGAAGATGGATATCTCTCCGATATGGTTTTCCTCGTTACGGGTCTTCCTGCCCTCCGCTATCTCGATGACCAGCCTCATGAGCCTTTGGGCGGTATCGTCCATACCGTGGGTCAGCACGGTCGATGCGTCAAAATCGATCCAGTTATATTTTTTCACCGCAAGATCTTCGTTTGTAGAAATTTTAACCGTTGGAACCACCGTGCCAAAAGGCGTCCCTCTGCCGGTTGAAAACAGGACCATTCCAGCCCCTGCCGCCGCCATCGCCGTGGACGATACGAGGTCGTTGCCGGGAGAATAGACCACGTTGAGTCCCGATCTGGAAAACATCTGACCATAGTTTAATACGTCGGTCAATATGGACTTTCCGCTCTTGGATACGGCACCAAGGGATTTTTCCTCCAGAGTGCTTATGCCTCCGGCCCTGTTTCCAGGGGACGGATTCTCAAAAACCGGCTGGCCGTGTCCGATAAAGTAATCCCTAAAAGACAGGAGCGCACCAGCAAGTTTTTCTTGAACCTCCTCCGAGGCACATCGGGCAAACAGGCCCTTTTCAGCCCCGAACATCTCAGGTATCTCCCCCATAATTACGGATCCACCTGAAGCGGTTATCACGTCCGTGATATGCCCTAGGAGCGGATTAGCGGTTACGCTCGAAAAAGCGTCGCTTCCACCGCATTTCACCGCCACCACCAGATCTGACATAGGACATGGGACTCGCCCTCGCTCTGCCCTTTCAGAAAGTTTATCCAGAAGAGCCCAAACAGCCCTGTTTTCGTCCCTTTCCTGCTGCATGGTTACTGTCGCAATATTCGTAATGTTATCCAAAAAAGGGACCATCGTATCAAGCTGTAGGTTCTCACATCCCATGGCAGCCACCAACACACCAGCAGCATTGGGGTTGTGCGCCAGACCGACCAAGACCCTCCTGGTATTGTCGAGATCACCTCCAAGTTGAGAGCATCCCCACGGATGTTCTAAAACCCTAACAGCGGAGATCCACGGTGACTTTTTATAATCCTGAACTATGTTTCTAAGCAGGCCGTTTATACATCCAACTGTGGGTATGACCCAAAGCTCGTTGCGTATTCCGACCCGCCCGTTAGCCCGACGGTATCCTAAAAAACCACCACCATCTGGCACTTGCAACAAAGGCTTAGGAGGAGACGGCTTGCTCCAGACAGGGACGTGAAGATCCCCGGACAAACCGGATTTTAGGTTGTGGGAATGCACGATCTCTCCAGGGCAAATCCCTCTCGTCGCCACCCCGAGGGACTCCCCATACTTTAAGACCTCGGCTCCCTCCGCGATCTCCACGAGAGCCACCTTGAAGCCCTGGGGCACATCGGACATAACAGTTATGGTCTCGCCCCTAAGGTCTAGAGTATCACCCAAACTAGCCGGTTCGAGAAGGACGGCAACGTTATCCTCTGGAGAGAAGACTATGTGCCTGAGCCCCATTATCCGAGCACCGTCTCCATGGCGGATCTCATGCCCTGAGATGTAATGTTAAATATATATTCCCCGACTAGTAGGACTAGCCCCGGTATCTCCGAGAGATCCCGCTTCCAGATGGAGCTCTTGCCTAAAAAGGCCGTGGCCACACGGAGGGAATCCTCTCTCGTGGGACGATAGTTCTTCCAGACTTCCACAGCTAGGCCCAGAAACGCCCGGTCATCCCTGAGCTCAAAGGGTTCTCCGTTCCTCATAGATCTGAAGGTTCCCTCTGAGACCTCACCTCCCCTGTAAGTCGCTATGAGGGCCGCGAGGGAGAAAACCAACCTTTTAGGAAGCTCCCCAAACTTTTCATGATAATCGAGAAGGCTCGGCAGATCTCTAACTACGAACTTAGAGGACGAGTTGAGCATTATGCTCAAAAGGCGATGAGAGATAAAAGGGTTTCGAAACCGATCCTTCACGGACTCGGCCAGAGCCCTCAGGGCCTCGGTATCCCTGTCATCGATGAAAGCCTGGAGGATCTCTTGGTCTATCAGCTCGTTAACGAACCTCCCGGTAAGCCCGTCCTCCATCATTTGCTGTACCGTATCAAGGCCACAGAGGAAAGCGGCAGGCACACTTCCTGTATGAGCACCGTTTAATATACGCACCTTACGATTACGGTAGGGACGTTGATCGTCGGTCCATATCACGTTCAGCCCAGCTTTATGAAACGGCAAAGTTAGGGAAAGCTCTTCCGGTCCCTCCAATACCCATAGATGAAAGCATTCTGCTGTGTCCAAAAGCCTATCAGAGTAGCCTATCTCGGCCTCTATCCTTGGAGCTTCTTCCCTGGGATAGCCCGTTACGACCCGATCGACCAGGGTGTTAACAAAGGTACAGTTCCCTTCGATCCAGCGGATGAATTCAGCTGGAAGTCCCCAAAGATCTCCAAACTGAAGTAGCGCCCGCCTGAGATTATTGCCGTTCTCCTCGATCAGCTCACAGGGAATAATCACCATTCCCCTGGCAGGATCACCGTTAAAATACCTCCAACGATGGTAAAGAAGGGAGGTTAACTTACCTGGAAAGGTCGTTTGAACATTCCCTTCTCTGTATATATCCGATGGGTCAAAGACTATTCCTGCCTCGGTTGTGTTTGATATAACTATCTCCATGTCGGGGGATTCCATACACTCCATTAGGCTGGTCCAGTTCTCGTAAGGATTGATGCAACGGCTAATGGACGAGATGATCTCCCTGGTCTCCACGAGATCTCCCTCGACCAATCCCCTTAGCAGAAGGGTGTAGAGCCCATCCTGCTCGTTGATAATTTCTGTTAGCCCCACCTCAATCGGCTGAACCACCACGATTCGACCATTAAAAAAGCCCTCACCGTTCATTTTTTCGAACATCCAGTCAACAAAAGCACGTAGAAAATTCCCCTCGCCGAACTGGAGAACCCTCTCGGGAAGATCGGGGTTCGACAAAGGAACCTTGATCCCTCCCCGTGGGATATAGCCGTTTAAAAAACGTCGGCATATCTGAGCCATCCTCGATCGCTTCCTTTCAGATATTACGGGAACGTCTCCACTCCGTTTTTAGCCACATCCTCTCGGAACAGGAGCATCCACTGAGTGGATATTTATACTATAACTACAATATTTTGTTCCGTCAAGAAATACTCCGTTCCACTAAATGAAATCACATCGACCAAAAGGGGTCGAATTGACCTCTACATCTACGATAAAGAGCCCCTATCTCCTCTGCAATACGGCAAGGTAGATAGGGGCTCTTTATGGTTAAAACGTTTCGCAAAAAAACAGCCTATAGGTCTACAGATACAGGCCTATTTTCAACCTACTGTTCAGCGTCAGGGCTAGTCTTATCCTCCGACAGGGATACATCTTCAACTAAGACCTCTTCTTCTGCCTCTTTTTTCTCAGGGAAGAGAGACGGATCGAGGACCTTGACCTTTACCTTGGATGATATCTCGCTCAAGAACGCCCTCTGAAGTTCCTGCTGTTTCTGGTTTAACACCATTGAACTCAGCTGGGTCTTGGCATCCTCGAAGGACGTCAGATCCTTATCCTTGAATCCCTCTCTGTAGATGACAAGAAAATCGTCGCTGGCCATTTCGACAGGCTCGTAATAGGTTCCATCGTCCATCGACGCTATAAAGGATAGGCTCTCGGTCAGAGAGTCCTTCTTTATAAAGGCGAACTTGCCTTCCTCTGTGTGTCCTCTCAGGTCCTCTGATGTAAAGCTGGACATGACGTCGTTCCATCCATCGCCGGATACCAGAGCCTCATAGGCTTTGTCCGCACCATCTTTGGAGGAAAACTCCGCTGCAAGGACCTCGTAGCCCTCAGGAGAGGTAAAGACAAAGTCCTTAACGCTATCGTATAGCTCCTTAAGCTCTTCATCGGTTACCGCTGCGGAGGCGGATGCCTCGCTCAGGAGCATCTGCTCCGACAGCTGTACCTCAAGCTGCTTCCTAAGCTTTTCCAGGGAGACGCCGCTCTCGGAAAGATACTGCTGAAAGGCCTCTTTGGTCGGGAACTGGTCGGATATCTCTGAGATAGCCTTATCTAGCTCTTCACTGGAGGGCTTTATTCCCATAGCCTTGACCTCTTTATTGAGGGCATCCCTCATAACCATTTGATCCAGCACCATCTGATAGAGCATGGGCATGTCAGAGGAGGTTATCTCCTTGATGCCAGCGTTGTCGACGTATTGCTGGACAGATTGTATCATCTGGCTGAACATGACCTTTTTGCCGTCTATCTCCGCAACCGCGTAATCCTCATTATGGCCACGGCTATCACCGTTACCGCCAACCCCGTACATCAGAGGGATCGCCAACACAAAACACGCCAGGAAGAACACCAAAATCCATTTAACCTGTGTACGAAGCGTCCTCAACATCAACGTAAATCTTCCCCTTTCATATCTATGAAATTCATAATTATGCCTATCGCATTCGGATATTGTATCACAGCCAAGGCCGAGGTCGAGAAAAACCAAACTACACTTCTGCCAAAGAGGCCCCTATCTTGCCCTCTGCCACCAGCGGTACGGAGAGGGATGCCACGGACTCCATAATGGCCTTAAGCGACCTCAACACCTCGCTACTATCCTCTTGATCGCACTCACAGACGATGGAATCGTGTACCTGGAGGACCATCTCACCGCCCTTCAGCGATCTATCCACCTCTATCATCGCTTTTTTTGCCAGGTCCGCAGCAGTCCCTTGGATGGGAGAGTTTATAGCGACACGCTTCATATGGCCTTTATCCCTGGCGTTGCCGGTCTCGACCTCGCTTAGAGGCCTCCTTCTGCCCAATATGGTCTCGGTGTAGCCCAAAGATATGGCCTGATCGGAGCTCTTGGTCATATAGGCCTCGACTCCAGGGAGGGCTTTAAAATACCTGGACATTATCTCCTTGGCCTCGTTTTGACCGACACCAAGCCTCTTGGCAAGCCCGAAAGCGCTCATGCCGTAGAGCAACCCAAAGGCGACCATCTTGGCGGATCGACGAAGCTCCTTGGTCACCAAGGACGGGTCCACCCCAAAGACCATTGCAGCGGTCTCTGTGTGTATATCCCTGCCCTTCTCGAAAACCTCAACGAGCCTAGGCTCGCCGGATATGTGGGCCAATACTCTGAGCTCTATCTGAGAGTAGTCCGCCGCCACAAAACAACGATCCTTCCCCCTTGGGACTAGACACCGGCAGATCCTATCGGACCACTCACCGTAGGCTGGCAGATTTTGAAGGTTGGGATCCCTGCTGCTCAGTCTCCCCGTTCCGGTGGTATCTGCCTCGAAGGAGCTGTGGATAACCCCATCTCGCTCGGCCTTGAGGAGAGGGACGGCAAAACCGCTCGACATCTTGGAAAGCTCGCGATGCTCCAAAAGCAACCTAGGTATCTCGCTCGCCTCGACCGGGAGCTCCGCCAACTGCTCCAGAACCGTGACGTCGGTTGAATAGCCGGTCTTGGTCTTTTTCACCGGGGGAAGCCCCAATCGATCGAATAGCAACTCGGCGACCTGTTTGGGAGAGTTCAAGTTAATATCCCCCGCTTTTGAGGCTATCAGCTCCGATATCTCCTTCAGCCTTTTATCGAGGTCAACCGTCACCTGTTCCATCCCTGCTTTGTCTATCCCAACTCCTCTTTTTTCCATCCTCACCAGGACCGGGACCAGAGGAAGATCCAGACGGTTCAGTATTCCATCCATCCCCATGTCGGAGACTTCAGAGGACAGCTCTCCCTTCAGTCGCCAGAGATCTATGGCCTGTTCCACCATGGACGAGGGGACGTCGTCTCCTAAAACGGCCCAGAGATCGTGGGATCCCCTGTCGGGATGGAGCAGATAATCCACAGAACGGAGATCCCAGGGAACGGGAAATCCCGCGTTAAGGCCCACTGAGGCGTACAGCCTCTTGTAGTCGGAGGTCACCAAAGATTTACCGATCAAGCCCTCAACTGCCGTATTCGGCAGTTCGTCCCCCTCCCAATAACGACCGCTAGGATCGCACAGGATAACCTTATCTGGTTTTATATCCATGGGATAGGCTCCACGCCAACTTGAGTGTATAGCGATGGCATCAGAGCCTAAAATGACCTCAAGTGGCACTGGCTCCGCCTTTACGGTAATTCCAACCTCAGGCGAGGGCAATTCCTCCGACTCCAGCTCCATCGTCTCCCACTCCTCATCGACCTCCATAAGGTCTGGCAGGATCTTCTCCAGGGCCTTCATCCCCATCTCCCTGCACAGGGAGATAAACATCCCTCCGTCAGCGGCCGTCTCAGTGTCCTCTGGTAGGGAGTCGAGACGAAGCGTGGTCAGAACCAGCGAGCGTCTCACTAAGTCGGAGTTATCCTGAAACTTTTTCCTCTGAGACTGGGTCAGATCGTCCAGATTGGCGAGGATCCCCTCCAACGATCCGTAGGAGCCAAGAAGCCGCCTCGCGGTCTTGTCCCCCACCCCTGGGACGCCTGGAACGTTGTCCGCCGTGTCTCCTACCAGGGCGAGATAATCGGCCATCCTCTCAGGTATAAAGCCGTACTCCGAGATAAAAGAGTCCCTGTCCCAGGAGGTGAAACTGGTGATACCCTTCCCCGGCCTTACAACCGTCACCCCATCGTCCAGGATCTGCAACATGTCCTTGTCGGACGTAACCACCAAAACCGGCGTACCATGTGAGGCTATGTCCCTCGCCATCGCCCCCAGCACGTCGTCCGCCTCGACTCCTTCTTTGCATAGAACCGGTATACCCAATGCTGAGATCATCTTTTTGAGTATGGGAAGTTGGACTTTGAACTCATCCGGCGTGGGCTTTCTGCCCGCTTTGTACTCCTCAAACATATCGTGACGAAACGTGGGGCCCGGGGCGTCGAAGATAACCGATATAGAGGTCGGCTTCCACTGTTTTTTCAGCCTCGCCATCATGTTAAAAAATCCCACCAGGGCGTTTGTCGGCGTTCCATCGGGGGCGGTCAGCTCCGGCACGGCGTAAAAAGCTCTGTAAGCAAGGCCGTGCCCGTCTACAAGCATTACAGGACCACTCATGTATATCCTCCTTATGATGTATAATCTCTCCTTGACGCAGGCAATTGTACCTCTTGTCGGGGCAGTAAGACACCCCTTGCAGGAGTAAACCTATAGCAGGAGGAAAAAAACGATGAAAAAAACGAGAGTGAGATTCGCCCCCAGTCCCACAGGGGCACTTCACATAGGCGGAGCCCATACAGCGCTGTTCAACTGGCTCTGGGCTCGCCATACCGGAGGATCCTTCATACTTAGGATCGAGGACACCGACAGGGCAAGGTCCACCCAGGAATACGAGAAGACCATCATGGACGGCATGAAATGGATGAACCTGGACTGGGACGAGGGCCCGGACGTGGGGGGAGACTACGGCCCTTACCGTCAGGCCGACAGGCTGGACCTCTACAGGAAATACGCCGAGGAGCTCCTGGAAAAGGGCAAGGCCTACAGGGATGGAGACGCTATTATCTTCAAGGTCCCTCTTGGAGAGGATATAGGCTTTCAGGACATAGTTTACGGTTCCATCGACGTTATAAGCGACTCCCTTAAAGACGGCAGGACCGGCGAGATGAAGGACATCGTTCTCATAAAGAGCGACGGCATGCCGACCTACAACTTTGCGGTTGTAGTCGACGACCATCTCATGGAGATAAGCCACGTCATAAGGGGGGAGGACCACATATCCAACACCCCCAAGCAGGTCCTCCTCTACAAGGCCCTGGGATGGGAGCTTCCCGAGTTCGCCCACCTTCCGATGATACTGGGCAAGGATAAGAAAAAGCTGTCCAAAAGGCACGGGGCCACCAGCGTCTACGAATACAGGGACATGGGATACATGCCCAACTCGGTGTTTAACTTTCTAGCCCTACTCGGCTGGGCCCCCGCAGGTGACAGGGAGATATTCGACAGGGATCTGGCTGTGGCGGAGTTCGAGCTCAAGAACGTCAACAGAAAGCCGTCCGTCCTGGACCTGGACAAGCTGAACTTCGTCAACCAGGGTCATCTTCACGCTCTCCCTGTGGAGGAGAAAATATCCATGCTACAGCCCTTCTGGGAGGAGGAAGGAGTGGACCTTTCGAAACTGGAGAGAAGCTATATGGAAAAGGCCTTCGATATGATGGGAGGAAGAGGTAGGACCGTCAAGGACCTGGCCGAGTTCACCGACTACTTCCTGGACTTCTCCCCCGTGACAAAACGATACAAAGGCGACGTGGACGAGGACACAAGGAAAAAGCTAAAGGACTTCTTCTCCGGCCTGCTGGGGCTGGAGAACTGGACCGCCCCTTCGATGGAGGCCTTCGCCAGAGAGTGGACCGAGAGCAACGACGTCAAGCTCAAGGACGTGGCCATGCCCATGAGGTTCGCCATCACAGGACATAAGGTCAGCCCTGGGATCTTCGAGCTTGCGGAGTTCTTTGGCAAGGACGAGATACGCAAGAGGCTGGAGCACTTTAACTTCGTTTAGATAAAAACCGGAGGCCTATCAGAAGGCCTCCGGTTTTTATCTTGACTATAAGGTTATTTTGACCTTTTCTATGGCGTCTTTTGGACATTTTTCGGCACACAGGCCGCAGGCGACGCACTTTTCCGGGTCTATAACGTGCTTTTCCTTTACCTTGCCCTCTATAGCCTTAACAGGACATACTTTAGCGCAGAGGGTACAGCCCACGCACTTCTCCTCGACCACCGAGTAGACTTCTTTCTCTGACGGTACGGTCGACACCGGGATCTCCGGGGTATCCGGCATCTCGCCCTTACGGTAGGTCCACTCCCTCTGGAAGGGTTTTCTGTCGGCCTTTCCCGTGTCCAGAGTGACGTTGGATTTTCTGTCGTAGGACGATATGGCAAAATCCCTCGTCATGGTGAGGGCGTCCACAGGACAGATGTCGTTGCACTGGGCGCAGAAACAACACCGATCGTTATGTATGATTATCTTCTTTGGCTCGTCGGGAGACCAGTGAATAGCGTTTGCCGGGCAGACCTTCATGCACATGCCACAGCCGATACAGGTTCCCTTGTCGTAGCCGACCTTGCCCCTGAAACGTCCCCAGGCCTCCACCGGCTCGTTTAGGGATAGCTCCCCCCTACCGGCGGCCTCCACAGCCGCGGTAAGATCGTCCGGCATGTGGTCCACGGGATAGGGATTGGTAAACCTCTTACTGAAGAGGTGACGGATAATCTGCACGGACATCCAGTTCAGCATAACGTCACCTCCTAGTGCAACAGCACGTCTACGGAAATCAGGACCATTCCCGCAAGAGACAGAGCCCCAACCTGAGCCCAGTAAAAACGGGAAGCCTGCCAGATTTTAAGCCGTCCAAAAGAGGTCCTGAGGAAGGTAACGCCGAAAACCGAGACTATAAACACCTTGACCCAAAACCACGGGAAGTCCACCAATGCCATCAAAGCACCTGATAACCCTAAAGCTCCGCCTAGGGAAAAGGGGAAGAACAAACTTACTACTAGGGCAGAGATGGCGGCGCACTTGAGGTTGAAGGCCACGTGAAGCAAAGCCAGATTAACACCGGAGTACTCCACCGTAACGCCCTCCAGTATCTCAGTCTTGGCCTCTGGAATGTCCATCAACCCCTTCCCAGTCTCCCCCGGGATGACGGTTAGGAGAGCTATGAAAAGGCAGATAAGCCCCAAAAATCCGGCCCTGCCCACGACGGACCACATAGACGTGGCAACATAGGTCTCCAGGGAGAAAGGATGTCCCGGTATCCCGAGACGATACACGAACCAAGCAAGGGTTGACACCACAACGGCAAGGGGTAGTTCGTAGCTCATCATGAGCACCATCTCCCTCTGAGCTCCCACGTTAGCGATGGGAGATCCGCTTGCAAACCCACCTATAGCAACCGCCACGCCAGAGAGGCTCAGGAGGTACAGAATCAGGATTATATCCCCTCTACCGCTCAAAACCGGAGGGATAGAGCCCATCGGAACGTAGAGAAATACCATCATCGTCGCAACTACCGCCACTATCGGACCACCGTTGAAGAAAACCGGGTTGGCCCAACGGGGCACTATGTTCTCCTTACCTAAGAGCTTAAGTATATCGTACACAGGCTGAAGGAGAGGTGGCCCTATCCTTCGCTGCATCACGGCATGAAGCTTTCGGTCAACCCCCTCGAAAAGGACAGCCAGGACCGTCGCCAGGAGCATAATAGCCACTCCGGCCACGGATCTCATGATAAAACCTAAAATCATGACCCCATCATCCTCCTTGTCCTGTCGGTCTTATCCCTGCAAAGTTTCATCAGATCGGCCTTTGTGACCACAGACTTAGCCCCGGTTCCCTTGTCCGAGAGGATCATCCTCTCCATGCAGGATATGCAGGGATCGATGCTGTTTATTATGAGAGGAGCATCGGCGAGCTCGTTACCTCTGAACATCAGCGGCCACGACACGGCGTTGCTGTAGGTCGGGGCACGAACCTTCCACCACAGGATATTCTCCTGTTGGGCCTTGAGTCCAACTACGTGGGTATCGTCTCCTCTTGGAGCCTCTATACAGCCGTATCCGACCCCCTCAGCCTTCTTTAGGGTCATAAGGAGCTTGTTGACCTTCGGCTCGGAGGTTATGTCTCCCTCAGGAAGTCCCTCAAGTATCTTCTCAAGGATGTCCAGGGACTGAAGGACCTCGTAGACCCTGACGAGGAAACGGTCGTAGACGTCTCCGTGAACCTCCCCTGTGTAATCCTGAGGGACTATCGGCTCCACCGGTATATCGCAGTAAGCGTCGTAGGGATTTGACCAGCGCATGTCGGTCCTGACCCCGCTGCCTCTAGCGGTTGGACCAAGAGCGCAGTATTTTATGGCCTCCTCTGTGGTGAGTACACCCACGTCCCGGAGCCTGGCCTTTACGACAGGATCGTTTATGGCGGCCTCGTAGAAGGAGCCAAACTCGTTTCTGTAATAGTGGATCATATCCCACACGGTCCTGGCTACCTCTGGTGTGATGTCCCACCGGACACCACCGACGGTAGTCACAGCGTAGTTAACCCTGTTCCCGGTCAGGACCTCTAGCACGTCCATGACTTTCTCCCTGAGCATCATCCCAAGATGGAAGGCGCTGTCGAACCCTATCGTGTAGCAGGCAACCCCCGACCACAATATGTGAGAGTGTATTCTCTCGAGCTCCAGCACCATAGAGCGTATGTACTGGGCCCTGGGCGGAACAGCGATGTCCGCAGCGTCCTCCACAGCCTTGACAAAGGCTATGGCGTGGCTGAAGGAGCATATACCGCAGATCCTCTCGGAGAGGTATATCACCTGGATGGGGTTCCTCTCCCTCGCCATAAACTCGATGCCGCGATGGATCGCCCCAGGCCTTATCACGGCGTTCTTTATCCTCTCCCCCTCTATGTCCAGCCAGGCGGTAATGGGCTCTTTAAGCCCGACGTGAACCGGACCGATAGGGAGCTTGTAGGTTTTTGTCTCGCTCATGATAGCCTCCTAGGAAAGCTCTTCAATCAGGTCGTCACCAGGAGCGGTTTCGTCCCTGCGCCAGGGTAGGACGTCCCTGTTCCAATCCTCGGGAAGGAATACAAGCCCCTTATTGGGCAACCCTATGTGATCCACCCCGAACATCTCCTGGATCTCCCTCTCGCTGTATTCGACCCCGGGTATCCTGCTGAAAAGGGACTGAACCGTGAGATCGTCCTTAGGGATCTTTACCTTCACTGTGACAGGAAGGGAGATCCCTCTGCCCACAGCCCTATAGAGGGCGAGGTGATAGTAAAGAACGACGTTGTCCCCCTCGTCATCCCCTGAAACCACGTGAAAATGGGGGAAGTCCAGTCTACCCAGCTCGTCCACAAAGTCCAGAAGCCTATCCTTTTCCACAGAGAGCCAAAGGTGTCGACCGGTTACCTCTCCTGAGGCTCCCTGAGAGAACTCCCTTATCTCGAAGTCCGAAACCGACTCACCGAGAGCAGCCCTGAGCCTTTGGACTATCTCCTCCGGTTCCAGAACCGTTCTGTCTTTATCGATGTAACACTCCATATATCAAGCACCTGCCTTCTGAAGAAGCTCTTTTCTCTTTTCCTCAAGCTTCATCACAGCTTTAGCGGCTCCCTCTATGATAGCCTCCGGTCTGGGAGGGCATCCGTGGACATAGACGTCCACCGGAATCACCTTATCGACGGGACCGACCAGGTTGTAGGATTTAAAGTAAACGTCCCCGGAACAGGCGCAGTTCCCTATGGCTATGACCACCTTTGGATCGGGAATCTGGGCGTATATGCGCTCCAGCTTGGGCTTCATAAACCTGGTCACAGGTCCGGTGACCAGCAGAACGTCAGCGTGACGTGGGGTTCCTGTGAGCTTCATCCCCAACCTCTCGATGTCGTATCTAGGGGAGATCGTGGAGACTATCTCTATGTCGCATCCGTTACAGGAACCGGAGTTGGTGCAGAAAACCCAAAGGGACTTGGGCATAACCTGTAGCATGGTCTCTAGCTTCATCTGTAGTTTCCTCCTAAAGGATAGTCAGGATCAGCACTATCGTGGTGGTGATTACAAACCATCCAACGTACTCGGACATATTCCCGGAGTGGAACTCGACCATCCTATCGTAATAGGGCTTGAATGCGGTACGAAATCCCCAGTAGGAGGAGCTTGCTGGGACGGTGATGTCCGCGCTGTCGTCTGGAAGATCGTTTCCGGAGAAATATATCTGGTCCTGCTCCGTCCCTTTCTTGTAGTCCTGACGCCCCTGGGATCTGAACCACAGGGAGATGGCCAAAGCCATTACGAAAAAGGTGATCCAGCTTCCGAAATCCCAGAAACCAAAACCGGTAAAAAGGCTGCCGAACATCAGAGAACACCCCCCATAACGGCGCCGACATAAGCTCCCTTGTCTACCAAAGCTGTCGCTGCTGGCTCGATCAGGTTCGATATCACCCAGGTCGGGAACAGCGAAAGGGCCAGTATAACCACCGTTATTACCGCCATCCCTGCTATCATCGAACCGGGAACCTCCCTGACCCTCTTAAACTCGGTTTTCTCAGGACCAAGAAACGCGCTCTGGAACACCTTTACGAAGGAGGCCAGAGTGAGTATGGACGTGACCAAAGCCACCACGGTAAGGGCCGGATGGACGGCGAAGGAGGACTGATAGATCATCAGCTTGGACACGAAACCGTTGAAAGGCGGCACGCCGGAGATCGCAGCAGCAGCGATGAAGAACATCACTGTGGTGATGGGCATCCTCCTGGAGAGGCCTCCCATCTTGTCCAGATCCCTGGTTCCTGTTACGTAATAGAGAGCCCCAGCAGCGAGAAAGAGCATGCCCTTGTACATCATGTAGTTAATCATATGGAAGATGCCGCCCTTGATGGACGTCATTCCGTAATCCGCCATCTCGCTTGGATTCGCCAAGGTCAAAAAGCCCACGCCGAAGGCCATCAGCATATAGCCGACCTGCGACACCGAGTGGTATCCCATAAGCCTTTTCACCTCGTGCTGGACCACCGCCATGGTCACGCCGAAGAACATGGACATGACCCCGAGGACTATCAGAGACCAGGATATAACCGGAATCGCCATGGTTGCCCCAAATATGGAAAAAAGTATCCTGCACAGGACAACCAAGGAGGCCTGGCTTACAACCACCAAAAGCACCGTCACAGAGGCAGGAGCCTCCGCGTAGGCATCCGGCATCCACATGTGCATGGGGAAAGCTCCACACTTCATGGCCAAGGACACCACGAGGAACACCAGAGCGATCTTCTCCGCTAGCCCGGGCTGCATGGCGTTGCCCAAAGCAGCCATGTTCAGCAGGTTGTAACGACCATAGAGGAAACCGGCGGCCAAAAGCACCATCATCCCAGCTACCTGAGACAGCAGCATGTACTTAAACGACGCCTCGATACACTCAGGACGATCCCTCCAATAGGCTATCAGGCCAAAGGAGGCGACCGAGGCTATCTCCAGGAAGACGAAGAAGTTGAACAGGTCTCCTGTTAGGACCATTCCGAGCATCCCAGCGGTCAACAGGAAGTAAAGCGCCATATACCAGTTTTTGCCGGTGAATCGGTCGACGAACTTCAGGCCGAAAAGCACCCCAGCCAGGGAGGCAAAACAACCTATGACCGCGATTAAAGAGTTAAAAGAATCCACCTCTAGAATTATTCTAACCGGATAGGCAAGACCCATAGGAAGGGTCAGGTTCCAGGAGGTCTCCCCCATGACGTAGACCATTATCCCCTCAGCGGCAACCTGGAAGAACAACATAAGGGACAAAGACGTCAGAGCCACTGAAACCAGAACGGACCATATCGAACGGGCCCTGTTGCCACCCAAAGCGACAATAGGCGTACAGATAGCCCCCAAAAGGGGCACTGCCAGCATCAAAGCGGGCAGATGAACGGTCCAGCTCATCCTCTCAACCTCCTGATCTCTCTAACATCCAGGGTTCCATAATGACGGTACAGCATGACTATCAAAGAAAGCATGAGGGCCGACGACGCAAAGGCGATAACTATGGCAGTCAGCGTCATCGCCTGAGGGGTGGGCAGAACGTACATATCCACCGGTCCAGGCAGGAAATGAATCGGTATATCTCCCTCAAAACGGTAGCCCAGGGCCACCAGAAACAGGTTGGCAGCGGACTCCATAAGGCTGACGCCAATAGCTATTTTTATGAGGTTGTTCTCCACGATAACAGCGATCAACCCCATTAGAAATAGCAACCCAACCACGAAGAAAGGAAAATTAGCTGTCATAACCGGTCTCCTTTCCGCTATCGCCAGCCACATCAGTCATCATCCACCGGAACATGACTATGAGAATAATAGTCAGAGCACCGGCTACCTCTATCCCCACAGCCAGGTCCATCAGACCGATGGTTCCAGAGAGAGGGATAACACCGTGAACCATGTTTACCGCTACGTCATGAGGAACTGACAGGAAGTTGTACATAAGGGTACCATGAGGAATACCGCTTAGTCCCAGCGTGATGAAGAGGAGCAGGCCAAAGAACATCAGCGACCAATACACAGCCAGCTTGACCCAGTCAAGTACCCTCTTACCTCCGTGAGCGACCAAGAGCAGGGCCATAAACGACGCCACTATAGCCCCTCCCTGGAAGCCTCCACCGGGGGTGACATCTCCGTGTACTATGACGTATACACCAAATATGACCAAAAACCAGGCAAAAAGATCACATACCGTCCTGGCTACGATGGACAAAGGCTTCAAGGCCTAGTTCCCCCCTCTCCTGAAAAGAGCCACAACGGAGCACAGGGCGGTGAAAAGCACCGCAGACTCCCCTAGCGTGTCAAATCCACGATAATCGAACACTATAGAGGTAACTATGTTCTCCGCAGATCTGTCCTTTAGAGCATGGTTCAGGAAATAATCGTCCATTCCGACGAAACCAGGCAGACCAAAGGGATGGACGTTATCGAGTCCGGTCATGGCTATCCCCCCAAGGACAAGGGTAGCAGCGACGAAAATAGCCTTAAGCTTCATCTTCGTCCCCTCCTGTCCTTTTTCAGACGATCGACCCCGAACAGGGCAAACAGGAAAACAGCGGTATTCAGGGCCGCACCTATACCTGCTTCAGCGATGGCAACGTCCGGAGCTTGTAGGATGTAGAACTCAAGGGACAAAAGCAGGCTGAAAGCGCCCAAGCTTATGACGGAGTAAAGAAGGTCCCTGAACCAAAGGGAGTAAAATCCGGTCACCAGAAGAAGGATCAGGTTTGTTATGTGAAAAAAGGTCATCTGTCCAGTCCCTCCTTGAGCAACAGCTCGTCTCTCTCTGCCAGGCTGTCCACGACGGCATCTTTGGGAAAGGCCTTGCTCCTGTGGGCGGCTCTGGCCAGCACGTGAGCACCTGTGGCGTTGCTTATCAGAAGCGCAACTACAGCTATCACCACGTGAAGCGCCAAGACTGAGAAGCGGACCTCGCCGGACTGTAGCCTCCTGATGATGGCGTAGAGAACCACTCCAAAGGCGAGGGAGATAGTCCCAAAAGTGGTGCACTTGGTCGAGCCGTGCATCCTGGTGTACACGTCGGGGAACCTGTAAAGGGATATAGTCCCCAGAGTATTGATCAAAAGCCCCAAGAACATGAAAATAGCCGGGAAGAAATACCAGCCCACGCTACTTCCCCCTCTCCTCTATGTATCTCGCGATGAACATGGTGCTGACGAACGAAAGCCCAGCGTAAACTATAGCGACATCCACCATGACAACAGATTCAAAGTGGACCGCCAGGACGATCATAATCCCGATTACCAGGGTATTTATGGCGTCCAGAGCGACGGCCCTGTCGGCACCTGTGGGCCCCATTATTAGCCTTCCTGTCATGAGCAGGATAAGAAGGACCATAAAACCCGCCACGAAGCCGAAAAAACCGATCATAGTCATTCAGCTAACCTCCTCGCCCATTCTCCAAAGGATCCGTAGACCGCCTCCCCGGAGGGCTCCTTATCGGTCACGTTTATCCAGTGAACGTAGAAGACGCCGGTGTCCTCCTCAACCTCCACTGTTAGGGTCCCGGGGGTCAGGGTTATGGCATTGGCCAATAGAGTCTTCGACATTTCTCCCGTTAATTTTGTATCGACTTTAACTATTCCAGGATTTATATTTCCTGTTATTATTCTTATAGCAACGTCGATATTGGACTTGACCATGGCCACCATAAAGGGACCAAACATAAAGTAAACAAAGCCAAGCCACCTGATTGGATTGAGTCCGGCAAGGCCAAAATGCCTCGCATGACTGCGGCTTCTGACTGAGAGCGCCAACACCGTAGAGATTACGAGAGCAATTCCAAACTCAAACGGTGGTATACCTCCCCCAGACCATACAAGCAGAAGGTACATAAAAAAGGAGAGCACAAAAACGAACACCTAGACACCTCCTCAAAGAAATAAGGCAGCTTACGCCTAACGACGTTGACCTACCGCACTTTTTATACAGCCTAAAAGGTCAAAAGTAAAAAACGTTCACAACTTCACATTCCCCTCCAAATCACCACCTAGCACCGCATCTATCGCAACCCCAAAGACAGGAGTCTTTGCCGGGAAGATTCGGCCCGCCATAGAGAGCCTCTCCTCTTTCGACCGCATAAGCTAGGTCGAAAGGCAGATATCCCCAATAGACCGGCAAAGCCCTCCCCACACCACAAAATGGACACGTAGGGATCTCTTTTGAGTCCATCGCCAACACCCCCTGATTGCTCTATGTAGACATTATACATGTAACGACAAGAATCTGGGAAAGGAAATAAGTCTTTTTGGCGATACCGATCCCACTGTGATATGCTCTCTCCATCATGCGATACAAATCGAAGATATCAGGAGGAACAAGTATGACCGACGACATAAAGAGGGCCAATCGTTACAGATGGGCCGTGTGGGGTTCTATGGTTTTGGCCTACATGGTGGTCTTTTTCCATCGCCTGGCCGCAGGGGTTGTGAGGGCTGACATAACCGAGGCCTTCAACCTCACACCATCTGCCTTTGGAAACATGGCATCGGCCTATTTTTACGCCTACATGGTGATGCAGATCCCGGTAGGGATGATGGCGGATTCCCTTGGAGCAAGGATGACTGTCTCCATAGGGATGCTCCTAGCTGGGACCGGCTCCATCGTTTTTGGCATGGCCTCCACCCCTTTTTGGCTACTTGCAGGCCGTTTTTTGGTTGGGATAGGAGTATCGACCGTGTTTATCTCCATATTGAAGATACAGTCCCAGTGGTTTAGGGAGAGAGAGTTTGGGACAATGTCCGGCCTGACGTCCTTCGTGGGCAATATGGGAGGGGTACTGGCCCAGGCCCCGCTGGCCCTTTTGGTTGGGATTTTCAGCTGGAGGGCTTCTTTCGTAACCATAGGGATAGGAACCCTTCTGATAGCCCTTCTATGCTGGGCCGTTATCAGAAACAAACCGGAGGATAAGGGCTATCCCTCCATATCGGAGCAGAGCGATAGTAAAAAGATCGCCCCTCTGCCTCTAATGCAATCGCTAAAGATATCTGCCTCAAACTGGAGGATCTGGCCGGTGTTCGTGTTCTTCGGCTGTTATAGCGGCGTATATCTGGCCTTCTCCGGCACCTGGGGGACACCCTATTTACAGGATGTCTATCATATGACCGTAGGTCAGGCTTCGTCTATAGTTTCCTACGCGGTCTATGGGACCATAATCGGAGGCCTTTCCGCCGGTACAATCTCGGACAAACTAGGGCTGAGAAAGACGCCGCTGGTGATAATGAATTTGGTCGCCACCTTGGTATGGTTTGCGATAGTGGTGCTGTGGAAGGGCATGCCCCCCGTGATGGTCCTGCGACCACTCTTCTTCATGGCCGGCTTCTCGGCCACCTCCTACGTCATATCCTGGGCGATCATCAAGGAGATAAACCACCCTCAGTCCACAGGGGTGGCTATAGCTTTGGTAAATACCGGGGCCTTTTTGGGAAGTGCCCTCATAACCACCTTTATGGGCAAGGTCCTGGAGAACCTTTCCCAACTGCCAGCTCAGGCGAGATTCAACTCAGCTCTATGGATATGCCTTGGGGCGACGATGCTGGGCCTCCTCTGTTCTTTCCTGTTTCCCGAGACCCGTTGCCGAAACACCTATGATAACCCTTGACGTATCGATAAACTTCGTGGTATAAAGTGCCTCAACTTCGCGATACCGTTTGACCAAAAATTCTACAGAGAGCAGGCTACCAGATGACTCGCATACACAACGCCAACTTCTTCTTTAGCTTTACCAGCGTGGGTCCCGACAGGGGATCGACGCCTTTTTGGCGTTGACCTTGATTCTGTTCGGGGCCCCTCATTGGAGGGGCCCCTTTTTTATATCCAATTCTATTTTATCACTCTACCCTAGGAGGACTACAACATGACATCACGACACATCGACTCACTGAACACATTAAGAGAGACCATAGCATCCGCCAAGAGAGCATCAGCCGCCTGGAACTCCAAGCTCAAAGACGTGTCGCCTGAGGATATAAAATCCCTGGACGACCTGCAAAAACTGCCCTTCACAGAGAAATCGGACCTTAGGGATAACTACCCCCTTGGCCTTCTGGCCTGTCCTAAGAGGGACTTGGTGAGGGTTCACGCTTCCTCTGGGACCACAGGAAAACCGACGGTTGTAGCCTACACCGCAGGGGACCTGGACAGATGGTCCAGCATAATGGCCCAGGCGATGGCGACAGGAGGAGTCACCTCCGAGGACGTGGTCCAGGTGGCCTACGGCTACGGCCTGTTCACCGGAGGTCTTGGGGTACATTACGGAGCCGAGAGGCTTGGAGCTACGGTCATACCGGCCTCAGGGGGCTTCTCCGACAGACAGCTGATGCTCATGGAGGACCTTGAGACCACCGTCTTAGCCTGTACCCCTTCCTACGGACTGAGGCTCGCTGACCTGATAGAGGAAAAGGGGATAAAGCACTCCCTGAAAATAGGCATTTTCGGAGCTGAGCCCTGGTCCGAGGGGCTCAGAAAGAACCTTGAAGATCGACTGGGTATAGTTGCCCTGGATATATACGGTCTGTCGGAGATCATGGGGCCAGGGGTCGCCATGGAGTGCCAGCATAAGTGCGGACTTCACGTGGACGAAAGCCAGTTCCTCCTCGAGATCATAGATCCTGCCACAGGAGAGGTTCTTCCAGAGGGCTCCGAGGGAGAACTGGTGGTGACGACCCTCTGCAAAGAAGCCCTTCCCATGATCCGGTACAGAACTAAAGACATCACAAAGATAACCAGGGACCGCTGTGGCTGCGGCAAAGAGGGAGCCAGGATAGACAGAATAAAGGGCAGGAGCGACGACATGCTCATAATCAGAGGGGTCAACGTCTTCCCATCCCAGATAGAGGTGGCACTGAGCCATATTCCAGGCCTTTCCCTCCACTACGTCCTTGAGGTTTCTGAAAAGGACGACCTTAAGGAGCTCACCGTATGCTGTGAGAGCTCCGAATCCCTTTCCGAGAGGGAGGGAAAGGAAATGGCTAAGAAAACTGGATCTCATCTCGCTGCTATGCTGGGCATAAGGACCGGCGTCAAAATCCTATCCCCAGGCTCTATAGCCAGGTCCGAGGGCAAGGCAGTACGTATCAAAAAGGTCGCCTAGAAACTGATATAATGTCCTCTCAGAGGCAACGAAAGGACGTGATTATGTGCTTGACGGCACAGGACTTAAGCTGGTGGTATCGGATATAGATGGCTGTCTGTCGGTGGACAAGGGCATTCCCTTCGACCCCTCAGCCATGGCGGCTCTGAGGGAGCACCAGGACAGGGCCAGAGAGGGCATAGGTCTTCCTATCACGCTATGTTCTGGCCGAGGGCAACCCTACATGGAGGCCATAGGCCAGTTTTTAGGCATAACAGAACCCATGATCTGCGAAGCCGGAAGCATGCTCTTCGATCCCAGGGACGACAGCGTGACCTTAAATCCTAAGATAACCGACAACCACATAGAGGCAATGAGAGAATTGAAGTGTAGGTTGCTCCTCTCCTTTAAGGGTAGAAATATCCGCTTCGAGGTAGGGAAGGAAATATGCTTGAGCATCAACCCCTTTCCATTTCCCATGGGGTCGGAGGAACTGGAAAACGCCGTAGAAGGTCTGCTCCAGGAGACAATGGATCTTGCGAACTGCGAGCTCTTCAACGTCACCAGATCGTCCTGCTCCGTGGACGTAACCCCTAAGGGAGTGGACAAAGCCTCGGGAATAGCCATGCTATCCGAGAGGATAGGAGTAGCCCCTGAGGAGATGGTCGGCATAGGAGACTCCTACAACGACATCTCATTTTTAAGAACGGTAGGGGCCAGTGCCTGTCCTGATAACGGGGTACTGCCCATAAAGGATCTCGTTAATTACGTAAGCCCGGAGAGGCATATCCTTGGAGTGCTGGACATAATAGCCCACTATTCGTGAGCATAAAGGGGGAGATTACCCCTCCCCCTTTAAAAAAGACTCCAACTCGGGAGATAAGGGGACCCTACCGGACAGAAGGACATCCACAAGCCTCTGGATATCCGGCAACCTGGAGCATATGAATTTAAAGGACGACCCGTCTAAAAACACGAACCGAATGCCCCAATCCCTGCTGAGAGACATGGAGATATCATGGCTCCTCATCCTCCAGTCGAACATCGATGCGATGCGAACCAGTATTCTCAGCCATCTAGGTGGCCTATAATCCACCCACTCCACCGTGACGAGATAGGAGAAACGGAAGTCCAGCTCCTTGGATAGCTGTCTTAAACTTATGCCGTCCTCTTGAATGACAAGCTCGAAGGACGAGTATCGAGCGGACCAGTAAAGGATGGACGTAAAGATGGCCCCCATGAACCACAGCACCGACGTAAACCAGATAGCTCCCGAAGCGATCCCCAGGACGTTCCCGTCTCCGAATATCTCCGGCGCAAGGATGAAGGAGAGGGCGACGAAAAAACCCGCCATGACAGTGCCGAGGATATCTGGTATCACCCAACAGGACCACTTTGAGTAGGTCAGAGCACCGGGGCTAGTCCTTCGCCTTGGCAGCAGGACGTAGGCCGCCAGGGCTAGGGTCAGAGGGATCGGGGCGAAGGCCCTGAACGGGTATACCAACGAATCGGGAGCACCGGATCCCTTAGCGTCCACCGGCCCCATCAGGGAAGCAGCCATGAAAACCGGCCCCTCAGCGGAGCCATACTTAACGTAGGCAAAGGACCTCTCCATATTTCTCAAGCCATCGACGACCTGCTTAACCGTCCCATCGGAGGGAAGAAAAAAAAGTCCATCATCGTCCGACTCGACCCTTCCGTGGATATCTTCCCATATATCTCCGTCTACGGTGACGGTAATCCCCTCGGATTTAGAGCGTACGAACTCCCCGATAGGTTGAAACTGTGTGGTAGACCTTATGAACGACCTTCCCATGGCCATAGCCCCAAAGGACGGGCCCAAGTCCGGAGCGTAGGACCGGGAGTATTCCTCCGCCATGTCCACAGAATACACCCTCAGAAACTGGTCTCTGACGAAGAGGAACATGCCTATAGCGATAAAGAGCATCCCCGCTGTGAGGATACGCCTGTATATCTCTCTCATGACCTCACCTCCCCATTATCCCAACAGGAAGCCCAATGGATACCCAGCTCAGACCTCCGTCGTCGGACGAGTAGAAGCCTCTTCCGGTGCTTATCAAGATCCTGTTCAGTAAGGGCAGTGCTGTCAGGATGCCGTCGTTGTTGGACAAAGACGACCTCTCCAATAGGTAGCTATCGCCCGATACAGGGGACAGGCGAACTAGTTCGCCTCTAAGAAGCCCCATAAGGCTATCGCCCTTTCCAGAAAATATGTCGGTGAAATAGTTGAAGGGCGACCAGCTGAATCCCTCTATATCAGGGGTACCAAGCTCAAGGCCGTCCAAATTCCAACGCCACAGACCGTTTCTTGAGGCAGCCCAGATATGGCCACCCTCGTCTATCGCCAAAGAGCTTACCCCGTAGACTATATAGCGGTTTTCCCAGGTTTTCCCCCCATCGTTGGACACCGAGAACCCCCTATCGGTCCCAACCACCACAGTCTTACCACGGGAGACCACGGAATATACATAGCTGCCGTCCACCGAGTCTATCTCGATCCAGGACACACCCCAGTCCAGAGATCTGAACAGGCCTCCCCTCGGAAATCCCGCTATAAATGCCCCGTTGGACTCGACTATCGTAGCGAAACCTCCCTGACCTTCCCTCATAGGGAGAGGTCTAGCGGTCCATGTCTCACCATCATGGGAGGTATAGACTTTCCCCTCCCCTCCCACTACCGTGACGTTGGCGTACCGAACCAGGGAACCGTAACCTCCATCTGGAAGGTTCGCCAGATGCGACCACTTTAGCCCGTCGACGGACGAAAACAGCTTGCCCGACCTGGTGAGGGCCCATACGACACCGTCATCGCCGAGGGACATTGATACCACCGAATCGGACATCGTCACAGCCTGAGAGGACCGGCTATCCCAGTCGACGTAGAAAAGCCCGCTATCCCTCGTTCCGACCAGGACGCCATCTCTGTAGGAGGCGATGGACCTGACAGGCACTTCCACTCCTTTTTGTAACGGAAATGAAGTCCAATTCCCATCCTCAGAACGGGCAAAGACTCCGCCTAAGGTTCCTACGAACAGGACATCGCGGTTTGAGGCCATGGCCTGAGCCACCAAGCCGTCGGGCAAACCGTCCAGCTTGCGCCATTCTCCATCCTCCAGGACGAAAATGCCTCCCTCCATGGTTCCAACGTAAAACCTCCCGGTATCGGACCAGGCCATGGACAGGACGAAAAGGTTATCCAGCCCATCGTTGACTGGGCCCCAATTCGACCCATCGTCGTCGGAACGCAACATCCCTCCTCCAAATGTAGAGGCCCAAAGAGACCCGCCTGGCCCTTCGGAAAATCCGGTGATAAAAAAATTCCCCCCCTGTATTTTAGGCATCTCCGGTTTGGACGAGCTTCCGTCATAACGGAGGATCCCTCTGCTCCAATCGGCCAGCAGGTACGCCCCCTTGGAGGAAAAGAAGAACTCCCTTACGTTTCCTCCCCCCTTTAAGGACGTCCAGGTTATGCCTCGGTCCTTCGAGAAAAGAGCATCATCGTAGGTGGATAGAAACAGATGCCCCTTAGGGGATATTCTTAGGGAGAAGATATTGCTGGATGGCAATGCTCCTCCTAAATGCTCCCATCGATCGCCCTCTAGGGAGTAAAGCCCCCCCTTTTCAGCCGTAGCGACGTAGACATGACCATCCTTTACTGCCACATCAAGTATGGGTCCCCACTCCTCCCCGCAATAGCACGGAGCCGTAGCAACGGAGAGGAGGGCGACTACAGCGAAACACCAGGACAGAGTACTTTTATACCTCATATTTTCACCTCCAGCCTCGCATATATTCCATAATATTCTATCTAGGCAAACAACACAATTGGCGATCGCATTAGTTGGTTTTTTGGGCCCCCGGCCAATACACTTCTGTTTTATTCGAATTCATAAAATGAACCCACGGCACAATCACAAAAGAAGTATTTTAATTAGAAAATACTGCATAAATGGACTTGCTCGTCTTACTATCGCAGAGTACAATTTATCTCGGTAGATATGTATCCATACACGACAAAAAAACAGCCAAGGGGGGTTCATCTTGTCAAATAAGAGCGGAAAAAAAGCATCCTTTCCACACGTCTTCGTTATCCTACTGTCCATCATGGTTATCGCCATGGTGGCTACCTGGTTCGTCCCGGCTGGGGAGTACAGCCGCCATATGGATCCTAAGTCGAACAGGACCGTCATAGTCCCTGACAGCTTTCAACTGATTCAGTCCTCTCCAGTCGATCCCTTTCAGATGTTCGTCGCCATACAGAAGGGTATGACTCAGGCAGGATCGATCGTGTTCTTCATATTTATAGTTTTTTCGTCTATCTACGTGGTCATGTCCACAGGGGCCATAGACGCCACCATAGCCTGGATGGTCCGAAAGACAAGGGCTAAGCCCTCGTCCGCCAATACCACTTTTGCGGTGCTCATGGCGGTGTTCATGTTGTGGGGATCCACAGGTACACTCTCCTACGAGCAGATGGTGGCTTTCGTTCCAATATTCGCCAGCCTCGCTCTGGCGCTGGGCTACGATCCGGTGGTGGGGCTGGCGGTATCCTTTGTTGCGGTAGGAATAGGTTTCGCCTCAGCGACGGTAAATCCCTTCACCATAGGGGTCGCTCAGACCATATCGGAGCTTCCTCTTTTCTCCGGCCTGGCCTACAGGCTGCTCATACTGGCCGTGATGGGCTCCATCACCATAGCCTGGACACTGCGCTACGCCAGGATTATCAAGTCCGACCCGTCGAAAAGCGTGGTCAACGATATAGACTTCGGCGACCTGGCATTCGACGAGTCCAAGGTTGAGCTTAGGTTCACCCACACCCACAAGTTGGTCCTCTCCATATTCATGGTATCGGTCCTCATAGCGGGATTTGGCCTCATCAAGCTAGGGTGGTATATAAACCAGCTGGCAGGGCTATTCCTCATAATGGGCATACTCGTGGGATTAGCGGACAGAAAATCCCCTAGCAAGATCGCCGAGATATTCGTCGAGGGGATGAGCAAGGGAGTCCTGTCCGCCATGGTGGTCGGAGTAGCTAGGGGGATATTGGTCGTGCTATCGGAAGGGAAAATAGTGGACTCCATCATACACGGGATGGCGAATCTCCTGGGACAGGGATCGGCCTTCATGAGCTCGGTGGGAATGCTCCTGTTCCAGACGGTCATGAACTTCCTGATACCGTCTGGATCGGGACAGGCAGCTACAACTATGCCTATAATGGCCCCTCTGTCGGACCTGGTAGGGGTAAACCGACAGGTGGCGGTACTGGCATTTCAGTTCGGAGATGGCTTCTCCAACCTTCTTTGGCCAACAGGTTTTATCCTTATAGGTTGCATACTGGCTAAAGTACCCCTGAACAGGTACTTCCGTTGGTTCTTGCCCCTTTTCGGCATGTTGTTTCTGGCACAGGTGGCCTTTCTATGGGGAGCCATACTGATAGGATACGGACCTTTTTAGGAGGTTATGAATCGTGAAAAAAATGCTAATGGAAAAACTGGACGGTCTACGTTCGACCATGGAGAGAACCGCTCTGGATATATGGGAACACCCGGAGCTGGGCTTTAAGGAAAGGTACGCTGCGGACCTCTACGAAGACTTATTTTCATCCTATGACTTTGAGGTCCTAAAGGGAGTCGGCGAGATGGAGACAGCGATTGTGGCCACCTGGGGCGACGGTGGGCCGAACATAGGCTTTTTAGGGGAATACGACGCCCTGCCGGGGGTGACTAAAGACGGAGAGGTCGGCCACGGCTGCGGTCATAACCTACTGGGAGCCGCCGCCGCTGGCTCCGCACTGGCTCTAGCTGAGCTACTGAAGGAGAGAGGCCTTACGGGCAGGGTAACCTTCTACGGCTGTCCTGCGGAGGAGAACGGTGGAGGCAAGGTCTACATGGCCCGGGAGGGGTGTTTTTTCGATTTAGACGCCGCCATAACCTGGCATCCCTGGGATTTCAACGCCCTTTGGGCCGCCAGCAGCCTGGCCCTTAACGCCTGCGACGTAACCTTCCACGGAAAGTCCGCCCATGCAGCGGCCTCACCCCAGGAGGGCAGGAGCGCTCTGGACGGGGCTATCCTCATGGATGTAGGGGTCAACTACCTTCGGGAACACATGATCCAGGAGGCCAGGATCCACAGCGTCATATCCTCCGGCGGCGACACCCCTAACGTGGTCCCAGCCAAGGCGACCATCTGCTATTACGTAAGAACCCCGAGGCGAGACCAGATAGAGCCCCTTTTTCAGAGGGTCGCAAACTGCGCAAAGGGAGCGGCCCTTATGACCGACACCTCGGTGGAGGTGAAGATAACCAACGCCCTTTACGACTATCTCCCCAACGAGACCTTGGGAGAGGTGGCAAGGGAAGTCATGGCTGAGCTAGGGGGCCCTGAGTTCGACGGTGAGGACCTAGCCCTGGCGAAGGAAATACAGTCCACCCTGCCGGAAGGTACGGTAAAGGCGGCACTCAGAGGCTATCGCTCGACCGCAGAACACCTCGGAGAGAACCTCAGCTCGGTTATCATGGACGACAACGGACCTCTAGGAGCGGGAAAGACCATATCGGGCTCCACCGATGTAGGGGACGTCTCCTATATAACCCCTACGGTCCAGATGGCGATAGCCTCCATGCCTATAGGGGTTCCTGCCCATACCTGGCAAAGCACTCAGGCCTTCGGAAGTCCTATGGGGCTGAAGGGAATGTTCTTCGCCTCCAAGGCAATGGCCATTACGGGACTCAGGCTTATGGAGAACGACGAAATCCTAAGTAAAGCCAAGAAAGAGCTTGAGACGGCACGAGGTGGCCCCTACGTCAGCCCCCTTCCGCCGGAAGCCAGGCCTAAACTGGGATAGCCAAAAGTCCCCGACGCCATCAAATGGCGTCGGGGACTCATTTTTAGCGGCCTTTAGACCGATTTTTAGCCTTGGCGAACTTTCTGGCGTTCTTTATGCCTCCAACTTCTTTGAACATGGACGATATCTTCTCCGTTTCAACCTGTCTTGAGCTGAGACCGTCGTATCTGGCCTCTTTTTTAAGCTTCAGGTAGCTGGCGAAACGATCGGCGGACAGAAGCCCGTCGGATATGGCCTTTTGGACCGCACAGTGTGGCTCGCCGCCGTGGCTACAGTCCCCGAAGCGACATCCTTCGGCCAACTCCTCTATGTCGGAGAAGGATCTAGCCAGATCGATCCCGTCTATACCCAGTTCCCTCATTCCAGGAGTGTCCACGACCATAGCTCCACAGGGAAGAAGCATCAGTTCTCGGACTGTGGTGGTATGTCTACCCTTATCATCGTCCCTTATGCCCTGAGTGAGAAGTACATCCCCCCCTAAGAGCCTGTTTATCAAGGTTGACTTACCCACCCCGGAGGAGCCTATGAGTGCCACTGTCTTTCCCGGGGTGAGGTGTTTTTTTACCGACTCATATCCGTCCTCAACAAGACTAGAGGTTACCAAGACCTCCGCCCCTGACAACACAGGATGAAGCTCCGAAAGCACCGCTGGAAGGTCCTCACAGAGGTCTGCTTTGGTGAGGACGACCACCGGGATCGCACCGCTGTCCCATGCCACCCCAAGATAACGCTCCAACCTCCTGAGGTTATAGTCGTTGTTGAGGGACATACAGACGAACACCGTGTCGATGTTGGACGCGACCACCTGTTCTTGGCGCGACGTGCCTGCGGCCTTTCTTATGAAGGCGGTTTCTCTGGGTAGGATAGCGTGGATTATGGCATCACCACCATCATCACACTCCCGGTCCAACATGACGAAATCCCCTACAGCGGGATAATCCCTAGCCGAATGGACCTCGAAACGAAACCGCCCAGAGACTACTCCATTGATCTCTCCATTTTCAGTCATTACCCTGCAAAGATTCTTGTGTTGGGATATAACTCGCCCAGGAAAAAGGCCGGGATAGAGGTCGGATTTTTCTTTGAGACTATTGGTGAAGCCAAATTTACTCATATCTATGCTCAATATTTTTACCTCCCAAATTTTATTTTTACCGGGGAGGTGTCTTTGGAGTTAACACCTCCATTACTGGCACAATCTCCATTGATTTAGTTATAAACATAAAAAACAACATCTCCTTTGCGTTAGGTTTATTCTGTCATATGGACATAGCCGTGCCGATCAGATAGAACGTGTAGCCTAGGTAACTGGCCAGCAAAGCTGTCCCTTCCATGCGATTGATACGACCGACCGAACCGAAGCCGTACCCCATTACGAACAGCGACAGGGTTAAAGATGCCATCACGACCACGTCCCTGCTAAGAACCTCTGGACCTATGGACATAGGATGGATGACCCCGGCTATACCCACAACCGCCAAGGTGTTAAAAAGGTTGGACCCAAGGACGTTTCCCAGTGCGATCTCGTGTCTCCCCTTACGGGCGGCGGCTATGGAAGACGCCAACTCCGGCAAGGACGTACCCACCGCCACTACGGTCAGGCCAATTATGAGGTCACTGACACCGAAAGACTTGGCTATCTCAACCGCTCCCCACACTAAAGCTCTAGAACTTGCTATCAACAATGCCAGTCCAAAGACCAACCGCAGCACGGACCTGCCGACAGGAAAAGTCTGGTCTTCGTCATCCTCATTCAACTCCGCAGCTAGAACATCGCTCTTGTTTCTTATCCCCTGAAGGACGCTCCACACCATAACAAGGGCAAAAACTAAAAGGAGGATCAAACCGTCAAGCCTGGATATCTCGCCGTCCCATAGCTGCCAGGCTGCTAGGCCGGTAACTATGGACAGCAGGGGAAGCTCTTTGCGCAGTATTGACGAGCTGACCACGATAGGACAGATCAGGGCGGTGATGCCGAGTATCAACGCTATGTTGGTGATGTTGGATCCATAGGCGTTGCCAAGAGCTATACCGGGATTTCCCTGAAAGGATGCCAGGGCGGATACCAACATCTCCGGCGCGGAGGTTCCAAATCCCACCACAACCATGCCTATCAGCAACGGAGGCATTCCGAGGTAACCGGCAGTGGAGGCGGCTCCGTCGACAAAGATATCGGCGCTCCATACCAGTATAACCAGACCTAAAAACAGTGCTACAAAGGCTAAAATCATACAGAGGTACTCCTTATATCCTACTGGCTACGTAAAATTCGTAGCTACAGTATCTGTGATATCTCTCGTAGAGGACTATCTCGGGGTACTCGGACTCCCAATAGGACTGAATATCCAACGGACTCTCGGAGGGAAGCCAGGTTATCTCCGACACCGCCGGCTTTCCTCATGGTTTGAGAAACCTTCGCCAATAGGACACTCCAGCCTCAAATCCCATGTTGTAGACCGCTCCCTCGGACCAGATGACGTCGAACTCACCGTCGCTAAAGGGAAGGAAGTCCATCGAACACTCCAACGTAGATATGCGGTCCAAAATCGCCAAACGCTCTGCCCTAGACCTAAGCTCCTCAAGAAACTCGGGCAGAAAATCAACCGAGGAGATCTTAGCGTCCAGTTCTTAGGCCAACAGTAACGAGGAAGCGCCGATACCAGAGCCTATATCGGCGATATTAAGGGAGCGAGAGCGGTCCACTCCCGCCAGCTCCATGGCCATTATTGTTTCTCTGTCTCACCCTGGGCCCTGCCTCTCGGCGAAAAGGTGAAGATCGACCAACAACTGGTAGTCTGCCAACAAGATCAAAAATCTTTCTTGAAAAATTTTTAATTTTTTAAAGACAAATAAAAAATAAACGAAGGTTATCCCGCTTGAATATACGACGAATACGAAACGGGGTCAACCCACAAACACAGTAGCCGCCTGGATCTGCGACGATCCCGACGGCTACGAAAAGGCTTATGGTGGAGGCGCGGACCACAGAATAAGCTCTAACTGCAAGGATTTGCAGATTTTAGAGACACTATGGAGACAAAAACATACTCTAGAGCCCAAAAACAAGCCCATCCAAAAATTAAACAATGCAAGATCTAAGGCGTTATTTTGCTTTCCTCTCCAGCCATTTTAGCAGAAGCTCCTGGCCGTAGTCCAGTATCTGTCCTGCCGAGTATCCTGCCATAGCCACAACGGCGGAAGTCAACCAGGCATTGAGCCCGATCCCGCGGCAGAAACATTGGACGACCACCCCGGCGAATCCAGCCGTTATCATTCCACCGACAAACTCCCCCCACGAAAACGGTTCGGATCGATGGAGCCTCACATACCTGACGAAAGATCCAACCATGGCCATAACAGCTGCCGGTAAAATAATCCCAATCAGTGTTTTTAGAGATTCAAGATAGTCGTCCATGGCCCCTCCTTACGTCACTTTATCTCGTCTATCAATTCGGCCACCCTTCGACGAATCCATCCCCATAAAAACTCCCTCTGACGTGCGTCTCTCTCAACTATCTTTACGTAAAGACGAGCTCGCATCGCTAAAACTGCCAGGGCCAGAGCTTCAGGAGAGTTCCCATTAAGAGCCCCTTTTAAGGCTTCCACTGTTTTCTGACCTATGACTCCATCGATGCGAAGATCAGCGGCAATCACAAAATTTAGAGTCCGCTGCAATAGCTGCCCTGCGCCACCTACTCCGTGGTTTACGGCACAATCAAAGAGTATCAAGTCCAAAGGTTCTGGGAGGCCAGGGGCTCCTATAGGTTCCCAGTACATCGCTTGGTAGATATCCCTTGCCTCCTCAACAGTCAAACGACGGATCTCGTTATGTCCCACTACTCCCCTCTCGAAGGCTTGCCGAAGCGTTGCAGCGGTAACACCATATATCGTCAAGCCACCTGTGTCGTATCGGTGATTTGAATATCCACCCTCGAACCCCATAACCACCTTAAGGCAGATCTCAAAACGGGAACTCATCGAACGCCCCTGCCTCTACCGACATAATCTAAGAGATCCTTTCCCTGTCGAATCCATCCCAGTATTCGAGGGACACCCCAATCATGTCCAAGCCTGGCATTGAGGTTTCGAACGGCAAAATCGATCGCTAGGTTGATGATGAAGCCATCGAAGGGCTCAAGATATGCAGGAAGAATAATTAGAGCATCCAACGCATCCGCAAGGGCTTTCCGCTTTTCCTTCCCCTGGATCTCTCCCTGCGCAACAGCAATATCCTTCGCTGTTGCCTCCATCACCAAAACACACCGCCGAACAAAATCGTACAACTTCCCAAAGTTAGCCCTTATTTTGGGGACAGAGTTCCACTCCCTTAGCTCATCCATACCTCCTTTGATAAACTTGGCATCGGAAGCCAAGGTCATAAAGCGCTCTCTTAAGACCCTAAGTTTCTCCATCTGAAAGTCCTCCTCTTCAAAAAAAAGAAGAGACCTCAACAAAGAGGGCTCTTCTCACGTTTTTTCCTTACAATTAAGTTGAGTTGTATATCCTTGGCTACTCAGAGAGTGACGGGCCGTTTCTATTGTCCATATACCCTCAGTCCCGCTACGAAAGCCAGACAAAGAGACCAATCCTTCCGCCTTAAGCCTGGGATCCCCATACATCGACAGAGAGAGCTGAGCACCTTCCCTTTTCCCTGCTTTCCGTTCTCCTTCCGCATACTGCCTCGCTGTTGCCTCATCGGGAAATATATGCATCAATCTCCTAACAGGCTCCCCTGCTCCTATGCGTACCTCGATATCCTCCCCTGTGTTCACATCCCTATATACAGCAACAACCGATGACAACACCTCCCGTTTTTTGATGTTTACCTGCCACCGGGTTACCTGATTAGGCCGTATGGTCGTTATGGGTAGAGATTGCCCACTAACACTACAGCCTATCCCCTTGGGAACTATAACCAGGCGCCCCTCAACAGGCTTCGCCGTAGCATCATATCTATAGGCAATACGAGTCAAGAACGCTATGTCTGATTCATTGACCTGCTCACAGTGAGCTACAACCATACCGGCCAATTTTTCCGATACGGCCCCTTTAAGCCCATGCTCCGAGGCAATGGTATCCACCATAGCCTTCAGGGCCATGTCCTCCCAACTGCGAGTCTTTTGAGTTTGTAACTGAGATAAACCACCGTGGCTAGCTTCAAAAGATGCAGCCTTAGCCTTCAATTTGATCAGCGGAGGAGGACCAGATAAACTAATCTCATCGACGACGAACAAACCCATACGCACATTGTCCAAGGTACAGACAAGCTCGGTCCCCATGGGGGGTAATTTAACGCCAGGCGAATGGTCCGAGATAGCTACATCCAAAGTATCCGACTCCATTCCTGCGCTGTCGGATATCGTCAGTGAGGCTAACCGGTCTCTTATCGCCTCCGTGATATCCACATCGTTGGCCAGCAAAGTCCACTCTATATCCCAAGGGCGACCTCCAGCTAATCCCATAAAGAGACCTCTCCTTTTGCCTCATAAGGAAGAGAAGGCAACAATATTTTTATCCCCCTAGGCAGCAAAGGCCCAACTTCGGCCAACCCTGGATTAGCCTCTAGGACGAGCTCTACGGCTCTGGGACGCTGGCCGTAATGTCTCCAACATATCCAGTCAAGAACATCTCCGGCCCTTGTGTTGTACAACATTATGTCCTTCGCCATGGCTACCTCCCATCATCGACATACACTAAATCCAGGCTAAAATCTATGCGTCTAGGGATTCCTCCCGGCAGAAAGATACTCGACTTCTCCTCCACCCGCTGAATGGCCCAACGACCATAGATGTACCCTAAAGAATCTATCAAAAGCAAAGGATCCCCTGTCTCGGCTATTTTTCTCATAGACTCCACCTGAGAGGCCCCTCCCTTAAACTGTGGATATATCACACCCGGGAGATGCATCGTCTCCTCTCCAGGGCCAACATATTGATACCCTGGTCTCCTATCGATCAGGTCCTGCTTGCTCCAGCGATGGGTAACTATCCTAGACATCTCTTGATACGCTGCGGCATTTACGCTGAAGCTATACGGCCCCAATTTGAGCATGACCCTAGACCCCGCCACGATCGTACAGCACCCCCCCTCCGTGCTCTATCTCTTTTAACTGCCGAATTACCTCTGCCGCAATTTCCTCTGGATCCTGACCAGGAGAGGCCTGTATCGATATACTATTTTGCTGATGGACCTGAGTGCTGTTTGTAGTATTACTTACTATCTGCTCCGCCCTAGATATAGTTTTTTGGGCCTCCATCTCTGAACCCTTTTCAGACATGTCCAGTCCCATACCGGTAAGGTCTATGCCAGCCATAGCGACTCCCAATGTATCCTGAGCATAGGCCTTGGCCTCTGCCTCTCGTCCCTCTCTACGTTCTTTTTCTTCTGGCGTTTCTGGCTCATCACCTCCAATACCCAACACTGAAAGCACCTTACCAACAGCGCCACGGACCCAATCAAGCTTCCCTTTTATCCAATCCATGGCTCCACCAAAAGCCTCCTTTATCTTTGCGCCTATGCCACTAAAGATCCCTATGAGCCCAGACCAAAGACCTTTTATTCCCTCTATCGCCGCAGATCCATCAGGCAGACTGTCCCAAAGATCGGACCAGGTAGCTTTGACACCACCCCAGAGATCTCCGAACCAACCAGACAGCCCTGACCAGAGCCCCTTCATTCCCTCCATAACAGCAGCCCCATCGGGCAAGCTATCCCACAGACCGGACCAGGTCTCCTGCACCCCACTCCAAAGAGCCCCGAACCAGCCTAATACCCCTGACCAGAGCCCCTTCATTCCTTCCATAACAGCAGCCCCGTCGGGCAGGCTATCCCACAGACCGGACCAGGTCTCCTGAACCCCACTCCAAAGAGCCCCGAACCAGCCTAACACCCCTGACCAGAGCCCCTTTATTCCATCCACAACAGCAGCCCCATCGGGCAAGCTATCCCACAGACCGGACCAGGTCTCCTGCAATCCACTCCAAAGAGCCCCGAACCAAGTGGAGATCCCAGACCATGCCTCTTTGAATCCTGTGGATACGCTAGACCAGATATCCTTGAACAATGCTACGATCGGCGCACAAATATCCACTATGGCATTCCATGCTCGTTTCGTCGCATCGACGACAGCGTCCCAGTTTTTCCATAGCGCATATACGGCTACCGCCGCGGCAGCCACAGCCCAAGTGATTGGATTGGCCAGCAGAGGAGCTATGGCTCCTTTTACAGCTAAACCGATGGATACAACCCCTGCTTTTAGGGCAGGAAGCATAGTCAAAGCAGAGGAAAAGATGTTTCTTAGTGCCGCTCCTCCAGAGGCAGCTCCTGCCTTAAAAGCAGAGAATACCGCCATAATCCCACTACTGTTAGCTATAAAATCCTTTGTCGCCTTTCCTAAACTCCAGAGATCTTTGGTTATTCCAAAAAGCTTAACGGAGGACTTGATCCCCACAAGCCAAAGTAACTTCTTGCCTACTCCCTCTACGCCTCCGGAGGCGGCAACAAGGGCCGAGACCGTCTTCGTAGCAGCTAAAAAAATAGAGGTGATTCCTCGGGCAAAGTCAGCTACAGCAGGGATAGCGGCCTTGACCTTGCCTGCGAACTCCCCAGCCCACTCAGAGACAACCTCTCTGTTTTCCGCAATCCACGAAGTAATTTCTTTGAAGGCATCTGTTACCACAGGGAGCAGGGCAGATCCAACGGTGTTTTTTACGCCTCCGAAAGATAACTGCATATCAAGCATGGCGTCTTGATATGACTCAGCATTTCTAGAAGCATCGTCGCTTAAGACGTACCCTGTCGCCCTAGCGTCTTTTCTAAGCTGCGCTAGCCCTTCTGACCCATCTTTCAGCATATTAACCATTGCAACGCCCTCTGTATCAAACAGCTTCATTGCAAGCCTTACTCTGTCAGATGGGTCTTTTACCCTCTGCATAGCTATGGCAATATCTTCTAAGGCTCTCTCTGGCCCTATCGCTTTCAGGTAACCAGCAGATAGCCCTAATTCTCTAAGAGCCCCAACAGCTTCCCCTGATCCATTAGCTGCTTCTGCAACCCGTCGAACCATCCGCTGTAGGGATGTGTCAAAAGTTGCAGCGCTAACTCCGCTACGTTCGGCAGCATAGCGATATTCCTGCAAAGCCGACATGCCAATTCCTAATTTACTCGCTGTTTTCGCAACGGCATCACCATGAGCAGCGACAGAGGAGGTTAAAGCAACAATTCCACCTGTGGCAGAGCCTACTATCGCCATCGCAGCCGTTCCAACAGCCAGAAGCCCCGAGAGTGTCTCCTTTACAGACTTTACAACTGCCCCGCCATGAGAACGAACCCTGTTAAGAGCATCCTGGCGACGTTCTTGCCGCTCTATTTCTGCCGTAAGACGAGCCTTTTCTCGTCTCAGGTTACCGAGATCTACTCCCGATCTTTTTAGCTCGGCTTGCAAATCCCTCAGCCTTTTTAAGTTACCCTGGTATGCCTTGCTGGCCTTCTGAGCGACTGCTTCAGCTTTCGCAAGCTCTTTCCTCATTTTTGCCGTTGGCTCGGGGCATTCCGAGATCTTCTTTTTTAGTTCGTCAAGAGATCGTTGCGATGCCTTCATATGGGCCTTAGACTTGCGTAATTCACTAAAATCGAGTGATGCTATAGCCTTTTTCTGAGATTCCAGGGCTCGTATGTTCTTTAAGGCTCCACTCTCTAGTTTGCCAAATATTCCTGAGACCGCACCTGATGCGCTAGGCAAAGAGCCACTTACAGCCCCACCAAATTGGACTGTTGCTTTGTATATCTTAGAAGCTGACCCTGCCACTATTCTCTACCCCCTTTCGGGAGCTCCGACAACCACTCAACGAGCTCCGACTGAGGAAGCTCCATTAGATCTTGGAGCCCCCAGCCGGTGTAATGGGCTAGCGCTAAACAGGCCCTTCTGAGTAATCGTCCGTCGAGGAGAAAAAACCTCTAAAAGCTCCCTGAAGGTTTACTACGTCGGACATATCAAGGTTTTCAAGGTCTTTAGGCGCCATGTCGCAGAGCCTAGCAAACATCGCTATGTCCGACTCTAAGGATCCTCTCCTCTCTCCAGGGAACTGCTTTTCGTGTATCAGGGAATCCTTCACCCTCGGCCTACGCATGGTTAGCTCAGAGACCACCTGCCCGTTGATCTCGACAGGAAACTGCAAGGATACCGTTACATCTCGCATCGTTTATTCCTCCTTTATATGCCTATAGCCGCCCTAATTGCCTCGAGACGGTCCTGCCCGTTGATCCTGCGAATCATGTTCTCTACGTCTATGTAGAGAAGCTCGTTACCGTCGATCGTTAGGCTGTAGAATTTCAAAGACATAGCAACCTTTATCGATGGCTTCTCCCCTGCCTTCATCCCCCCAGGCTCTATCGATTTGACCAGTCCAGTGCCTTTATGCTCCTCGGCTTTTACCGATCCTGCATTATCCTCGATCGCTCCCCTTATGGAGACGCTTACCTCGCTGCCGGGAGCCAGTCCGAAAAGACCGATAAGGGACTGGTCCATACTCGGAATGGAGAAGTCCATCTCCAGCTTTTCCATCCCCATATCGACCTCGATCGGAGCATCCATTCCTCCGGCCCTAAACTCCTCCATTTTGACAGCCAGCTTGGGAGGGTTAATCTCCTCGACCTTCCCTGCGAAACCGATACCGTCCACAAAGAGGTTCATGTTTTTTCTGATCTCGGTAATCACTGTCGTCACCTCGCAAAAATATCTTTGTAGTAGTCGTCCACCAGATGGCTACGGAAAACGACGTGTTCCGCCGGAGCTGCGGCGGTGAAATCGAAGTCGAAATAGCACTTTCCAGCCTTGAGCTGGTCCGGCGTATTTAAATCAGCATCGGCCCAACATCTGCCTCCTAATATGGCCCCTATAGCCGTAAGATGACGGAGATAGGCGTTAACTCCCTCCACGACGGCCTCGAAATAGGTCTTCGTCAAGTTCCGGTCCACCGCCCATAGGTGAGCCCTCTGGAGGCTGTCGTGGATGATGTCGGCAGTGCGGCGAACGCAGAGAAAAGCCCACTTAGGATCGCTGGACAAGGTCCGATTTCCCCACAGCCTGTATCCATCCTGCCGTATGATGGTGGTGACGTTTTTCTCGTTCAGCAGGTTAGCTCTGGCATTAGGATCCCCAAGGGAGAAGTCCACCGGCCTAGCCGTTCCCACTATGCCGTAGATCGGGTTATTGGAGGGACTCCACCAGAAACCTCGTTCGGCGTCGCTCTTGGCGATGATTCCCGCCACCCTGGCGGAGGACGGTTCATCCACGTATGCCCCACCCTTAAAGACAGTCACGAAGGGGTCCACAACGTATATCCTCGCCGTTCCGAAATCCCCTGCGTAAGAAAAGGCAGCTTCGTCGGTTGTATTGGGGCCGTCAGCAATAACCACAGCCCTCAGTCGATCCGCTATACCTTGAAGCTCTGCTACGACTGGGTTAGCCAAAAAGGTCCCAGGCGTATCTGAATCCTCGTAACGCTGGTGGGTGAATCCGGGGGCGCAAATGATTCGGGGCTGATATCCAGTCTTGGACTCAGCCCCGAGCAATGCGTGTACTCCTTCAAATTGGCCTGTTGCAGCGTTTACTCCTCCGATGATGTTGGCCATTGTTTCCGTTTCGTTTCCCCCTTCGTTGACCCTCACGACGATCACAAGAGCTCCAGTCTGATCGAAGATCCCGTCGATCCCCATAGGGAGAGTCCCCTTCGTGCCCAGTTTTGCCGCCTCTTTTAAGCTTCCTGCTATCAGGACTGGCTTGTTTACAGGAAAGACATCAGGGTTCGCCTCTGGAGCGGTCCCTATCAGGCCTATAACAGCCGATCTTACCGTCCGTATAGGTCTTGTCCCATCCTCTATCTCTACTATTTCCACCCCATGTAGAAATTGTTCCGGCATTTAAATCTCCTCCTTCTACCACTCGATAGCCTCGACCATAGACACCGTCGTGGCGCACTCGATTCGTTCCATAAGCTCCGCCTCTCTATCAAAACTGGCCTGGACGTGATCGCGAACTGCATCTGCAACGGCTATTATCTGGGCCGATGAAACGGCGACGAACCCCTCCACGGTCTTCCAACGACACGTATATTCCGGATCCGACGTCGCTTTGAGAGTTGCACCGGTTATCATTGACTGGGAATCCCTATCGGTCCTGATCGTCACTTTAGCGCCCCCCATTTGAATGGATACCCCTCCTATCTCCTGCTCGTATCTGGCGGCGGCGATATCGGAGGCCTTGGCATCCTTGGCAGCTTTAAGCTCCGCATTCATCTCCTCTGACGTCTTCTCGATCACAGAATAGGTGGCAACCGCATGATCTCCCTCAAGGACAACCTCGGGGTTTCCCAGTCTCTGGGTCTCTGAATCGTAATCGGGCCTGACCTCTTCAACAGGATAGAACCCCAAGGCCCTAAGCTCGTCGAGAGGAAGAGAGGATATAGACGTCAAACTCTGCCCGTCCTCCCTGTAGATGCGGAAGGGGAGAGACGAGATCAGTCGAACGTTGTTATTACGGATATCTGCGTACATCAAAACACCTCCTATAGATTAGGCAGTATCTTCGTGAAACACAGTCCCGAAGAGTACCCCACCCCACCCAATCCCAAAAACAACAAGTTCGGAGGGTCAATGTGCCCAAGCTCATAGACAACACCATTTATAGTTAACTTACAAAGTCCATTATGGGCAGTGTAGTCAACCCGGAAGCAAAATTGGTCCGCACCGACATCTAAAATAAGTTTACCAGGATAATACGGTGGTGTAGGATTTACTACAGCAAAAAAGGCGCCCGGAGCACCAGAATACCCCCCACGAACCTCTAATCCATCAAAATCATCGTAATTATAGTCAAAGGTGGAAACGGGAATAGTTCCACGCATCAAACGAAACAAAGATCTCACATAATAAAGGGCCGAAGCGTCCAAGCGACTGCACTGTATAGTAGCCGACAAGGACTGCATCCCCTCAGGCAGGGGAATCTGTGCGCAGGCATTAAGGGCTGAACCATTGCTCCCACCCCCACGATTCAGAAGGATAGTCTCGTTAGTATCGTCAAAAGTGACAGAGATGTATCCACTTCCAGTCCCATAAATGGGAATCCCCTTGGACTTGAGGTGTTCATACATCGACACCATCCTGCCGTCCGATAAAAGGATCGAGCTTTCAGCCAGGTTAGTCGCCCCTCCAAAACGGGCGGAGTAATCCCTGAGGTTGTAGAGTCTCTGAGACCCGTCGTCGGGTGGCAGATCCTCCAGATACTGACCGGGGAGCCCCGCATTTCGTATCAGGGCTCCCTTCATTCCGTTATTGACTATCATCAGTAATCCTCCGCCAGAGAGATCATTATGTCCACCGAATCCTGGGCGCTGCACCGTGCCCGGAGGGAGTCGCCAGCTTGCAAAAGAAGCGGCGCATCCAGTAGGGAGATACTCATGTTGGTCAACATATGAAAATTCCACGCTAGGTGGGTAACGCTGTTACTTCCTTTGTCGTGCCACTCTATACTGAAGTCGCACGGAGCCTGTCCGTGATTGGACACATATATACTGGCCACCTCTGCCATGTGATTGTCGGGAACCACGTACACGCCCTCCATGTCGGTAGTAAGACCTCGTCTGGCGTTGGTGTACCTGTACCCTCCGTGCAGGACTTTTGACGGCCTAGGAGGATACATGCTGTTCATTCTCATATCTCCACCTCTATTCCTTGGACTTCCGAATCATGCCGAAAGCCGTCACAGAGACATCCTCCCTATCGGACCAGATCAGCAGAGATTCTCCCTCATCCAGAAAGAACCGCTCCTGTTTCTCTGTGTCCACAAAGGCCGACGGCGATATATATCCTGTGAACAGCTCAGCACCTTTTACCGCCGTCTCGTTCAACAGCATCGGCAAAGCCAGGTCCGTCATGTTCCCCACGTCGTCGTATGCAGTGACGTCCCCTTCAACATATACCGAACGAATACGGTCTTCCATATTATATCGATACACTCGATAACCTATAGCTCCCGCCACCGGGTCCCATGTAATCCTGTTGTAATGACCGGTGTCCAGAATCTCTCCATTGCCGACCCCAGCACTCATAGTAGGTTCGGTCTCTCCCGATTCCGTAACGGCGGAAACACCGTAACGATATATGGTAGTTCCCGAACCGCTGACAGCTACGGCGACTCCTTCTGGAGGAGGCGTATATCCCTCCGAGACCACTAACCTCACGGCGGCATGATAGTCCTCCGACGGGTTGACTATCTTGGTGTAGAGCACGAACGCCGGACCGGTGGCCAACGTCGTCCAACGGTCGACGTTCAGCCGTTTCAATCCCCAAGCCATTGCATCATCTCCTATCCCAGCGCCAGTATCAGAGCGATCACGTCTTCCTCGACGAGAGCGGCGTCAAGCTTAGCCTTATCCTCTTGGGACATAAACCCTGCTTCGGCTGGCGTCGCCGCAGGATGACCGTTCGGATCGACGCAATGACTGTCAAACCGCCCGACATCCTTGTCTATGCCTGATATGGCATTCCTCAACCTATCGACGTCTTCCTCCAAATAGTTGTCCGGATGGGGCAACGGATAGTTCCTGTTAGGAGTCCTGTCATCACGCATTCAGCACCACCCCGCTTATCTTCCGTATAAGTGGGCGGGCCGAGGTACTTCCGGTCAGCTCGATTTTTATCTTCGTCGTCGCGGCGTCACAGGGGACGAAACGATGACGGCGGATCCAGCCGCTCCCTATGGGATCCTCCTCTGAAATCTCTCCCAAAGTCCAGGAATCCACACCGGTCTGGACGTAGACCTTTACCGAAGCATCGGAAGGCACAAACTCCTCGGTCGTAACCATAACTTTTTTATCCACTCCGCATCGAAACGCCCGGGATACATAATCTCCTACCTGCCGTATTTTCCCAGTTATCAACTGTGGATCTCTTCCCAGAACGGGAGAAAACTTTTCGTCTCCGAACAGCTCGGCTTTCAAGGAGTACGAACCATCCAGGGGAGTGTCAAATGACAGAGGCTGTCCGGCCTGCATCCTGGCCGCCTCGTTTTCTCCCTTGGATACGACGAAGGTGACGTCCGTGGTCGGACCGGTGCACTGGACCTCCGCCAACGGAAGGATGTCGGTGACGCCGGTCAAATCGATCTCTCCGAGATTGATGGGCTCCGACTTCACGTCGAAAACGGCGGCCAAAAGACGAAAAGCCATATCCGCCCCCTGGTGGGGAGTCCATGTACTGGCGTTGGCCGACGAAAGCAGCACCCCGGCCTGATACCTCTGGGAGCGAACCCAGCCTGTCTCGGGATCCCAATCTCCGAGTTCTGCAATTCCCACCTCGTGGTCCGCCGTATCGGTCATCACCACCAGCGAATACTCGACTCCGGCGGACAGATATACGGGATAGTCGAAGATAACCCGATTCCAGCTGTCGACGTTGAGATCTTCCGGCCTAACCGACCCCTTTATCACTGTGGTGCGAGTCGGGACCCCCAACTCGGTCTCTCTTATCTCGACTCGAAGCGGAGACACCCCCTTCACTGCAAGCCATAGGTCCATTCCCATAACATGCCGCGCCTCCGAAAGTGTGAAGGTCTGAGCAAGAGGATCTGGGCCGGGAGGACGTGGAACGTAGTACCTGATCGTCGTTCTGATGTTCCTGATACCTACGAATGTAGCTTCCCCTTTGGTATGAGTGCCTTGTAGCTGTACGAGTTTAGTCCCGGTCGGGATCCCCGGAGGAATCCGAATAGTTCCCTTGAATACGCCGGCATCGTCCGAGGTTTTAGTCGAACAAGGAAGCTCTATACCGTCGAAAATCACCTTGACCGGCTCTCCATAACCGAATCCCTTGGCCTCTATATCCACGTCTATCTCCCTCAGCGTTCCCTCGGCATCCTCTTCTAGCCAGCTTTGAGTTGCGTTGCGCCAAGAGGAGAATGTCTTCGAGAAATACTCGGTCCATCGATCTACGGAGGGTTCCAGCACGACCTCCGCCGGAAGCGGCTCGAAGGCCATATATGGATTCACCTTCATGGACTTGGTGTGCATAGGCTGATCTATGATCACCTCGGCCTGATGGGGCAATACTCTCTCGAACGGATTAGGAAGCCGAAAAGAACCAACGTCCATCGGGAGCTGTAGCATCTGATCGGCGATCCGAGCGGTCTGAGGCGTACCCTTGTCCCTCATGTCGTCGTCGAACAGGGGATCCACGAAGACCCCAAAAGCGGAGGAAGGAGCGGATAGCATGGCATCCACCCTCATGCGATCCTCCGCCGACAGGGAGTAAAGATCCCTGATTGACCTGCGCATCTCGACAAGGTCATCCATCAGGACGGCCTGAGTGGCCACATTCTTGACCACCGGCAAACCCACCCAACTCTGTTCCACCGTCGCCAGACAGATAGCGTCAGGCGGAGTCTCCGGCAGCACAGGAGCGTACCTGTGAGGGGTTCCCTTCACCAAGGTCACGCTTCTATCACGGAACATCACGATGATGTCCCGACGAGGCATCCTGTAGGAATAATCCAGTTCGACCAGAGATCCCTCGACGAGTCCGGAGAGCTTCACCCCGTCGGGGGTCACCTCTTCGGGGAGCACGTTCAAACGATAGTGGTAGGTCACGACGTATTTGCTCCCGGGAGCCGGCTCCTCGCCCTCGAGCTCCCAATTGACCTTATTGGCGTCCAGACGGTAATCCGATCCATCGGTATAGAGTGTCTCGCCCTGCTTCACCGCCATAATTTTTATGACCGACGTATCGGGCAGGTCGTCGGAACAACCGGTATAGCTGCCGTGGGTAAGCTCTATCGTCTTTTCCTTTGTTACCCTGACGGTTTTCACCGACTCGATAGGGGGCTGATGAACCGGCAAAACCATTACGCCACCGTCACCGGACACATACTGGTGGGCCTCCGAAGCGACGTCGTACAGATCGGGGTCCTCGTCCACCACCAGACGAACCGCATGGGTCAGCCTGGCCTCGTATCCGTGGATATGGGCCAGACCTTGGGCTATCGAATAGGTCTGTTTTGTTCCGTCGTCCGAGGGATCGGCGTTCGGGAGGGCCGTCACCCTAAGTCCCTCCACGACGTAATATCCGTGGCTGTCTCGATCGTATCGGGCCAGGGCGTCCAGGTAGTCCTGATTCTTCTCCTTGATGATCTGTGTTACGATCTCTCCTCCGGATACGGTGTAGATCGCATAGAACGGATATTCCAAGCCGTCGACGTTCAACCCCCATTCCGCGGTGGTGACTATCCGGTATCCACCGGGCATCCGGTACATAGGCATATTCTTGGCCGGATTGAGCAGGGTGCTGTCCTCGTGCTCCGTCACGACCCTGGACCTCTTCCATATACCGACCTGGACCGAGTCGTCTCCCGGTATGTTCAGAGTCGCAGGCTCCACCTCATGAACCAAACCGGCGATAAAGACCCTGCCTCCGGTCATGTGGGCCACCTTAAGATTGGCGTCCAGAGTTATCTCGCATCCCTCTATAACCGTTCCATCCACATACAGAGCGTTACCCAGAGACTTTATCTTTTCCTCCAGGATGTGCTGTATCTCGTTGGCCTCGGCCCCCTGCATGGCCCTACCGGAGATGATGGAGATGTAATCCCACTTCTTCGATATATCGAACCTGTTGTGGTAATCAGGGTGTTTGACCAAAGCCTTAAGTTCTTCGCTTTTCATATCATCACCTCAAAACGAGAGCACTATCTCGTAGCTCCCCTTCTTTCTAGGGTTATAGGTGTCGGGATCCTCCAGATGCTCCAGCAAAAGCAGCTCACCGCGCTCCTCTATCTCGTCCGGAAGCAGGAAGCTTTTATTCTCCATGCCGTCAACTGCCTTGGTGTCGACGAACACGCCGATCTCCCGAACCTGGCCGCCTACCCCATCGTCGTAGTCGAAGGCAAAATCGAGATACAGATGCCTGGTCGGACTCTCCGACATGGCATACCTTTTATCTCCCGGCAAAATCAACACGCCGTTATCGTCCGGCACGACAAAAAGCACCCTGGCCACGGCCTTTCTGCCGATCTCGCCTATAAGCGACTTGGCATCGTAGTCCGGCTGAGGCAATATCTGCTCATCGCCTCCGTCTCCCAACGCCAGATGCAGGGGGCGACTTGCGACCAGGTCGGCCAGAACCGCACGGCCTGCATTGGTAAAAATGCTCATCTATTCGACCTCCTTGAATCCGATCTCGGCGGATCCAGCCACCTCCGGAGATTTACGCCAGCTCTTGCCGGATCGCCAAGTTCTACGGGAAGACCATTTCGGCGATGGAAGATAATCGGGCCAACTAAAGAAAAGCCCCATATCAACCTGGACGAATACGGCGTCCACCATTCCGACATGTCTACAGCCATCCCAGAACTCCCCGTCCCATACATCCGATCTGGAATAGCTCCCGGAAGCGGAGTTTCCCGTAGTGACGCCGAGCTCGGCGGTCTCGGCCAGGATACCGACGATAGGTTCCGACGCTGGCCAGTCGTACTCGTAGGACACGCCGTGGTCCCAGGTACACCAGTCCCACCGACATATGTGATCCTTCATATCCACGGGAGGGGGAGCGACGGTCAAAAAGATAAGGTGCGACCTCTCCGGCTTCGCCTTTATCAAAGCCTCCGTAAGGATCTCCTCTGTGTCCTTTCCAAGAAAGAACAGGTTGTTGGGATCTTCTTTGTAGTAGCCCGTAACGCTGAAGGTATGGGCCTTGGTCCCCAGCTCGAACCACTCTTTAACTGTGGCCTCGAAGCCTAGGTAATCCAGTATCTTCTTTACAGCCCAGATCGTCCCTTTCTTCCTATGCCACGTAATGGCTCCCATTATCAGGTTGCGTTTCACATCGTCCGGTAAATTCTCGTGCCAGAAGTCGACCCGGAAAGACCAGGCCAACCAGGGTAAAAGATCGGCAGGGCACTTTCTAGGATTCCATATATCCCTCAGAGGAACAGGAAGGTCGGCGAATCTCTCGACCACGGCCTCCAGATCCCTCTCCTGCTTTTTCGAGTTACGAGGCAGCAGGCTCATGATATGGTTATCTCCCGACAGTAAGACGCCTGAGTCTCCGTGACCTGAACGTCCTTTTGGGGCGAGAGGAGCCGGACCTTTTGAACGCCCCCCACGTGTAAAGCGGCATATATGCCGGACAGGGGCACAATTACGCCAATCTTACGTATCTCCTCCAGATAGCCTACGAGCCTCTTCCTAGCCTGATCCCTAACGATTACGGGATCGGGACCTGCCCCTATGACAAGCTGGGCCTCAACATCGAAAGAAACTATCTCGGCGGCGTTGACCTCCACCTTATCGGTAAGGGGACGGACGTCTTCCGCCGACAGTACGGCATCCACCGCCGATAGGACATCTTCGTCCGGAACTCCTTCCCCGAAACGGTCCAAAACGGTTACGACCACCCTCCCGGGCTCCGGAGACGTGACCGACACGTCGGCGATGCTTCCGTGGGCGGACAGGGCGTGGTAGACGTAGCTCCCTCTGCTGCCCGCCGTGGTGTATCCCTCCATGGAAAGCTGTATCCTCCGACGGTAGTCTTCGTCGGGCTCCATGGTAGGTGGGACGGGAGGAACCCCGTCGGGATCCCCCAGGTCGATCACGTGTCTTTTCACGGCGTAGTTCGCCCCTATCTGATCCAGATCGCTGCCACCGGCGTAGGCCAGCATCACCGCACGGGCGGAATCGTTCACCCTCTGCCTAAGCAGCATCTCCCTGTAGGCGGCCACCTCCAGGATCTTGTAGGCCGGGTCCGATTCGACCAGGGCGGAAAAAGACGAATCGCGAACCCGAAGGTCCGCGATCATCTCATCGAGAATAGTCTCGTAGTCTATGGACTCCACCACGTCCGGAGCCGGCAGCATCGATAAGTCTATAGGTTGCATCACTTCACCTCTATCCCCTCCATACGGACCTCCCTACCGTCCGGCAGATAACGTCCCTCCAGGGTAACTACTATTTTGGCGGCGGATATTACAGCGCTCACCCGAGTCAGCACCAGCCGAGGCTCCCATTTAAGCAAGGCCTCCGCAGCGGCCATATATATCTCCATGACGGTCTCGTCCGAGTCGGGATGATCGACCAAATCGTACAGTCTTGAACCGTAATCCCTCCTCATGACCCTGGATCCTATCGGCGTGGTCAGAATATCCACCACCGATTGACGCAGATGATCCAGCCCGTCCAGATGTTTCCCGTTATTTCCGTCTATCCCGATCATACCTAAAGACCTCTAAGCCCCGTCTAAACAGGTATATCTTCCTGAAACGGTGACCTCCAGATCCCCTTCGACGTGAAGTCTCATCTTGCCCTCTTTCCTGTCGTGTTCAAGGAAGGACCCCCCCTCGAACTCTATCCGTCTGACGTCCTTGGAACTGGCAGGAGGCGGATAGGAATCACGGTATAACGACCCCACAACAACCCCCTGGGCCATCTCCCCGGAGGGAGACAGTATCAGGACCTGCTCTCCCGGCTCCAAGGCCCACCAGGTTCGATCGGGGCCCGCTCTGGACGTAACCCACGGCAGCCACGCTGTGGTTATCTTTCCATCTCCTGCTCCGCAGGTAACCCGTACCCTGGCGGCAGTCTCGTCCAGTTCCACAACGGTCCCAATCCGGATAAGATTGGCTATCCTGCGTCCTAGATCAGAAACAAGCCAGTCATTCGGTGGGTGTCTCATGTGCTATATCCCCCAGTTTTTTGTAAGAATCCACATGAAGAGGGCCTATCTCTGGCACGATCGAATACAGCACCTCCGTGGGAATAACCCCTTCTCCATCCCAACAAGAGGGGCCTAAATAGACCTCATGAGTCCAGGATATCTGCCACTCCACATGCTGAGCCATAGCTGGCAAAAACTCCGTAGGAGCCAACCCCGCCACCTTCGCAGGAGACACCTCAAGTCCAAAACGATTACCATGGATATACAAAGCTAGATCCCCTGCCAACTGCCGCACGTTTTGGCCGACCCCATCCATCAGGGCATCCAAAACCAAAAACAGGTCAAAGCGGCACTCAAGGCAAAGTTGCTCCGTCCCTACATCGTCCATCCTCTCCATCTCCGCAAGGAATAGCAAAGCCGCCGGGACCGCCATCTTTCCTCTTATGCGGTCGTAGGCCGTAACCGTGACAAGAGAGGGGAAGGCTTTCGATATTCCCCGTAAAATGGCGTCATGCAGATCGGTTATTTTGACTTCAGCCATCGCAATTTCCTCTCAAAAGCAGGTATAAAACGACTTTCGAAAAGGGGGATAACGTCAGAACTCAGAACCGCCAGGACATAAGGGGATATATCCACCTTGCCACGCCCTGAGCTTTTTTTTACCCCGGCCTTGCGGGCAGGTATCCGGTAGACCCCTGTCCATAACTTCACCTGGTCAATGCCATCCACCTGTCTTTTAAAAGACAGGATTCGGGGCTTCAAGGCCGACCGTTTGACACCCGTATCCTTGGCCACCTCTTTTGCCGCCAAAGATTTCATCTGACGTCCTACCTCGTTAAGTGCAAGATGCATTGCCCTTTTTATCTCCCTGGGCGTGGCTTCCAGATCCCTCGCTATGTCAGCCATAGCCTTTTTATCGAAGGAGACCTCTATCATGGAGTCATCACCACCGAAGCCATACCTGTACCATCGGGGACAACCTCAAGAACCCTGTAAACGATATCCCTAATCCTGCAAGTATCGCCCCTCGAAACATCTGCCACGTCCGAGGCAAGACAGAAAGCCACAGGATTGGACACCTCAACCTCGGTTTCCCCGATCGCTGGACGAGGGTAGATCTCCGGGCAGTCAAAAAGTCCCTTAATGGGATAGTCTATCCCAGAAAAAAACAGGGAATCGCCCACCGCCTGGAGGATATCCCTGTCGGCAGCGACGATTCCCGGAATCATTTCTCGACCTTCTCTCTACGCTCATCTATGCGACGGATAAGCTCATCGTCGGACCACTCATCCTGAGGTCGCCCCCCAAGCTCTTTATACTCCGCCTCTAAGGCCTCTCTATCCTCGGAAATATCTTCCGAAACATCCACACCTCCTCCAGGGAGGACCTTCACCTTGCCCCTTTTCAAGAGGCTAATAGCGATCCCCTCAGGCAAAGAAACCTCCCTGCCGGGTCGAACTATCTCACCATCGACGACCACCGCACTCGAGACGATAACCTGCATAACCTTACCCATAACGACACCTCCTATGCGGATTTCTTTCCGTAGCAAAAGCTCTCTACGTGTCGGACAGCAAAGTCGACGTCCTGCATGGCCACTATCCTCAGTCGTCCTTTGAGGCTATGGGTATAGGGATCGGTGGTAAGCTCAAGGCCACCCCACATACCAACCAACAGATCCGCAAAGTTACCGAACAGAACGTCTCCCAGAGCTATCTGGTTAGTGATCCGAGCGGCATAGCCGTTGATGGTATCGCCCTTCTCCCAGATAGTAGCCCCGCTGGTCCCGACAAACTTCTCCGTCGTTTTGCAGTGCCCCCTGAACCTTGCGTTGGCCACATAGCACATACCGGATACATCCGCATCGTCCGCCGCTATCTCCGACTCCATATCCACAAGCTCCGCATAGGTCGGATGCTGAGCCTGGAAAGCCACCGCATTGATCCCAGTGGTTACGGCGATACCCTTAGGCTGATTATCCGTACCAGAACCGTATATAGCCGCCTTGTCTATGGTCAGGGCCAGAGCTTTAGCTAGATCCGCCCTAACAAGCGCCTCTATATCCATCGAGGACTGAGACAGCAGCCGACGAGTTATCTCGCTGTAAGCTCCAACGGTCTTAGGGCTCATAGTCACATGATCGAAAGCGGGGCTGCCCTCCGACACATCCTGATCCTCACCAACCCAATAGCCGCTGGCTCCACTGGCCTGAGATGGGATATCCAAATTCCCCACGAGGCCGGACAGAGGCGTCGCCATCTGCAAAACGATGGCCTTTTTACGAAGCAGCTCTATGAAAGAGCTGGTCATCAGGGTGGTATCAACCGTGTACCCTCCACTGGCCGGGCTGCCACCGGTCTGTAACAACCCTCTGCTAAGCACGTCGTAGGGGACCACCAATCCCTCCGGGGACCTGCCCATCTTAGATGCCGCGGCACGAGAGCACTCAAACTCGAAGGCCGCCTCCTCCTGTGCGGATCGATCCGTCGGGCTCACCAGGGCACGGATCGCCCGAATGAAAGAATAGCTTCTAGCCTCCCCCTCAGACATCCCCACCGACGACTCCTTCACGGTCCCTCCCTGAGATCTAGACTCTATTAGCTTGTCCAGCAACACCTTGTTAAACTCATCCACACCCCTGCCCTCAGACACATACTGGTCGGCTAGATCTCTTTGGCCAAACTGCTCCCCAAGCTGAAGCAGGTTACGGACCCTCACCTGTTCCTGCTTCCTGGCCTCTTCCCTAACGGCAGATACGTTAATCCCAGAGGGACTGCCTTCCGGCATCGAGCGGCTCCCCTCCGGCACTCCAGCAGCGGGGCTATTCTCAGCAGTTTTATTATTTACAGACTCATTATCACGAGCTTTTCCAAGCATTCCATTACCCTCCCTGTCATCATCACTTCGTCCCACTCCAACCGTAGAATCTGCCGGAACACTCACCAGACTAACCTCAGTGGGCTCCCAATCTACAACCCTGTACATCCGTACACCGTCACGCTCTCCAGCAAGTTGCATCTCGAGTACGTTGTAGCACACCGAGCAATTACGCCGTATCCCATCCTTGATATCCTGAAAAATCTCCTCGCCTTGAGCAGAGCGAGATATCTTTACGGTGCATCTGCCCTTTCGATCGACGATAGAGACCGACCCCTCCACGACCGCCCCCACCTGCTGAGACCTGTCGTGTCCCAATAAAAAAGGAGCCCCCGCATTCAGGCGCTCCAATCGTACTTCCTCTGGCTTATGTCCCAGGATCTCTACCCCAAACCATCGCTCCACCTCAGCCTCGGAGGAAAAGGACAGCTCTACCGTCCTGTCATCCTCATTCAGAGACCGTAGACTTCCCGTCAGACTCGGCTTCTTGTTGTTCAGCTCCCTCACTAGATCCTGTATCTTTGGCGATTGCGGCAACCTTGCCACCTCCTCCCTGGAACACCCTTTGGATCATATCTTCCGGTATCCCCTTATCCCTCATGCCCTGAATATCCTGGGCAATCTCGCTCCAAACATCCTCAGGGTCTCTCCCAAGCTCCCGGATAATCTCCCCGGGGGAGCGCAAAAGGGTCTTTATCTCCTTTTCCTTGGCCGCCATGTCCTTAATAGGATCCACCCACGGCCAGCGCCTGGGCTGCCACTCGGTATGCTTTAGCCGCACCTCCTCGGTGGCCAACACAGGCCGTCCCCTCAAGACAACGTTACCCTTCAAAAGGGCCAGTGTCAGCCAGGACTCGTAAACCCGTTGATGAAACTCCTCGATAATCCATCCCTGAAGCCCCTTCCATACCTCTCGCTCGTCCAAGGCTCCCTGTCTCAAGGAGGAATAATTCACCCCTTCCAGATCGCTGGCCAAGGTGTTATAGCTCACGTTAAGCCCAGCGGCCACCCCTCTCAGGCAGGACTTTACGAACGTCCCGAACTCGCCGTTAGGATACTGATAGTCTGGGTATATCACGTCGGAATATCCGTCAGGTATAGGCTCATAAGTGCCAGGTTCGGCGTCTATGGCTATATCGGTCTCCATGTCGTCCCCACCATATCCAGCGGCATTTTCGCTGGGTTTGAGCCACCCCATCTTAGCGGCGGACACCCTGGCGTTGACCAGCGCCGCATCCTCATAGCCGCCTATCATATGCAGCCGTAACAAAGCGGTGGACATCCAGGGCAAACCTCTTTTTTGCCCCACTATTTCAGGCACAAAAACATGGATCACCTGAGACGCTGGAATCCTGACATAACGGTGTCCCGTCCACTTCACGTAACCGGCCTTCTCGTCGTCGGTTCGAAAATAATAGGCAACCGGCCTACCGTACTCCGTCATCTCTATACCGTGACGCACTATATTCCCGTTGGGCAAACTCTCCTCGTCGTACTCCACCGGAATCCTCTGAGGATCCACAAGCTGTATTGCAAATCCCCAGGGACCAGCCATATCGCCATACCTCAGCAAAGCCACAGCTTCGCCGTCTTTTGCCACGGTAGCAACGACCAGACGCTGAATGGACAACCAGGATAGCCTGCCGGTGACATCGCAGTTACCACGTCGACCCCACTCCCAAAAGGCCCACTCCACGGCATCGTTTAGTGGCGTATCTGGAGCTCCATTTTTCCTCTTGGCCTGAACCTGAAGGATAACACCCTGAGCTCCTATCACGTTATCCTGGACCATCTGAAGGAATCTCCTGGCGTAATCGTTGTTGGCCACCTGTTGCCTGGATCGAGCCACCAACGCCCGGAGATTGCGACGCACTATCTCATCGGCATCAACAGGGATAGACGTCCATGTAGACGTCAACCTAGAAGCCCCACCGGCGTCGTAACTCCGCTTACGAGAGGGAGATCTCGCAAGCCCCTGGCTGCCCTTAGAGGCCATAAATCGATACAGGCTCATATCCATACTCGGACCCTCCTACCGATAGGTTTTCCCGACTCTCTCCTGCACTCGACGGTGTAAATCTTTCGAAGCCTCAACAGCTCGTCCAGCGGAACCCTGGATAACTGCCTCATGCCTAGGGACGTCTGGATGGAGTAAGACTGCTGATCGTGGGTCGCCCTCTGCTCCAAAACCGCCTCTATGGCGTCCAATACCCTCCTTGCGTGGGATCTCCCATCATACGTTTCCATTGACGCTATATCCGGGCAAACCTCTATCGCCCCAGAAGCCAGCTCCTCTACACTATCGCCAGAGACGCCCCTCAGAGAGTACCAATAGGTCCCAGGGGGAAGCCCTGTCGTATCCAAGCTAAAGAAGAACTCATCCCCATCGGGAACCCCAGAACAGTCTAGAGCACCACCTCCCCTCAGAAAAAAGGACATGCCCCACCCAGGAGCCACCGTTTCATCAACCCTTACGGAGAACTTCAAAGGCATCCCGGCTATAACCCTTTCAGGGATGGATATCAAATCACCACCTCCCCACAAAACCACCGCTTCTGCGCCGTCTCTTCGCCGCACTGCGTTTACTACCCTCGTCCTCGACGTCTCGTCTGATAGGGGCCACCCTGCGTCTGAGAGCCTCCCAATCTGGATTCAAAAGCTTCATCGCCGCATAGGCGTAAACCCGGCAGTCCAAAGCCTCGTTCCTCGCCCGGATCTTCTCCCACACCCGGTATGGGAAGCCTTTCTTGTATCTGGTAACTAGCTTCTCCGCCGTGAGTTGCAGGAAATATTCCTGATCCCTGCCAACAGGGAAGTGGCAATACCCAGCACCGCTTTCAAGCCTCAACCTCGCATAAACGGTTTTTTTCGCCGTATCCACACCAACACGATAAAGCATAACCGGACGAGATCTCTTGCCAGCCCTCTGCCTTGTCGGGCCGGATATGACCGCTCTGTCTCCAGCCAAACCCTTGACCGGGAAAACCCTCTCCCTGCCAAGATCACGAACATAGTCATAGACAGCCTGAGTATTGTCCCCCGAGTCTATAGCCACCGCATCGATGGACATCTCCACTCCAGACTCGTGGGTCCACGTTTTTGTCCTGTATGTCGTCAGAGCGTCCCATACCCCTGGCTCTGTGGGGTCTCCCTGAAGCACCTTATAATCCACGCTCCAAGACTCCTCCCCCGCACCCCAGGCGACCACCTCGGCCTCGAGACGATCCCTCTGGACATCCACCCCCATAGTAAGGAGCACGCCCCCCTCGGGGACCTCGGCAGAGTAAAACTCACATCGCTCCATGAATCGATCCGGCTCTATTACCTCGCCTCGCTCCTCCCAGGTCTCGGCCAAAACCGTGTTGATAAAGACCTTCATAGGCTCGACGTCGCCAGCGTCCAAGGCCGCCTTGGCTCGCTTGAACTGGTCGATGATCTCGGTCCAGGACCGCCAGGGCGAGGAAAGCTGGTTCAGGTGAAAGCCTCTCTCCTTCGCTCCAGGGCTATCCGCAACCCATTCCCCCTTGGACATCATCGACTTCCAGGCCTGCTCGCTACTCCTGACATGGCAGGATCGGCACTCATAGGTGGGATAAAGCCACTCTTCGTCTGGAAAACGAACCTGTTTCCAGCTCAAAGGCTGAAGATCTCCGCACACAGGACATGGGACACACCATCTTTCCCTGCTAGACAGAGCATATCTAGCCTCTATACGGGATATCCCCTTCACCGTAGGAGTCGATACGAACAGCTTCTTTCGATTCCAGAAGTTGGTGGTCCTCTGCTCCGCAAGGGTCAGAGGGTCTCCCTCACCTCCAACCGCCAGAGGATAACGATCGATCTCATCAGCGAGAAGGATGCGTATAGGCCTAGAGGCCAGAGAGGACGCTGAATTTGCCCCTGCTATTGTCAGATGGCCACCGTCAAAAGCCTTATGCAATATGGTGTTATTGGAGTCTTTGCTCCTTGGGGATCTCACCTTGCCCCTAAGAACCGGCGTATCCCTGACCATCGGAGCGACCCTGTCCTTTGAGAAGTCCTCTGCCATAGGCTTTTGAGTCGGCTGGAGTATCAATATAGGAGCTGGATCATAGTGGACGTGATATCCCAAGGTATTAAGAACTATCTCCGTCTTGCCCGACTGGGAGCCGCACATCACGACAACCCCCTCCACCAAGGGATCAGACAAAGCGTCCATTATCTCCCTCTGATAAGGAGCCCTATCGGTGGACCACTGCCCAGGCTCGGCAGAAGCCTCCCTAGAGAGACGACGATATTTGTCTGCCCACTGGCTGACCGTAAGCTCCGGAGGAGGAGCAACAGACTTGGCCACATCGCATATCAGATCTGCAACAACGCTAAGGCTCATATTCGCTCAGCTCCTGCAAAACCTCATTAACCTCTCGCTTTAGGCAAGCCTGAACCTCAGCGACAGAGGCCATGCCCAAGACCTTAGGAGCCACCTTCGACGGCAGTCCCAGAGCCTTCGCCCGAAAGGTGGACACCATATCACTGCACGCCCTCCGAACCTCATCAACACGGACAAGCTCCTTCTCCAGCTCCTGAACCTCCATCTCTGCCTTATCGGCCTGAGCCTTCGTCAGCCGGAACTTCTCCTTCATCATGTCCTGAGGGCTCAGATTTGAGGACTCCCCGGTTTTGATGTATTGGATATACCCACCGACAGAGGCCCCTAGAGAGAAACGGCCCGTATCTGTCTTTGAGATATAGCCCTTTTTGACCAACTTATGTACCCAGCTTTCGGTCACCCCCAGCAGCCGAGCCACGTCTTTGGCCGAGATCAGCTGGTCTAACAGATCCTTTTTAGCTTGACAATTCAACTAACCTCACCTCCTGTAAAGTTCAGAAAAACGACGGTTCGAGTGGACTGGACTGAGCTCCAATTTTGGAGTGTCTAGCCAAATCGTGCTCGTTGGGGGGGGTTCCCTTACCCGCGCCGCCCCCCTCGGGAAGGACCCACTGTTTGCAATGCTTCGCGCGATTTTAGATTTATTCCCTACTGCCTTACTCATGTAATATATCTACAGGGAATGTGGTTAGAGATTGGTACCCTCTCAGGCCTTGCGCCCACCGGCTTTGCTTCGCTTTCGCACCTCTCGTTTTTAACCGTAATTTCGCCAACTCTGGAACATTATGTGTAGACCCCCTATATTTAACTGTACGACCGCTATTCAATCACTGAATTCCGGGCCTTCTCCCTCAGCTCTCTGGCGGTGATACCCAGGTATCTCAAGGTAATTTGCTCTGACGAGTGACCATACATGAACATCAGTTCGGCCAAGGTGAAGGGCTCCCCCTCCGTCTTGTAATAAAGCCAATGGCCATAGGTCTTCCTCATAGAGTGGCATCCGATATGCCTTAGACGAAGATCTGCGCCGGCCCTTCGTGCCGCCCACCGGAGGGTCCTGTAAACTTGGACGTAGGATATCGCCTTGGGCTCTTTCCCCCTGGTGGACATCCATAGCGGTTGTTCAGGCGAAAGCCCCCTGCGATCCTTACGCACTTTGAGGTAAGCCTTAACAGCCTCTCTCGCAGAATCTGGCAGATATATCCAACGCTCCTTTTTCGTCTTTCCCTCTACAAGGATGATCTCCTTTCGGATCTGTATCCTCTTGGCCGATCCAGCCAAGATATCCCCGACCTTCAAACCCAGGAGATCTCCGGCACGCAGAGCCGAGTTGATACCCACCATAAACAGGGCGCAATCCCTCAGGGACACCTCTTCGGACCGGTCACGAGACCTGAGGATCTTAGGTATCCTCCTGATTTCGTCCTTAGTGAAATACGTGACCTCCCTCATGTCATGAGATCACCTCACCACAGGCCTCTCTCATGCGCTCTAGGCTCCATCCCCTCTTAGCCCTGCGTCCTAGCCACCGCCTCATAAGGCGCACGTCGCAGGGCTCGACGATGGTGATGGGATCCGCCATGTAGGGAATGGGGTATCTGGCGTCGGAGACACCGACACGAAGACCTC
>CAYNAN010000006.1:0-57421 GCA_964395085.1 uncultured Synergistaceae bacterium
GGTCTAGACCGTAGACGGTGAGGTCCTGACCGACGAGACAGAGCTCTTTGGCTCCCTCCTCAACCATCGCTACAGCCTCCCTAACCAGTCCGTCGGAGTCTTTACTCCTCAGAGGCCCCCTTATCGATGGTATGGTGCAGAAGGAACAGCGCGTGTTACAGCCCTCTCCGACCTTCAGGTATCTCGTCCATGAAGATGGGGACAGAAGCTTCCTGCCCTTAAAACCGGATCCAAGCCCCATAGCTCTGGCCAGATCCGCCCAATCCTCAGCCTCAGCCCAGTAGTCCACCGACGGGAACTCCCTTTTCAGGTCGTCTCCGTAGCGGTTGACCATACATCCAACCACGGCTATAGCCCTTATGGCCCCCTGCTCCTTCATCCTCTCCAGGTCGAGTATGACATCAATGCCCTCCTCCACAGCTGGCTGTATAAAGCCACAGGTGTTGACTATGACGACATCGGCCTGTTGGACGTCCTGGACCAGGAGCCAACGAGATTGATCCAACCACCCCGCCAAGAACTCGCTATCGACCGAGTTCTTGGGACAACCGAGGGTGATTATATGAAGGTTATTCATTGTTTTGGCGCTGCCTTCACCGATCCGTCGGTCCCATAGATTGTCCTAGCCACCTGACCTGGTGTCCCAGCGTATCCGACGTTCTTGCCGTCCACGAAGACGGACACAGCAGAGGGGTTACCGAACACAACGTGAACTGGGCTGGACAGATCCATCGATGCCTCGGATCCCTTTTTTAGGGTTCCTGCATAGTGGGTCTTGCCCCCAGAGGTTGCCTTGAGCCAACAGTCACCCTTGATCGCCTTTATTATCATCACAGGCGGGCCAGCCTTGACCTCCGCCACCGGCGTCTCCTCCGGCATCAGATCCCCGGATATAGGGGCCTGCGCCCAAAGTGCCTCGGCGTCCTGGGCCGATATGGCAGAGTATTTGCCGTCGGACGAATATAGAAAATGAACCGGGCCAGGTCCTTCTTTAGAGGGGTCTATCTCCGCACCGTTCCAGGCGACCTTCAAGGTCTCGGGACGACCGTAGATAACGTGTATTCTGCCAGTGGCCTCGACCTTTACGTCCTGTCCGACTTTCAGAGTCCCCCCAAAGATCCTTTCTCCCTCCCTGGTTATCCTGACCCAGGAATCCTTTATTGCGGTCACGGACAGAACCGGCTTACCCTCATCGCCGGAAACAACGATATTCGACGCCTCAGGAACAGCCGCCACAACCGAACTATCCTGGGAGACGACAAGACGGGCAGCCTCAGCCGCCTCAGCCTCCAACCGCTCCTGCTCTTCCTTGGCCTTTTGCTCCTTGGCCTTTTGGGCCATCTCCATCTGCTCCTCCTGAATCCTAACGACCTCGGTTTTCAGGACATCCCTGTTGGACCATATATACCAACCTGAGGCAGCTATAACCGCAAAGAGGAGCGCAAACACGGTCTTTCTGGATCCCTTTCTGAATCCTTTCGTGGGCGGGGTGAAATCTCCAAGGGGAGGGGTGGAATCAAGGTCTACCTTTGACGGACCATCCTTCAACAGTCCGTCATAGTAGGGCCAAAGGTCTGCCATGTCCAGAGACTCCAGATAGCATTTGACGAATCCCCTCTTGTAGACGTTGCCGTGGAATCCTTCCATCGCTCCCGACTCTATCCCTATAAGGTAGGCCTGACGTATTTTGGTTTTGTCGGCCATATAGTCTATGGTCAGGCCTTTGGCCTCCCTCTCCTCCTTTACGATAGAACCCAAGGACTGAAGGGAGACCTCCCCGTGAATATCGCCCCTATCGGATACGGCAGAATCGAACTCATCAAAAGAATCTCTCATTTTAAGCTACCCTCCACAACTTTTTTACGTATATCCTCTAAGGTCCTCCCCGGGTCTTCGGTTCCAAAGACAGCGCTACCCATGACCACCACGTCCACTCCGCATCTAACCACGTCCGACACGTTGGATGGGCCTATTCCGCCATCCATCTCCACAAGGAAAGACAGCCCCCTGGCGGCCCTGACACGGCAAAGGTCGACGACCTTGGATGTCACCTCGGGCAGAAAAGACTGGCCTCCAAAGCCCGGGTTGACCGACATGACCAGCACCATGTCCACCATATGGATAATCGGTAAAATCGACTCGACAGTGGTTCCCGGGTTGAGAACCACTCCGGGCCTTATCCCTCTCTCTTTGATCCTCCCCAGAACCCTATGGATGTGAGGTGTGGCCTCGGCGTGAACGGTCAAAAAGTCCGGGTCCGAGTCGATAAAGGGCTCTATAAAGTCCTCCGGTGGCTGGACCATGAGGTGGACGTCCAGTATCTCCTCTGGATACCTCTTCCTGAGGGCACGGACCAGGGAAGGGCCGTAGGACAGATTCGGGACGAAGTGACCATCCATTACGTCCACGTGAAGCCAATCGTGCTTTTGCCCCAAAGAGGCTATGCTCTCCGCCATGTTTAGCTGGTCTGCGGAAAGCAGGGAAGGGGCGACCAGAAAGGGTCTCCCGTCTAGCGATATCTGTCTTGCCATACAAATTCTCCTCCAAGGTATATGGTTACAGCTGCCTCGCCGTTATAGGGGGCATCCAGGGAGATATATTCACCACCTGCGACCTCCTTGTTGACCAACGCCTTCGCTCCGCTTTTGTCTATCATCTCGATCTTGAGGTTCAATGGCTTGGTCAGAGGTGGGACCTGATATCTGACCTTCGCGGTCTTTCCCGAGACGACCGGTTTAGCGGGAGCGGGGGTCGAGACCGGCTGAGGAGCCGGGGTCTGCGACACCTGGGGCTGCTCCTGCTGTGTGGGCTGAGACGAAGGCTGATTTTGGGGCTTGGGCTGAGGCTCTCCTGGTGTGAGAACCACCACTCTGGCTCCACCGGATGACTGCTGTACCGGTTTGGGCTGCTCCAGCACAGTCTGGGATCCCAGATCAGAAGCGGTTCCAGGAAGGGTCACCACGGGAGCAGAGGGAGGAACAGCAGCTGTAGTTTGGCTCCCGGTCTGTTTCATGGTGGATACCTTCACTGTTACTGCGGAGCCTGGGCTGACCTTGCTACCGGCTTTTGGGGTCATGGAAATGGCCATTCCCGGGGGGGAGGACTGGGTGTAGACGTACTCCACCGATACGGACAGACCACTCTCAGCAACCAGTTTTCTGGCCGACTCCTCGTCGTTCCCGAGGACGTCAGGCACGGTTATATGACCGCGCACGTCCCTCTCCGGTCCCATGCTGACGAGAAGACTCACAGGTCTGGACCTGCTTAACATGACAGGGGCAGCGGGGTTTTGGGCTATCACCATACCGGCGGGCCTCTGGTTCTGGACCCTTATAACGTCACCTAGGACGAAATCCATCTCGCTTAGCTTCGAACTGGCCATGGAGAACTCCATCCCTCGCAGATCAGGGAGTGCCTTTTTGTACCCTCCCTTGCTGACCTTGAGGATGAGAATCTTCTCTGTCCTGATCTTTATCCCTGCCTGGGGCCATTGGGCTATAACGGTCCCCCTGGTCTCAAGTGAATCCTCCTGGTCTACCCTGACCCTCAGCCCCATCCGCTCCACCATGGCTACCGCGTCCAGCACGGATGTCCCCACCATGGGAGGGACCACCACGGACTCACCCCCTATAAAGACGGTGTAGAACACTGTCCCAGCCGAGCCGAGAATAGCCAAAAGAACCAGTATAAGGCTTAGGCGAACTACCTTTTTCAAACCATCACACCTCCTCAGTGCCTTACCGAAAGAAGGGCCATGTAAAAACCGTCGGACCAGGGATTATCTGGCCACATGTAATGCCCCCAGGGCCTACCCCTTCTTCCTATTGAGGATATCTCAGACGGAGGGTCCAGCTCCAAAAGCCCGGGCCGCTCCGACATAACCCTGGCAACGACCTGTTCGTTTTCTTCCTTGAACAGGCTGCATGTCCCGTAAAGGACCGTCCCACCGGGAGCCACCATATCCACCGCTCTTTTGAGGAGCTTTACCTGGGTCGCGCTGTAGTCGGTCAGGGCCTCCTGGGTAAGCCTCCACTTAGCCTCGGGATGACGCCGCCAGGTCCCGCTACCGGAACATGGAGCGTCAAGGATAACCGTATTGGGGGCAACTCTAGGATCCAGCTTCAGACCATCGCCGCAGAAAAAGCTCACGTAGTCAGGTAGACCCAGCCGAGCCATCTCTCGCCTGGCAGCGTTTATCCTGGAATCGGACAGATCCCATCCCTCAACAGAGGAACCGGGGTACATCTGTACGAGCTGGCCGGTCTTTATCCCCCGTCCGGCGCACATGTCTAGAAATGGCCCTTTAGCCACTCCTCTTATGCTCTCCAGGAAAAACATGGACGACTCGCTCTGAGGGGTTATCTCGCCCGAATCGTAACCGGGCAGCGAAGTTGGAAGCGCTGTGCCGCCCAGTCTGACCGAGAAGGGCAGGACCGGTGAGGGATCGGCGTTGTAGCCGCCTTTAATCAACCCCTCCACTACGTCCTCTCTGTTAACCCCAGGGGATACCCTTAAGGACAGGGAAATCGGCTGGGCCTGCAGCTCCACCAACGCCCTGCCGTCCTCTCGTCCGAAACAGTTTTCCCATGCCCTCGCGACCCACAGGGGAGTGCCGGTCCTCATGGCCAAATCGGCAAAGGCTGGACTCCCCTCTATCTCTGCCAGGACCTTGCCCCCCTCGTCCACTATACGACGAAGAACGGCGTTGACCACCTTTCCACCGTGCTCATCCCTTAACTTGGTCCACTCGACCAAAGCGTTTACCAATACCTTGGGCTCGAAGGTCCTAAGTTCAAGGGCGCCTGCGGCGCCGACTAAGAGGGCATCTTTGACCGCGGGGGAGACTCCGCTGCCGGTCTTTAGAAAACGCCCCACCACCTCACGCCAAAGGGACTCTCTACGGATCAGGGAATAGACCAACGTAGCGGTAAGAGGTCTATCCCTGTGGGAGACCTTATCCGATACCTTCCTCAGGCTTTCGCTGGCAAAGGCACCCCTTCTGACCTCCTGCCATACCTCGAGAGCAGCCTCAATTCCCCTCATTGGCCTGGTTCCACCACGGGATTGACCGGAACTTCCACCGGGCCCTCTACCTCCCTTTACAAAGCCTTTCCCACCGCCATCTGAAATCATAAAACTACCTCCGCCTCTATAACTCCTGCATCCTCCTGGACGCTCACGTAGATCACACGGGACATCATAACCGAAAATCCCCCCATCCGCCTTACGCCCGACCTGGATTCTACACCCGAAATCGACAGGGCTCCCACTCTCCAATCCGTCGTCAACCACCTCTGGATGGATGGAGACAGAACCGGCCCAAAAAGATGGGCCATAATCAGGGCTAACACAACGGAAAGAAGTCCAAAATGACCGGAGACAGCCACGAGGAAGATAAAGACGCACGAGAGCAGAAGGTTGACCCCCAGCATGGTCGCCCCACACCTGGAATAGACCGCCAGATCCCTCCGGCCTGATTTTAAAAGCTCCAGAGCCTCTCTGGCGGCTTCCATCACGAACGATGGGTCGTCCAGACCATCCACAGAAAAGCCGCCTCTGTCGACCTCCCCTGGCGAGCAGACATACCCACGGGAGATCAGGACGTTACAGGTTGCATGTTGTAGGCCGTGAACCCTCTTGACCCTGCCATCGCAGAATATGGACGTCAGATTGGAGGGTTTTGCCATGATAGAAAAAAGAGCCCCCCCAGCGACGCCAAGCGGGATCAGGACCAGGAAAAGCAGTCCAACCGATATCAGCAAAGCCAGCCCGAGCCAGGGAACCAGAAACAACACTACTAAAAGCACCAAAAGAGGCATATTAGCCCCCCTCTCCATAACACGATAAAAGGTGGCCTCTCCAGAGGAGGGCCACCCTATCTTAGTATAGCCTGTACCGGATGAAAAGCGCTTTCTCAATCGGCCCTACTCGTCGCGCCCAAACATATTTCTCAGGACCAGAAGCCTTACCAGCTGAGCCGCCGCCATCACGGTGGCCGACACGTAGGTCCAGGCAGCGGCGTTGAGGACTTTTCTAGCTCCTACTATCTCGTCGGATGCCAGCATACCGGTGCCCTCAAGAACCCTCAAAGCCCTCGAACTGGCGTCAAGCTCCACCGGAAGGGTGACCAGATGGAAGATCAGAACCCCTACAAAGAGGACTATTCCCAGGTTCATCAATGTCTGTCCCCTGAAGAGCAATCCTATGAAGAAAAGGGGGAAAGCAGCCATGGAACCGATATTGACCACCGGAACTATAGCGTTTCTCAGCTGAAGAGGCAGGTATCCCTCCTGATGCTGCATGGCGTGCCCCACCTCGTGAGCGGCCACACCTATGGCAGCTATGCTGGTGCTGCCGTAGACAGACTGGGAGAGGCTGAGGCTCCTGTCCCTGGGATCATAGTGGTCGGTGAGGTTGCCCGGTATGGGCCTGACAGGCACATCGGAAAGGCCAAAGCGACTCAACAGTGCAGCTGCGACGTCAGAACCGGTCACTCCCCCACGAGAGCCCACCTGGCTATACTGGGCAAAGGTGGACTTGACCCTGGTCTGGGCCCAAAACGCCAGCATCAGCGCCGGTATCAGAAACATCATCGTCGGATCGAAGAAGAAGGGAAACATCCCACTATCACCTCCATAATCGCTCTATAGTGCCGTATGATACCCTAAAAAGCTCCAGCTCACACCGGTATATTTACACATTCCCGAGTCGAGGTCAAATTATAGCTCCTATGTGGGCTATTTCCTGCCGTAAAACTCCGCTATGGTGGACACGACCCACTCCTGCTCGCTGGACGTCAACTCGGGGAAGATGGGAAGCGCTATGGACTCGCGGCTCAATCTCTCCGAAACGGGACAGTCTCCCTCTCCGTAGCCTAGGAAGCTGAAACACTTCTGGAGGTGTAGCGACACAGGGTAATAGACCCTGGAGGTTATCCCCTCCCTGCCGAGGAACTCGACCAGACCATCCCTGTCACCGGACACCCTGGGAACGTACTGATGGTAGATGTGGTAATTTCCCTGGTCCTCCGAAGGAGGGACTACCACGTCGAGAAGGTCGTGTTCGGCGAAAAGCGCCCTGTATCTGTCCGCCACTGCCCTGCGCTCCTCGTTCCACTTATCCAGATGGCGAAGTTTGACCCTGAGTATGGCGGCCTGAATAGCGTCCAGACGGCTGTTTAGGCCGACCTCGTCGTGATAGTAGGTGGCTCCAGCCCCGTGTACCCTGAGTTTTGCGACCCTGTCGGCTATCGCTTGATCCCTGGAGACCACCATTCCACCATCGCCGCAACAGCCTAGGTTCTTGGTCGGGAAGAAGGAAAAACAACCTAACACGCCACAAGCTCCGGAGCGGACCGGGGCTCCGTCAATCTCTCGCCAAGACCCGAAAGACTGAGCACAGTCCTCCACCACCGCTATACCCCTGGCCTCAAGCTCCGGCTGGATCCTCTCGAGCTGCACCATCTGACCGAAAAGATGCACAGGGATAAACGCCTTGGTCCTCTCCGTAACCTTGGACAGGACCGATTCGGCCGTGACGTTATAGCTGTACTGGTCTATGTCGGCGAATACCGGAGTGGCCCCCAGCCTGGTTATACAGCTCACGGTCGCAAAGAACGAATAGGGGGTCGTTATGACCTCGTCTCCGGGCTTGACGTCCAACGCCATCAGAGCGAGAAGCAGAGCGTCGCTACCGGAGGCACATCCTATAGCCCTAGGGACCTCCAGGTAGCGCTCCACGTCCGACTCAAAGGCCGATACTGTGGGCCCCATTACAAAATACTGGCTCTCCAGAACATCCTTCACCGCTCCATCTATCTCGTCCTTTATCCTAGCGTATCCTCTTTTAAGATCTAGTGTGGGAAGCTGTCTCTCGGTCATATAAAATCCTCCAATGTTCAGACTTTTTTTGTAAGGGAGTTCTCCTACGCTATTTTTATCCCCGTGAGTCGCCCAATTTTCTCATAGACCGAGCCTTTTAGGTATCAGTGATCCGAGAGTTTCAGACAGGATACGGACCTTCTGAGGTGAGACTTCATCAGGTCCACCGCCAAGGATGGGTTCCTTTTCTCCAGAGCCCCAAGAATGGCCTTATGTTCTCCCACCGTGGGATTTTCCTCCTGTTCGTAAAAGGGATCGAAAAACACGACGTATGCGTTGGTCCTGGCCAGTATGTTCTCTATGTAGTCGGCCAAAATCCGGTTGCAGCTGGCCTCCGCCACGGTCCTGTGGAAGCCCTCATATGCCTCCAGATAAAACTCGAGGTTTTTCTCCTCCACCGCTCTAACCTCGTCCAGGATCAATTCCTCCATTCGACGAAGATGTTTATCCTGCACCTTCTCCGCGGCCAGAGAGACAGACAGACACTCAAGCATCTCCCTGACTATAAAGCTGTCCTCCATCTCTTTAGCGGAAGGTGATGCCAGCCGCGCCCCGCTGTTTGGTATTATTATCACCAGCCCCTCGCTGGAAAGCCTTCTCAGGGCCTCCCTTACGGGGGTTCTACTGACTCCCATCTGGACTGCCACGTTGACCTCCGGGAGCCTCTGGCCGGGCTTAAGCTGCTTGGTTATGATCTTATGCCTTAGCTCCTGATACGCGTAATCCGCTGAAGTGGTGTATATCTTGGAATCTCTCACGATTTATCTCCCCCCATAGAAAGACAGATTGTACAATTGTCTTAATAGTATCATGGATGGAAGAGATATACAATCTCATTCAGGGTCACACAGTGAAAAAACGTCAAGGCACGGGCGATTGCCCATGCCTTGACGTTTTAAACTAACTTTAACTTTAACGAGAAATACGGCCCTTCGACTCTCTACCTCTCATCCCAGGATTTCGGTAAGCAATGCCTCGAAAACCCCTAGCTCGAAGCAACGAACCGCGCCCTCGGGGGACATACGATCGACCCGGGGTAGAGCGGCCACGAAGGGAATCCCTGTGTACCTCTCGACGTATCTCCTGTTCTCCTCCTCTATCGCTCTGTCGACACCGGATCCGCACTGCACAAGTCCAGAGACCCTTATACCTCTAAAAGTCAAAAAATCCCACACGGTCAGGGTCTGGCCGATGGACCCAACCCCTGCAGGAGAGACCAAAAGGACAACTCCTGGCCACTTTACCACCAAATCGGACATCATCGCCCCTCCGTCGTCGAGTGGGGTAGCAGGACCACCTGCGGACTCCCACACAAGTCCATCGTGGAGATCGGACAGATACGACTCAGCCGAGGATATCTTTTCGTAGTCAACAGGACGTCCCTCCAATTTGGCCGCCAGATGAGGAGAGCAAGCAGCCTGATATAAGTTGGGGACCATCCGCAGAGGATCATCGGTCAGACCCGCCGCCTGAGAGACGAAAAGAGCGTCCTCAGGTAGCAATCCCCTATGGGATCGCAGAGCACCGGACAGGACAGGTTTTAAATACCCCCAGTTGGACCTCCTCCTCAACCACCATAGAAGACCCGCGGAAAGGACCGTCTTTCCGACGTCGGTCCCTGTCCCTAAAACCCAGATACGCCCATTCATGGGACTATAAGGCGCAGGCCGATGGACTCAATCATAGTCAGGTCGTGCTCTACCGTGCTACCGGACGTGGTCAGGTAGTCTCCGGTTAAAAGCCCTCCGATCCCTCCATTTAAGCCCCTTATCACGTTCTCACCAAGGAGAGATCTTCCCCCTGCGTATCGGATGGTGGCCCACGGCATGGCTATCTGGGCTATAGCCCCCCATCTCAGGATCACATCTGGATCAAGTGGAGTAACCGCCTCCATAGGGGTTCCTTTAATAGGGATAAGGCAGTTTATCGGAACTGAGTCCACACGGAGCTCCATAAGGGACGCTACCATCTCCGCCCTATGGAGTTCGTCCTCTCCCATTCCCCACAGACCCCCGGAACACAGCTCCAAACCGACTTTTCTGGCGGCCTTTAGGGTCTCTATCTTCTCCTCCAGGCTATGGGTGGTGCAAACTCTGTGAAAAAAACCCTTACCTGTCTCCAGGTTACAGTGATATCTGGACACTCCAGAGGAGAACAGCCGACTCAGTTGGGCCTCTGAGAGCAATCCATGGGATCCACAGAGCCCTATGCCAGTCTTAGCCAGATCCTCGTAAATGCGACAGAACAGGTCGACCTCCTGATCGGATAAGCTCCTTCCAGCGGTAACCAGGGAAAGCCTGGAGATTCCCGATTCCAGACAGCGGTAGGCGACCTCTAGGGCTCTGTCCCTGGAGACGACCTCCCCCTTGAAGGAACTACCCCAAAATCTAGACTGAGCGCAAAAGGCGCAGTCCTCGGAGCAGGCGCCAGATTTAGCGTTCACTATGGAGCAAAGCTCCACAGCCGAGTTCCTCTTGCGTCTTATCCCGTCGGCCCTTGTCAGAAGCTCATCTAGATCGACCTCAAGGAGCCCAGTTATCTCCTGAACGTGATCGATCATCTGACGAGAAGCCCGGCCATCTTGAGGGCAGGTAGGACTCTAACCGAGGTGAGGGCCACCAACGACGCCAACAGGATGTCCCCTCCTATGTTGGTGCAAAACCCATACCAGAGGGCCCAATACACCGATTTAGGCTCACCCAGCCACAGACCGTAGGCCATCCACATCCATGGCACACCACAAAGGTACACCACAAGGACAGCCAAACAAGACGCTCCGAAGGCTTTCCTGAAGGAGAGAGTGCCCATCCTATCGAACAGATAACCTATCGAAGCCGACGCAGCGATAAATCCTATAAGATAACCAAAGGTAGGGGACAGGACGTAGGAAGGGCCACCTCCGCCGGTGAAAACAGGGATACCAGTCAGCCCGATAAAAACATATACAATTTGAGAGACTGCCCCCCAACGCCAACCTAGGGTGACCCCAGCCAGACAACAGAAAAAAAGTTGAAGGGTGAAGGGAAGATTAGGTATAGGTATCCTTATATAGGCTCCTATCGCAGTCAGAGCTGCAAAAAGCCCGGTAAGTGCCATTAATCGCGTTTTTCTCCTCATCGCCAACCACTTCCCTAACTAAGATGACATGACTTTGAAAGGATAGCACGACACAAGAGCATACGTCAACTATTTTTTAAAAAAGGTTGACGTATGCTCTGGACAGCGTGTGGTATCATCTTAGACGCTAAAGACAGGAGGGATTTTGATGAGGGTAATAGTTATGTTTCTGTCCATAGCCACGTTGATCCTTTACGGTTATGCCATAGCTGGGATGGGAGGCTACCTAGTTGGGCAGGGACGGCTGGACTATATAGTGCTGGGACTGTTAGGAGGATCAACCACAGCAGGTCTAGCGCTCTGGCTTTGGAAAAAGAACATCCACCTCTACTTTCTCCCGGACGACGACGAAAGGTAGCCACCCCATGCGACGCTAAGGGCCCTTACCGCTGAGGATATGGAGCTCAGATTCACGTCCGAAACGGAAAGCCTCACAGCCTCAAGAGGCCTTTTCTCCAGGGAAAAAACCACGCCTGGAGATACCGATACGCCGGAAAGCCTCGCCAGTCGGGAGGCCTCCTGACCGTCCAGGCCGGGAGTCGACAGCCACAGGTAGATTCCGCCCTGAGGCATATTGTGTCCCCATGGCAAGGGTATCTGCCCCAGTTCGCAGGAGAGCTTCTTCATTCTGAACGACATCTCCACCCTAACCCTGTCGAGAGCCATCTCAAGGCCACCAGAGGAGATAAACCTATCCAACACGCACTGGACCAACGACGAAGCAGGCCCACCTCTTAGGCTCAACGCGGACAGAAAAAGGTCCATGGCCCCATCTGGGATCATGGAATATCCCAATCTCATCCCCGGGAACAAAGCCTGGCTGAAAGATCCAAGGTATATTAACCTGTGACCGTCGTCCATGGCCCTCATGGCGGGAACGCTGTCCTGGCCGTACCGAAGCTCCCCGTACGCATCGTCCTCCACTATCCACAGACCTCTTACGTGGGACATGTCCAGTATAGCCTGCCTGTTTTCCAGGCTTATGGTCGCTCCTGTAGGGTTGGCGAAGCTTGGGACCAAATACACAGCTGTCTCCCAGGAGGCAACCTCCATCATGGACATAAGCTCCTCGTGGTCTCTGAAAGGGATCACCGTAAGCCCCTCCGCCTGAGCCAACCTCCAGGAGTCTGGGTAGTTGAGCCTGTCCATAAGTATGGACGAGATCCCCATGCTCCTCAGAAAAGCAAAGGAGACCACCAGGCCATGCCTAGCACCCGAAGTCACCACCACATCTCGCCACTCCCCAGGAATGCCTCTTGAGGCGCTATGGAACACAAGGCTATGTCTGAGATCGTCCAGTCCGGCTATAGAGACGTCTCTGAGGACCTCCACTCCTCTGATCGCCAGAGCGTCCTTCGCCAAACGAGATAGCTCCAGAGCTGGCACCAGAGATTTGGAAGGACATTCCCCGTCCATGGACAAATGACACCCACTTATCTTCATGCTCTGGTCCTCGGGACTGAGGCTACCTGCGACGAAAGTCCCGCTCCTGCCTCTTTGAACCACCAAGAACCGCTCCTCGAGGTGCCGATAGGCCTCCATCACGGTCATTCGACTCACACCAAGGCTTTGGGCAAAAGAGCGACTTCCGGGAAGCCTCTCCCCAGGGATGAGGGCTCCACCTCTTATCATCCTCTCAAGGTGATCCGACAGCTGTTGATACAGAGGAGAGGGAGAACCTCTTCTAAGGGGAATTTCTATCATAGATAAAGACCTCCAGGGATAAAAACTTACTCTCTTGCCTTTAGCCGGACAAACACCTAGAATAGACCGTTATTTCTAAACATCTGGAGGGGTTATCTATGGCGATTCTATCACCGCTTAAGGCGGACTGCATTGTCTTCGATGTCGACGGAGTACTGATGGAAACGAGCCAATCGTTCCCCGAGGTAATAAGGAACTCCGTCCCAAGGGTATGGGAGCACCTGCTTGGGAGAAAGGGCGATTCCTCGCCTTTCACGATAAGGCATTTCGAGACATCCAAGATGTTCCCATTCCTGAACGACGACTACGACATATGCTGGGGCATCCTATCCGTCGCAGCGGCAAAAGGTAAGGAGGGACTGGACGAAAGCTTCCCGACCCCATGGGAATGGGAGGAAACCCTCCGCAGGGTAGACCTATCAGAGGGCTCTTTCGTTGAATGGATGAAGGAGTCGTTCGGAGACCTGCTTTCCTATGAACAGACAAGAAAGATCTGCGAGGAAATCTACTTCGGCGAAGAAAAGACCAAGGAAATTCTGAAGAGAAAACCCCTCTTTGAGGGAGATCTCGGGTTTTGGCGATGTGAAAAACCCCTGTTCAAGAGGCACTGGAAAAAGATACCTCTCCCTGTCGGGATATACACCGGTAGATCCAGAAAGGAGCTATATCTGGCGTTGGAGGCCCTAGGATGGGAGGATCTCCCATCGGACAGGACCGTATGCTCCGACGACGGGATAAAAAAGCCCTCTCCCGATGGGCTGAACGTCATATGTCACAGGTTAGGCACGTCCTGGCCGCTTTTCTTCGGGGACACCGCTAGCGACAGGGCAGCACTGAAGGCCTTCGGAAGAGGGGATTTCGTCGCCATTGGGACGATACTCAAGGACTCGGAGTTTCGCTTTTCGAAGGTAGAGGACGCCATAAGGGCACTAGGGCTTTATCTCTCCGCGTAGCCCGTCCCGAAGGACCCTCCGCAATACCTTTCCGAGGCTGTTTTTAGGCAGTTCGTCGACGAACTCGACCCTCCTTGGAACTTTGAAATGAGCGAGATTTTGTTTGCAATGGCCTATGACATCGCCGGAGGAGATCCCTTCTTCGGCGATAACGTAGGCGCACGGCACCTGCCCTGTCATGGAGTTTTCCGCTCCTACGACCGCAGCCTCCCTTATGCCGTTCAGGGACATTATGGCGTTCTCTACCTCCTGGGGATAGACGTTGAATCCACCCACGATGATAACGTCCGACGCCCTGTCCATTATCCTGACGTAGCCGTCGTCGTCCACCGAGACCACGTCTCCGGTGTCGAACCAACCATCGCTATCGAACTTCTCCGCGGAGCTCTCCCTGTCGCCGAAGTACTCTCTCACCACAGAAGGGCCCCTCACCCAGAGTATTCCCTCCGAATCTCGTCCAAGCCGTTCCCCATCCTGATCTCTCAGCTCCCACTCGATTTTGGACAACATCGGCCCCACAGTCCCCAGCTTCCTAGACCTGTAATCGGGGTTGACGGCCAGCACAGGTGAACATTCGGTAAGACCGTATCCCTCCAGGACCGGGACCCCAAAGACATCCTGGACCCTTCGATCGAGGTCGGGAGGAAAGCGATCGCCTCCGCTGATTATCACCCTCACGGAGGAAAACCTTCTGTTCGACTTCGATGCGGCTCCGACCATAAAGCGAAGCATCGTCGGGACCCCAACCAAGACGGAGGCTTTTGTCTCATCGATACAGTCCAACACCCTATCAGGAGGCATAAAAGAGGGCATAATCGCCTGGGATATGCCGGAGAGAAGGGGCAGTATACCGCTGACGATAAATCCCAACGTGTGGAAGTTGGGGAGGACGTTTAGGAATACGTCGTCCTCCCTTATCTCGCTCACAAGATCCAGGGACTGTTTAACGTCGCTGAAGACGTTGTCGTGGGTGATGGGGACCGCCTTAGGCCTACCGGTGGTGCCAGATGTGGCGAAAAGAAGGGCGATATCATCCCCGGAGGGGGTACAATCCCTGCCCCTGTAGTTTTCCATCGGTCCATCCATGGAGGTCGACGACCAGGGAAGTCCCGACGAATCAAGCAAGGGCGAGAGTTTTTCGACCAATGGACCACCAAGGACGACCGATGCGGGATCCCCAAACTTCAGGGCTGCAACCAAAGCATCCGGTCCTGAGGCAGGATTCAAGGGGGCTACAGAGCCTCCCAGCCTCCAACACGCCATGGAAAGGGCCAATAAAGAAGGGCAGTTAGGCATCAGGACCGCAAGCCTCTGGCCAGGGGAAAAGCCTCCCTCTCGCAAGGACGATTCCATCCGGCCCGTAAGCTCAAAAAGCGCCCCAGCTCTCCACCATCTGCCGCTCCACCAGAGAATGTCCTCGTCGTCGCCCCAAGCTCCCCCTATAATCCTATCGATCCTGACCACAGGCCATTCCTCCTCCCTCTATTTTGCCTCAATCCTTATCCATCGCTTTATCAGCTCTGGACAGCTCCACATCTCTATCCTAGCCTGGCAGCCTACGACCTTTCCCACCTTCCATAACCCCTCGCCGAGTTCCTTTTTAGTGTCGGCCTCTCTAAGCATCCAGGAACAAAGGCCTTTCCCTGGAATGCCTACGGAGGACTCCATAAAGTCGGGAAGGTATCCCCTGAGCTTCTCCCCTCCCTCGTAGGGGAGTGTATCCCTGGCCCCTGGGAGAGGCTCCATGTCCACAGCTACGCCATAACCTCGGAAGTGAGGCTCAACGAAGATACCCTCGTCAAAAGCCCCAAGGCCCGGAAGTCTGTCCATCTCGTCTTTGGAAAGGGAAAACCACCGTCCCCACACGGATGAAAAACCTCCGTTAACCAAAGTGGGTCTTCCTCTCAAAGCCAAATTGCTAACCTGCTGAAAAAAGGCCCCGTTTCCGGAGAGTTTTTTAATCGCCAGATGGCCCAACCCGTGAGGGAAATACACCACTTTAGCCTCGGGAGGCAACGCTCCCCCTGCCATGGGGACGGGGATGACACGACAGCCTATGGCCTTAAGGAGAGCAAGATCGTTATCGATTCCGATGGATAGGGTACCATCGGTCACCACCGCAACGGACGGAGCCCCAGTCAGAGGCTCTAGGGTCCTGTTAGGGATATCCAGAGAGCTTCTGTACTCCCCAAAAGCCATCAAAGCGGACCAGTCTATCTGACCGGTCATGGACTTAAGCTGCGCCCCCACAGAAGCCACAGGCTGGGCGATCCTGGGATCTGAGCAAAGATCCACCAGGGAGATCATGCGTCTCTCCATATAGCGAGGGAGGTACCCCATGGCCATGGATGGGATGGACCGACCAAGCTCCAACTCCAGAAGTTGGTACTCTCTGGGGTTCAAAACAGAGGAAAAAATAGTCCCATATAGATCCAGGTTTTCCTTGGAAAACCTCTCCCAGACACCGACCATTACCCTGGCGGTGATGCTCGCCAATGGGTTAGCGTGAACCACGGACACCACGCCGCAGTCCAGTATTCGAGCGAGGTCCACCGTCCCTTGGCCCATAACCATTCGGTCTTCCGTTACGGTCACGCCAAGGGGTGACAGTATCAGGTTGAGGCAGTCGCCTTTTGCGACCGACCCGAAGAAAAACCGAACCTCCGATTCGCTCTTAAACTGGAGGGGGTCGATAGAGAAGACCTCTTGTCCCAGACCGGCCGAAAGCATCCTCAAATAGCGATCGTCAATTCCCCCGACGAAAAGCCGAAGGGGTATCCCCATAGATTTGATAGTGGCCGCCAGCACGATACCGGAAGGAATTACGTCCTCCCTCCTCTCGTCGGCGATCATAAGCCGAGGAAAATCCAAGCAAAGCCCTCCTATGCGACAAAATGAAATCTCAAACTTAGTGTATCATATACCTGCCCCATTTCGGGAACGCTCAATATCGACGAGGAGGTTTTGCTCATGGCTACGCCGTGGATCAGCGTCAAAGACATGATAGACCATGTAGGGGAAGAGGTTGTCATCAAGGGATGGATGTACAACAAAAGAAGCTCAGGAAAGATTCATTTCCTTCAGATCAGGGATGGCTCTGGATTCGTCCAGGCGGTTATGGTGAAAAACGAGGTATCGGAGGAGGCCTTCGAGGAGGCAAAAAAACTCTGGATCGAGGCGTCGTTAGAGCTAACCGGCACTGTGAGATCCGACGATAGGTCGACGTCTGGAGTAGAGCTATCCGTATCGTCCATAAAGATTATACACAACCCCACCGACGAATACCCTATCGGCAAGAAGGATCACGGGGTCGATTTCCTCCTGGACAACCGACACCTATGGCTCAGGACACAGAGGCAGAGGGCCATAATGACCGTCAGGGAGAGGATCATATGGGCATGGAGAGAGTTTTTCCATAATAGGGACTTCATGCTGGTGGACAGCCCGATCATAACGGGAGCCATCGGAGAGGGGGCTTCCGGGCTGTTCGAGCTGGACTACTTCGACCAGAAAGCCTACCTAGCACAGACCGGCCAGCTCTACGCGGAGGCCGCCGCCGCAGCGTACGGGAAGGTCTACTGCTTCGGTCCAACCTTCAGAGCGGAGAAGTCTAAGACCAGAAGGCACCTGACCGAGTTCTGGATGCTGGAGCCGGAGGTGGCCTTCTACGACCACAGGGACAATATGGCTCTCCAGGAGGACCTGGTGAGGCACACCGTGGAACAGGTCCTTGAGCATTGCTCTAAAGAACTGGCGCTCCTGGAGAGGGATCTGGAGCCTCTTAAATCGGTGACCGCAGGACCTTTCTATCACATCAGCTACAGAGACGCGGTAGTGAAACTCAACGGACTGGGCAGCTCTATCTCCTTCGGGGACGACCTAGGAGCGGAGGACGAGACCATCCTGACCCAACAGTACGACAGACCCATCTTCGTCGAGTGCTATCCCAAGGGGGCCAAAGCCTTCTACATGAAGGAAAACCCCGACGACGTTGAGACGGTGCTCTGCGCCGACCTCCTGGCTCCGGAGGGATACGGTGAGATCATAGGAGGATCCCAGAGAGAGGACGATCTGGACAAGCTCGTCTCCAGGATGAACTCTGATGGCCTGGACATGAACTCGTACCAGTGGTACCTGGACCTCCGCCGCTACGGGACCTTCGTACACAGCGGCTTCGGGATCGGCCTGGAGAGGACCGTGGCCTGGATCTGCGGTCTTCACCATATCAGGGAGGTCATTCCCTGGCCGAGAACCATATACAGGCTCAACCCATAACCGAAGACGAAAAAAAGGGAGAGCTCAAGCTCTCCCTTTTTCCTGGTCTTTACATCCGTCACAGACGGACAAAAGCAATAGCCTGTAGTCCGCGTTTTTAATCTCCTCCGGCAGGGACGACCTGTTTATAGGATCCTCAGAGGGCCAGACGTCCCGCACGGATCCGCAGATCGGGCAAAGACAGTGAAGATGCGTCTCGGGGTTGCCCTCGTAGCGACTAGGCCCATCCGAGATAGGGATCTTCCATATCACTCCGGCATCGCAAAGCTGATCTAGGTTCCTGTAAACGGTCCCTAGGCTCACGTTAGGCAGCTCCTCTCGGACCTTGGCCAAGACGTCCTCTGCCGTAGGATGCAGCCCCTTTTGGGACACCGCTGCCAGGACCGCGTCCCTCTGCCTTGAACGCCTCTGTATGACCACTGTGTCAACCCCCGATCGTCTAAATATTTCCTATTCCGGCAGTCCGTAATAACATCTCTTAGGGGAAATGACCTTCCCCTCTGCCTTGAGTTCCTTCAAAACCTTTGACACATTGTCCTTGTCCAGGCCGGTGGACTGGGATATCTCCCCAGGCCTCATCGGACCGGAGGAAAGCGCCTCCATGATCTTGCTCTGGTCGTCCATGATACAGCCTCCTCTAGATTTTTCCTACCAGGTCTTTCCCTGGAACCATACCGTCGTCTCCAGGCTCCCAACTGGCGGGGCAGACCTGACCGTGGGACGCCGAAAACTTGGCAGCCTGAAGCTTTCGAAGGACCTCCCTTGCACTGCGACCGATGTCGAGGTCGTGTACCTCCATCGCCTTCAGCACCCCATCCGGGTCTATTATAAACGTTCCCCTAAGAGCAACACCAGAATCCTCCAGATAAACGCCAAAATCCCTGCTTATCCTGCCACTGGGATCGGCCAACATGGGAAATTTGATCTTAGCTATGGTCGGCGAGGCCTCGTGCCACGCCATGTGGACGAATTCCGTGTCGGTGCTTACGCTTAGGACCTCCGCGCCCTCATCCACAAACCTGTCGTAGTAATCGGCCATCTCCCCGAGCTCAGTGGGACAGACGAAGGTAAAATCAGCAGGATAGAAGAACATAATACGCCATTTCCCGTTTGACTCGGAAAAATCTATTTGTTTCAGGTCACCCTGATGGAATGCCATCGTGGAAAAATCCTTAACCGTGTCGTTGATTCTGTACATGATATCCCCTCCAAATAATATTAGTAGTGATTACTGTTATTTTACAGGTGAAGAGGACATCCGTCAAGGCACAAAAAAATGCGGGGCCATAGGCCCCGCTGATGGTGTTTCGCTGTATCGTTACCGCTGCGATGAAGGCGAATACTAGAGGAAAACCCCTCTCATCTTGACGGCATCCGCGACTCTCTGGATAGCGGCCATGAAGGCGGCGCGACGCATCTTGACGTTGTTCTTCTGGGAGTAGTCCCACACGGTCTTGAAGTTGTCCTTCATGATGCGAAGAAGCCTCTGGTTGTACTCCTCCTCGGTCCAGAAGAAGCCGCCCAGGTCCTGACACCACTCGAAGTAGGATCCGATAACGCCGCCGGAGTTGGCAAGGAAGTCCGGCACGACCAGGATGCCCTTGGCGTCGAGGATAGCGTCTCCCTCGGGGGTCACGGGGCCGTTGGCTCCCTCGATGATGTACTTGGCCTTCACGCCGTCGGCGTTCTTGCCGTTGATGGCACCCTCAAGGGCGCAGGGCAGGAGGACGTCGCAGTCCACCAACACCAGGTCGGCCAGTGCCTTCTTCTCGAGCCCAGCCTGATCGAAGCCCTCAAGAAGCTTCTTGGGATGGTTGTTGATGTGATCGAAGGCCTTCTTTATGTCCAGGCCGCCCTTGCAGTAGTAGGTTCCGGTGATGTCGCTGATGGCGACGACCTTAGCTCCAGCGTCTACCATGGTAAGAGCAGCGTAGGTCCCGACGTTGCCGAATCCCTGGATTGCGACGGTGGCTCCCTTTACGGGAACGCTAAGGGCGTTCAGGAGCTCTATAGCGCAGGTAGCTACACCGAGTCCGGTAGCGGCGGTACGGCCCTTAGAGCCCCAGAGGGGGATGGGCTTGCCGGTGAATATAGCTGGCTCAAGCCTGCCACGCATCCTGCTGATGGTGTCCATGAACCAGACCATCTCAGGACCGCCGGTGTTGACGTCGGGAGCGGGGATGTCGGTCCATGCTCCGACGACCGGCTCGATGCGGGCGGCGAAGGTACGGGAGACTCTTTCCTTCTCCTTCACGGACATCTCGAGGGGGTTGCAGCACACGCCACCTTTGCCTCCACCGTAGGGTATACCGGCAAGGGAGCACTTCCAGGTCATCATAAAGGCGAGGGCCTCGCACTCGTCAAGACAGACCTCAGGGTGGAATCTAACTCCGCCCTTGGCAGGCCCTACAGCCGTAGAGTGAGCAACCCTGAATCCGTCGAACACCTTTATAGTACCGTCGTCCATCTCAACGGGGATGGAGACACAGGTCTTTCTCTCGGAACGGCTGAGGATCTCTACGAGACCGTCGTCAAGGCCCATCTCCTCCGCCGCCGCGTAGAAGTTCTTCAGAGCCGTATCCAGTAACACGTTATCGGAAGTACGCTTCACCACTGCCATAAAACTACACCTCCTGCAAAATGTGCGACACTCATTACGTCGCATAATGACCGCATTCCCCTATGATATTAGCACCATTTCCCCTTCAATACCAACACCAATAAAATCTATCTATTGGGAATTGCTTTTATCCACATATACCCTTGGGACCCTTTTGCTGAACATGATAGGTATCTCATAATTTATGGTGTTTTGTCTAGCCCCAGCTAGATCCTCTGGGACTATGACCTGGTCTCCCTGTCGTCCGACTATCACAACCTCGTCCCCGACAGAGACATCCAGCCCTGTGACGTCTATCATGGTCTGATCCATACAGATATTGCCGACCTGAGGGACTTTTTTGCCCTTCACGATGACGTTCATCCTCATGGAGAAGGCCCTCGAAAGCCCGTCGGCGTAGCCTATGGGCAAGACGGCTATCGTCTCATCCCCTCTGGTCATGTACTTGAGGCCGTAGCCCACTCCGCTCCCAAGGGGTAATTTTCTGATCGCGGCGACGCTGGTCTTCACCTCGAAGGTCGGCCTGAGCTCTATAGGCCTGATGCAGTCGGAGGAAGGCCACATGCCGTAGAGGATAACCCCAGGTCGACAGCAATCCAAGTGTTTCTCCGGCGAGTTAAGGGTCCCAGCGCTGTTGCACACGTGCCTAAGAGGAATCCTTATCCCCCTTTCCTCGAAAATAGACAGTGCCCTGAGGTAACGCCCATACTGGGTCTCGGTGTAGTCCAGTCTGGGCTCGTCCGCCGTCGCAAAGTGGGTGAATAGGCCCTCTACGTGAAGACCTGGCAGGGAGGTAATAGTGTCCAATACCGACGGTATCTGATCCGGCAGGAACCCTATCCTTCCCATGCCTGTGTCCACCTTCACGTGGATCATTGCTCTGATCCCCTCTTTGACCGCAGCCTGACTGAGGGCCTTAGCCATATCTAGGTCCGACAGGGAGACGGCTATTCCCTGTCTTACTATCTCCCCTGCCGCGCCGTAGGATGTGGGACCCATTATGAGAATCGAGTCGCCTATTCCAGAGTCCCTCAGAAAAAAAGCCTCGTCGGAGGTGGCGACGGCAAACCTCTGACATCCCTCCTTGGCCAGCCTTCTGGCTACCTCCAGAACACCGTGACCATAAGCGTCGGCCTTTATGACCGACATAACCTGGACGGAGGCCCCTACGTGGTCCTTTATGGATCTGTAGTTAAAAGCGACGTTATCCAGGTTGACCTCCATCCTGCTCGGCCTGTATCCCACAGAAAACCGCCTCCTCGAATTTGCGCAAAAAACCGAGGCAAGAGACTAAGTCCCTCGCCTCCGGTCTTTAACCGTATACTACGCCCTACTTCAGGACGCCCTTGCTACGTTTATCGTCGAAGTCCTTGACGAGCTTTTTAACCTCGCTGGAGAGCCACAGGAGGGCCACAAGGTTGGGTATGGCCATGAGGCCGTTCATGGTGTCGGACATGTCCCAGATGTTGGAGAGGAACTTTCCACCACCACCAGAGGCTCCGACAAGCAGCACGATTATCCAGAGGGCCTTGAAGCCCATGATGACCGGCTTGCTGTGGCCGAGAAGATAGGTGACGCTGGTCTCGCCGTACCAGTACCAGCCAAGTATGGTGGAGAAGGAGAACAGGGCTAGACCGGTGGAGAGGATCATGACGCCGGTCTGTCCCAACACCTCCTGGAAGGCGGTGAGGCTCAGCTGTGCTCCGGTCAGCTCAGGATGCGCAACCAAGGAGCTGGTTGTAAGTATGGCCAGCGCTGTGAGGGTGCATATGACGATGGTGTCGGTAAAGACCTCGAACAGTCCGTAGACTCCCTGACGAACAGGGTGATCCACGTTGGCGGCGGCGTGAACCATGGGGGCCGAGCCGAGACCTGCCTCGTTGGAGAAAACTCCACGGGCAAGGCCTTTGGTGAGGGCCATCTTTATAGACCATCCAGCTATGGCTCCAGGCATCGCCATTGGATCGGAGAAGGCGTATTTCAGGGCCCTGGCGAAGGCGTCAGGCACGTTGGCGCCGTTGACTCCGACCGTGATCAGGGCTCCGACTATGTAGAATATGGCCATGAAGGGCACAAGATAGGTGGTGACCTTGGCTATGCCGTTGATCCCGCCCATGATGACGGCGGCGGTAAGTATGGCCAGGACGATGCCTGTGGCCAGGTGAGGCACTCCGAACCCGAGGGCAAGTCCCTCAGCTGTGGAGTTGGCCTGGATGGCGTTTCCTATTCCGAATGAGGCGAAGGATGCGAAGAAGGCGAACAGCCAAGCCAGCCACTTCTGACCTGTTCCCTTCTCGAGGACGTACATCGTACCGCCCCTCCACTGACCTGACTCGTCCTTCTCGCGGAAGTGGACCGCCAGGGTAACCTCGGCAAACTTGGTGGTCATGCCGAAGATGGCGGAGATCAACATCCAGAAGAGTGCCCCAGGACCGCCGAGGTGGAGGGCCGTGGCGACTCCGGCGATGTTACCGGTCCCGACCGTGGAGGCCAGTGCCGTCGCCAGGGCTCCAAAGGAGGAGATGGCTCCCTCTTCCTTATCCTGCTTCTTTCCTAAACTGCCAAAAACCTCTTTGAACATAAAACCGAAATATCTGATCTGCGGAACACCTAGAATAACGGTGAGATAAATGCCAGTCCCCACCAACAGAGTCAGGGTCCAGGGACCCCATACAAAACCGTTTACTATTCCGTTAATCCTCATTACCGCTTCCATGGAGAAAAATCCCTCCTCGTTTGCATAACTCAGAAAGCCTCCACGTCCCCACTCAGGGACAACCATTGCCTACCGCCTCAAAGCTTAGCTGGACCTCACCTCCCGAGGGCCTCTCTGCGTGGGCCAATATATAGGTCGAAGTCGCGCCACATGGGGCGGCTGATTGGCACAAAATCTTTAGACCAACCGCCCTAGAGGAATTATTCGCAATATAAATTCGACCCTTTCTATGTTATCATGAACCTAGGCAATTTCAAACAATATTTTTTCGAGGGAGATGTTGTCAGTGAGGTTTTCAGATCGCATCAGATCAATGAACGAATCGCCGATAAGAAAGCTAGTTCCCATCGCAGCAGCAGCCAAAGCAAAGGGCAAGAAGGTATACCACCTTAACATCGGCCAGCCCGACATCGTGACCCCGCCGTCCTTCCTCCAGAGCATAAGGGACTTCAGCCAGGATGTTATCGCCTACGCCACCTCCCCTGGGGATCCTAAACTCATAGAGGCAATAATCGATTATTACAAGGGTTACGACATGCACTTCGAGCCCGACGAGGTCCTTATAACCAACGGAGGCAGCGAGGCTCTCATGTTCGCCATGATGGCCCTGTGCGACCCAGGTGACGAGGTGCTCGTCCCAGAGCCGTTCTACGCAAACTACAACGCCTTCAGCCGCTGCATCAACGTCAACGTGGTACCCATAACCACCAAGGCGGAGGAGGGGTTCCACCTTCCCTCGGAGGCGGACATAGAGAGCAGGATAACCCCCAAGACCAGAGCCATAGTCCTCAGCAACCCAGGCAACCCAACAGGAGTCATCTACAGCAGGGAGGAGATGGACATGCTCTCCCGGATAGTCCGCAAGCACGACATGTCAATAGTCGCCGACGAAGTGTACCGCGAGTTCGTCTACGATGGACTCAAGTACACCAGCTTCGGCAACCTGCCGGAGATAGCCGACCGGGTCATCATAGTGGACTCGGTCTCCAAGAGGTACAGCGCCTGTGGAGCCAGGATCGGATCCCTCGCCTCCAAGAATAAGGACTTCTCCAAGCAGGTCCTCAAGCTCTGCCAGGGAAGGCTCTGCGTACCTACTCTGGAGCAGGTCGGAGCCACCGCCCTCTACGGAACCCCCACCTCATATCTGGACGAGGTCAACGAGGAGTACCAGAAGCGTCGCAACACCCTCTACAAGGCCCTTAAGGAGATGCCAGGGGTCATCTGCGAGGAGCCGAAGGGAGCCTTCTACGTGGTCATAAAGATGCCGGTCGACGACGCTGAAAAGTTCGCGGTCTGGATGCTGGAGCATTTCGACGTGGACGGCGAGACCACCATGGTCGCCCCAGCCGAGGGATTCTACGCAACTCCAGGCCTCGGGAGGAACGAGGCTAGGTTGGCCTACGTCCTTAAAAACGAGGACCTAGCCAAAGCCATGGAGATACTCAAAGCCGGCCTTGAGGCCTACCCAGGTAGGGTAGAATCCGCTATTCCAGCCATGTAGAACAAAGAAAGAGAGAGCCACTCCCTCGAGGGATTGGCTCTCTCTTTCTTTGTTTCAATGACAGCAGGAACACCCCGAACATCCTCCACAGCCCGGGCTTTCCTCGACAATGGCGGAGGTTACCACCAGATTGACCATCCACATAAGCCCCTGGAGATCGATGGATACAGTATCATTTTCAAAGTCGATGAAATCGGGGACCCACACGGATATCCCATCCTCTTTTAGGACCTGGTAGTTATCAGCTGGCTCTGGAGAGCCGCTCTTCACCAATACAGCCTGTCTAGCGCCACAGCCAACCCCTATGGTTCCCTGAAAAACCGTGACCTCCGGGCCTATCTCAATGATTCTCTCCTTAGCTCTATCTGTTACAGTTAATTTAAGGCTCCTCATAATTCAGACCTCCATGGTATGATTTACTGCGCTCATCCTACCATGGCAGGGTATCTAACGCAACAGATGTTTTTATTGCCTTATGCGCCCACACCGACGATAACATGGCCACCCCTGAATATGGGTGGCCATGTTATCGCTTCAAATCATCTCAGTGGCAGCCGGAGCATCCTCCGCAGCCGGATGTCTCCTCCAGATAGGCCGACGTGACCACGAGATTTACCATCCAGAGGAACCCCTGAAGATCTATGGCCACGGTGTCGTCGTCGAACCCCAGATAGTCCGGGACCCATACGGACATGCCGTCTTGTTTGAGTACCTGATAGTTGTCCGCTATCTCAGGTGCGCCGCTCTTCACGAGAACGGCCTGCCTGGCTCCTCAGCCGGCTCCTATAGTTCCCTGAAATACCGTAACCTCCGGCCCAATCTCCACAATTCTTTCCTTTGCTCTATCTGTAACGTTTAATTTAAGGTCTCTCACAATCCACACCTCCATGGTATGATTTACTGAGCCCATCATACCATGAGAGGGTATATGACGCAACATATATTTTGGCATTTATCGTGAATCCATAAAAAAATATTCTAGATGCCCTCTCTAAAGGGGACCTCTAAAAACGCTATACCTCGGAGAGACCATTCCGACGTAGCCCGTTCGAGCCCGTATACTCGACATGCCGTAGTTTAGGCGGAAGGGTCTCTCCGAGGGGATTCAACAGCGAGTTTTTAGAGATGCCCTAAAGACACAGGGAATCCAGGTCAACAGACCTTTTCAGACAGACCTGGACCATATCGTCGGGCAACGGGGCCTCCAGATACAGATCTCCCGTAGATGGCATGGAGAGGGCTATGGACCGAGCGTGGAGCATGGGGCGCCTCTCCCTCTGTTTTGGAGCACCATATTTGACGTCCCCCAACAGAGGGTGACCGATATGGGCCATGTGGACCCTTATCTGGTGGCTCCTGCCCGTGACCAGGACCACCTCGCACAGGGTGCAGCCATCGCCCTTTGCGAGAGGGGTGTATAACGTCAGGGCACTCTGTCCTCTAAGATCGACCTCGACTTTATTGCTCTCTTGGTCCTTAAGCAGAGGAGCGTCGATCTGTCCAGCCTCGTTGACGTCCCCCGATACCAATGCCCAGTAGGTTTTGGTGATCTCCCTTCCTCTCCACATGGAGGAAAGCTCTCTTAGGACCTTTCCCGAAAGAGCCAGGACCATCACGCCGGATGTGTTCCGGTCAAGCCTGTGGACCGCCTGGGGCTTGAACTCTCCCCCCATGGACTGAGCCCTGGTTACGACCGAGTCACCGCCCTTGCTGTCTGGCTGGCTCAGAAGGCCAGGGGGCTTGTCGACGACCCAGATTGAGTCGTCCCGATAGACAGTGTTCAGCGATCCGTAGTCCGAGGGGGCCACAGTTTCCTCCGCCGGCTCCCATGGGACCACCACCTCCTGGCCCTCCAGCAGCCTCTGATCAAATGTGGCCCTGACTCCATCGACCCTGACCTGTTTTTTCCTGAAAGCCCTCATCATGGCCCCGAGAGGCAGCGAGGGCCAGATACCCCTTATAACCTTGTCAAGCCGTCTGCCGTCATGATGAGACGAAACCCTGAACCTGTCCAAATCACACCTCCTGGTCGGGACGCCACTTCCAGAAACGACGCTGGGCGGAGTAGTTAAGCTCCGAGACAGACTCCTCAGGAAGGTCGCCGCCCTTGAGCTGAGACACCGAGTCGCTCCAGCAGAAAAGCTTGAAGTCCAGCTCGTCAGCTGCCGAGACCACCAGCGCCTCCGGGGTCGCAGGCAGCACCGGAGATCCGAACTCCCTGTGGCCGTGGTGGCTCAACAGAATATGTCCAAGTGCGGTCTTGGCCGTGACCGATAGGCCAAAATCGTCGGCAAGGCGGTCGAAGCGACTGAAGCCAAGGGCGATATGGTCTATTACCGTGCCCTGTACGGTCATACCAGGACCTGGGTTTAGGACGTAGGCCTCCAGCTTTCCCAAGTCATGAAGGAGGGCACCTGCTATAACCGTAGATTGGTCTGGCCTAGCGGGGCCCTGCACCGCCTTGGCCATGGACAGAGCCAACTCGGTCACGGTGATAGAATGCTCCAACAGCCCGTGAACGTAGGCATGATGGTGGGACACCGCAGCCGGCATTATCCGAAACTGCTTCCATGTATCCCCCTCTTTGTCGAACAGGAACCTCAGAAAATCGCCTATCTCCCCCGAACAGGCCCCTACCAGCAGGTCAAACCTCTCTTCAAGCTCGGACGGGTCTATCGGAGCGGTCTGGACGAAGGATTCAGGGCGGTATTCGTCCTGCTCCTGATCCACCAGATAAACCTGGCTGAAGTTGAACTGGTTTTTGCCCTTGAACTCGGCCACGACGCCGTTAACCCCTACGGTGCTTCCCTTCAGGTTCGATACCAGGGTCGAGGAGGCGGGATCTCTTATCTCCGACTTAACACCCTCTTTATAATCCCACCATTGAGAATTACCCCATACCTTGGCCTCCAATGAGCCGGTCTGGTCCATCAGAGTCACTGTCCAGAAGCTCTTTCCGTTTTTGTCCTTCTTCTCGTGTATCTCCAGCACCACCCCGACGGAGGAGAACTTCTCCCCCGCTGGCAGCACCTTTATCTCCGCTACGCTCTTTCTGCTTTCTGCCATAAAAACACTCCCTTATGTCTCGCTGGACCTTTTAGTATAGGACATGATATCCTAAAACACGACTGGACACCTGTTTTTTATGCTAAGATTGCGATACAAAAGTTCACTCGAAAAGAGGTAGTGGCATGCTGCAGGTCAAGGACGGGAACAAAAAGGACATAGGTAGGGGCATGGTCAGGATGGACCCAGCGGACATGAAGAGGCTCGGATTCTCCGACGGGGAGATAATAGAGATAAAGGGGAGCAGGAGAACCCCTGTCAGGCTCCTCGCCGCCGACCACGACAACTGCGGACAGGGAGCCCTGTTCATGGACAACCTGACCAGGGGCAACGCCGGAGTATCCCTGGACGACCGGGTATCGGTCCACAAGGTCCAGGTTGACTTCGCCATGGAGGTCACCATAAAACCCATCACCACCATGCACCTGCTGGAGAAGGATCTGGATCCAGCGCCGCTCAAGGAAAAGATCGGTGGATTGCCCGTCATAAAAGGAGACAGGATAAGGCTCTCCTTGGGAGGCGGCAGGGACTGCGATTTTCAGATCGTATCCACAAAACCAGGAGGGTCTGTGATGCTCGGACCTGCCACGGAACTGACGGTCGAGAAGAGGACCGCCGGCGACAGGAACGAGGGGGTCAAGTATAAGGACATAGGAGGGCTGTCGAACCAGCTGAGCCGAATAAGGGAGATGATAGAGCTTCCACTCCGTTTTCCCCAGGCTTTTTTGCGGCTAGGGGTCGAGCCGCCGAAAGGGGTGCTCCTCTACGGACCCCCAGGGACGGGAAAGACCGTAATAGCTAAAGCTGTAGCCAACGAGACGGAGGCCTGGTTCACCCACATATCGGGGCCGGAGATAATAGGCAAGTATTACGGTGAGAGCGAGCAGAGGCTTAGACAGGTTTTCGAGGAGGCCCAGGCCCACGCCCCGTCCATAATATTCATAGACGAGATAGACGCTATAGCCCCAAAGAGGGAGGAGATGGGAGGAGAAAAGCAGGTGGAGCGACGGGTAGTGGCTCAGCTGCTGGCCCTTATGGACGGCCTCCAGGCCAGGGGGCAGATAGTCGTCATCGCCGCCACAAACCTCCCAAACAGCATAGATCCGGCTCTCAGACGGCCGGGACGTTTCGACAGAGAGGTCCCGGTCCCAATCCCCGACAGGAAGGGCAGGGAGGAGATACTCCAGATACACACCAGGGGGATGCCCCTGGCCCGAGACGTTGACCTTACCAGGATCGCAGAGGTAACCCACGGCTTCGTGGGGGCGGACCTCGAGGTCCTCGCCAAGGAGGCCGCCATGGCGGCGCTCAGGGGGATAATGCCCTCCATGGACTTTGAGGACCCTCAGGTCCCCTACGACAGGCTCAGGACCATGGAGATAGACATGAAGAACTTCTCGTCCGCCCTCAGGGAGGTGGAGCCGTCGGCGATAAGGGAGGTCTTCGTGGAGAGGCCCAACGTCACCTGGGACGACGTAGGAGGCTTGGAGGAGGTCACAGGGGAGCTAAGAGAGGCTGTCCAGTGGCCCCTGGAGCACGGCGACGTGTTTAGGCGGTTTAGGATCTCTCCCCCTAAGGGAATAATGATCCACGGACCATCGGGTACGGGAAAGACCCTTCTGGTGAAGGCATTGGCCAGGGAGAGCGGGGCAAACTACATCTCCGTAAAGGGCCCATCACTGATGTCCCGCTTCGTGGGCGAGAGCGAAAGGGCCATAAGGGAGGTATTCAGAAAGGCAAAACAGGCGGCCCCATCGCTGCTGTGCTTCGACGAGATAGAGTCGCTCGTCCCGGTGAGGGGAAAGGACGGAGGGGCATCCTCCCAGTTCACAGATCGGGTGATAAGCCAGTTTCTCTCCGAGATGGGAGGAATGGAGGATATGGACGGAGTTATGGTCCTGGCGACCACCAACAGGATAGACCTGATAGACCCGGCGATGTTCAGCGCTGGCAGGTTCGACATGGTCATAGAGCTTCCCCTGCCGGACCACGACGGTAGAAGGGCCATATTCCAGATCAACCTCAGGGAGAAGCCCCTGGCCGAGGACGTGGACATGGGATACCTGGCAAAGGCCACAGAGGGATGCACAGGAGGGGATATCTCCATGATATGCCGGATGGCCACCACCGACGCTGTGAGGGAGTACATAAGGGCGGGAGAAAAAGGACAGCCCACCGTGGAGATGAGGCACTTCCAGAAAGTGCTGGCGTCCAGGGGAAGGAAAAATACGTTAAAAGAGCCTCAGTAAGACGAAAACAGGGAGAGGATCTCTAGAGAGCCTCTCCCTGTTCTTTTAAGGGGAATCCCTAAAAACTCGCATTTGAGTCTCCTCGGAGAGATCGTCCCACCTGAGCCCTGTCTCGCCTGGACGTATTTTTGACATTCCTGTTCCGTACGAACCGCCTCGGAGGGCACGTCCTGTGCCCCTCGGCTTGGGGCGACGTCCTGTCGCCCCATTCGTACTACACGACGGAATGTCAAAAACACAGGCTCGAACGGGCTCCGTCGGGACGATCTCTCCGAGGAGCAACGTTTTTAGAGATGCACTAAAGGCTCTGAGCCAGGACCTGACCCAGCCTGCGGATGCCCTCTTTTAGCCGGTCCTCGCTTACACCGGAAAAGTTCAGCCTCATGTAGTTCTCGTGGCCTGGCTCGGCGAAGAAAGCCCCTCCTGGCACGAAGGCCACCTTGTGCTCCTCAACTGCCACCTTGAAAACGTCCCTGGCGTTGATACCCTCGGGAAGCTCGACCCAGGCGAAAAGCCCTCCCGCTGGAGGATCCACCACCGCTCCCTTGGGGAAGAACTGGCCGATAGCCTCCATCATTACCGACAGCCTTTTCCTGTAGACCTGACATATTTTCTCCACGTGGAGGTCCAGGTCGAACATCTCCATATATGCCACGATCTGGGCCTGGTGGAGCGTGGAGGAACAGAGAATGTCGTTCTGTTTCATGTCGGCAAACTTTGAAAGGACCTCCGGGGCCGCGATCATCCAGGCCACCCTCATACCGGGGCAGAAAATCTTGGAGAAAGAGCCAAGGGAAATAACCACCCCGGCGGTGTCAAAGCTTTTTATGGAGGGGGGACAGGGCCCGTCGAACCGCAGCTCTCCGTAGGGGTTGTCCTCCAAGGCCGGAACCCCGTACCGCCCGACGACCTCAGCGAAGGCCTTCCTCCGCTCAACCGACCAGTCTATGCCTGTGGGGTTCTGGAAGTCCGGGTTGACGTAGACCATCCTGACGTCCTCTACCTCCTTGAGCTTCCTCTCTAAGTCCTCTATGACCATGCCGTCCTTGTCCGTCTCTACGCCGACGAATCTGGCCCCGTAGGTCTTGAAGGCCCCAAGGGCTCCGAGATATGTCGGGCTCTCGCACAGGACCACCGACCCCTCGTCCAAAAAGACCTTGCCTGCCATGTCCAGGGCCTGTTGTGAGCCGTTGGTTATGAGCACCTCCTCGGCCTTGGCAGGGGTGCGGTATTTCTCTGTCATCCTCTTCGCCACGATCTCTCTCAGCCTGGGATCCCCGTAGGCTGAGGAATACTGAAGGGCTCTACGTCCCTCCCTGTCCAACACCAGAGCGGTAGCCAGCTTGATATCGTCTATAGGGAACAGCTCCGGCGCAGGAAGCCCCCCTGCGAGGGAAAGTATCTCAGGGTCCGACAGGGCCTTGAGGATATCGCCTATATCGGACGTATCGCACCATTCGACTCTCTTTGAGTATCTCATAAGTAACAACTCCAATCTGAAACCTTGCTCCTAGGGGATAAAAAAATTGCGTGAATTATACTTCTTTGCACTGATCCTGTAAAGAGCTCCCTCCGGTCCTGACCATCCCCAGAAGTTCCCTGCCGCTCTCTATTTGATGGGACACCTGTCGAAAGCCGGTCCCCCCTAGTGTGTCTCTTCTGGCCACCGCGGCCTCCAGATCAACCAAAGGTAACAGATCTTCCCCGGTCTCCTCGCCTAGAAATTCTTTAAACTGTTCCGGTGTGAGATCAAAAAGGCTAATGCCCTCTCTCACGCACCACCCAACCAGGCTTCCGACCCTGTGATGGGCCTCCCTGAATGGAACCCCCTTAGTTACAAGGTACTCCGCCACGTCGGTGGCAAGGGCCATGCCGTCGGAGAAGCTCTCTGCGGCCCTGTCCGCGTCAACCTCGACGGACTTTATAAGGGGAGGGAGTACCCCAAGGACGTGGAATAACACGTCGAAGGTCGCGAAGAGGCCTCTTTTATCCTCCTGGAGATCGCGGTTATAGGTCATGGGCAACCCCTTGAGGGTTATCAGGAGGTCCAACATGTGTCCTATCACCTGGCCGGTCCTCCCCCTGATAAGCTCCAGAACATCCGGATTCTTCTTCTGGGGCATTATGCTCGACCCGGTGCAGAACCCATCGGGCAGCTTGACCCAGCCGAACTCGGAGCTGAAGTAGATTATCAGGTCCTCCGCCAGCCTGCTACAGTGCACGGCGAACATGGAGGCGAAGCTCAGGACGTCGTAGATATAGTCCCTCTGTCCGACCCCGTCCATGCTGTTAGCGCAGGGTCGGGAAAAGCCCAGTATCTGGGACGTGTACTCCCTGTCCAGAGGCAGTGTGGATCCGGCCAGCGCCCCACATCCCAGAGGGCACTCGTCGGAGCTGTCCCTGGCGAAGTCCAGCCTTTTCAGGTCCCTGGCGAAAGCCTGAAAGTGGGCCATCCAGAAGTGTCCCATGCTTATGGGCTGAGCCTGCTGTAGGTGGGTATAACCCGGCACTATGACCTCTTTGTGGGCCTCGGCCCTGTCCAGAAGGGCCTCCATGAGGTCGCCCAGGCCATCTCTTACCCCCTGGAGCTGGTCCTTTACGTAGAGCCTCATGGTGGTCCCTACCTGGTCGTTTCTACTTCTGCCGGTATGGAGCCTGGCCCCTGCGGAGCCTATTTTCTCGGTGAGCCGGCTTTCCAGGTTCATGTGGACGTCCTCCAGCTCCTGGTCAGGCATGAACTCGCCCCTGTCTATCTCCTCCAGAATGGACCGAAAGCCCTCCCTTATGGCGTCGAGCTCGTCCTGAGCTATAAGGCCCTGCTTGGCCAACATCTCACCGTGGGCTAGACTACCCCTTATATCCCATTTGGCCAGACGCCAGTCCAGGTCCAGCGACTGAGAGAAACCCTGAACACGCCCGTCGGTATTTTGGGAAAAACGGCCCTTCCACATAGAAATCTCTCCTCTCAAATAAAAAAACCCAAAAGGGATCCCGGATGTTCCGAGATCCCTATAGGATAGCACGAGGCTAAATCAGCAGGAAACCGACAGCGAATGGGCCTTCTCCTGGTCCTGCTTGTGGGTCTGTTTCCAGGTCTTAAGGGGCAGCCCCCAGACCTTTATGAATCCCACGGCGGCGGAGTGGTCGAAGGCATCGTCCTCCGAGTAGGTCGCCAGATCGTGGTGATAGACCGACTTGTCCGACTTTATGCCTGTAACTGTAGCCATTCCCTTGAAGAGCTTCACCCGGACGGTCCCGCTGACCGTCTCCTGTGTCTTGTCTATGAAGGCGTCTATGGCCTCCTTCAGCGGAGAGAACCAGTATCCTGTGTAGGCAAGCTCGGCGAACTGAGGCTCAAGTTGCTTTTTGACCATGAGGACGTCCTTGGCGAGGGTCATGGTCTCCAAAGCCCTGTGGGCAGCTATCAAGGTGACGGCGGCAGGGCACTCGTAGACCTCACGACTTTTGAACCCTACCAACCGATCCTCAAGCATATCTATACGCCCAACACCATGAGCTCCCGCCATGGAACGAAGCTTGAGTATCAGGGAGACCCCGTCCATAGCCTCGCCGTTCAGGGCCACAGGGATACCCTTTTCGAAGGTTATCTCCACGTTCTCCGGCTCGTTGGGAGCGGCCTCCTGAGCTACCGATATCTCAAAGGCATCCTCAGGGCACTCGTTCCATGGATCCTCAAGGGCTCCGCACTCTATGGCCCGACCCCAGAGGTTCTCGTCTATGCTGTAGGGAGACTCCACCGACGCCCCGACCTCTATGTCGTGCTCCTTAGCGTACTGTATCTCGGCCTCACGACTGAAATGCCAGTCCCGAACCGGCGCCACGACCTCAAGTTCAGGGTTTAGGGCACCTATTGCAACCTCAAAACGGACCTGATCCTGCCCCTTTCCGGTACAGCCGTGAGCTACTGCCACGGCTCCCTCGTTCTTGGCGACCCAGGCCAGGTGCTGGGAGATTAGAGGTCGGGATAGGGCAGAGCTGAGGGGATATGTCCCCTGGTAGAGGCCGTTTGCCTTGAGGGCAGGCCACACGTATTCCTGGACGAACTGTTTTTTTAGGTCCATCACGTAGGCTGCGACCGCGCCAGTCTTAAGTGCCTTGGCCTTCTTCTCCTCCAGGTTAACCGACTGGCCGACGTCGGCGGTAAGAGTGACCACGTCGTAGCCCTTCTCCATAAGCCAACAAACCGCCACAGACGTGTCCAGCCCACCGCTGTAGGCCAGAACGATCTTTCCCTTCTTCTCCATCCTAGATGACCTCCCCTATATAAACTCACATTCTCTTTATCCCAATCAGTAAACTTTAGTTGCCTATTATATATAAATATCACTGCCTGTCAAGACCAAAACGAGACTAAATCCCGGGGTATAACCGCCAAAGCAATAGAAAAACTATTCTCTCATTTTACTCCTGTAGCGAAGGCATTATAATGAAAATACATAGATACTCAAAGAAGGAAGGCGATTGACGTGAGTACAGTCTGGGAAGACAACTACAGCTACACCGCTCGCAACGTAAGGCCCTCACCTGTTCGAGAAATGCTGTCCGTCATAAAGCAACCTGGGATGATCTCCTTCGCCGGGGGAATGCCGGCACCGGAGGTTTTCCCCGTCGATAAGTTCTACGAGGGAGCCCACGTCCTCAAGGACGACGGCAAAAACCTCCTACAGTACGGAACCACCGAGGGATACGTTCCTCTCAAGGAGTTCATCGCGTCCTTCACATCCGAGAGGATGGGACGAACCGTCAGCAAAGACGAGATGCTCCTGACCACCGGATCCCAACAGGCACTGGAGCTCTTCGCCTCAGCTCTGATAGACAGGGGAGACTTCGTGGTGACGGAGAACCCCTCCTACCTAGCGGCCCTGACCACCTTCTACAACCACGGAGCCCAGTTTCTGGGGATACCCACCGACCACGAAGGGATGAAGGTCGACCTCCTTCCCGGCGTGATAGAGAAGGCCCGCTCCGAGGGAAAGAAAGTGAAGTTCATCTACACCATAGTCAACTTCCACAACCCAGGCGGCTCCACCATGAGCCTGGAGAGACGCAAAAAGCTGGTTGAGATCTCCCATAGCTACGATATCCCTATATTCGAGGACGATCCCTACGGCTACGTGAGGTACGAAGGGGAACACCTGCCATCGATATTCTCATTCGACGACAAGGGGGGGACCCTCTACGCCGGGTCTTTCTCCAAGATCCTGGCCCCAGGGTCCAGGATCGGATGGGTCACCGGAAGCCCCGAGATAATACGCAAGATGGTGGTGTTCAAACAGGCCGCGGACCTCTGCTCGAGCCCTATATGCCAGTCGCTGGTCTACGAGTACTGCCGCAAGGGATACCTTGAGGAACACCTCCCGGTCATAATCGACAACTATCGCCCCAAGAGGGATAAAATGGAGGAATCGCTCCAAAAGTATCTGGCTCCCTACGGCATAACCTGGGTCAAGCCCGAGGGAGGGTTCTTCTTCTGGTTGGACATGCCGGGAATAGACTGCCGTGACCTGTTCAAGAGGGCCGTGGACAAAAAGGTCGCATTCGTGGTCGGGACCCCCTTCTGTGTGGACGAGGCGGCAGGCATAGACAAGGCCAGACTGAACTTCACCTTCGTCCAGCCCGACGTCATAGAGGAGGGCATAAGCCGCCTCGGACAGGCTATCGCCGAGATGAAAGGCTAAAGGTATGGCGTAACCGGGTCAATGACGATACAATCGACTATAACACCTGAAGAGGTCTGCCGTCAGGCAGGCCTCTTCGTCGAAATATAGACAAAAAAAGAGGAGGTACTGCCATGTCCAATATAGTTCGTTCGCTGCTAAGCACCGCCGCAGGGAGGATAAAGCCGTCTCCTATCAGGGAGATGTTCCACCTGATCCGAAAGCCTGGGATGATATCCTTCGCGGGAGGTATGCCCGACCCAGAGATCTTCCCAGTAGAGCAGTTTCATCAGGGGTCGGATATCCTGATAGAGGAGGGAAGGGACATCCTCCAGTACGGCGTCACCGAGGGATACGCACCTCTAAAGGACTTCCTCTCCCGCTGGACCGCACCCAAGATGGGAAGGGAACCGTCCATGGATGAGATCCTGATAACCTCAGGCTCCAGCCAGGTGGCCGACCTGATGACCCGCTCCCTACTGGACCCAGGGGACTGGATAGTCTGCGAGGAAACCTCTTTTCTGGGAAACACCATAAACATGTACAACCAGGGAGCTAACTTTATCACCGTGCCCTGCGACGAGGACGGCATGATGGTCGAGATGTTGCCGGATAAGCTCTCCCAAGCCAGGTCCGAGGGCAAAAAGGTCAAGTTCATCTACACAATACCCAACTTCCATAACCCATTGGGATGCACGATGTCCCTGGACAGGAGGAAGGAACTGGTCAAGATAGCCCAGGATGAAGGACTGCTGATACTGGAGGACGACCCCTACGGATGCGTCCGGTTCGAGGGTGAGGACCTGCCAACCCTCTATTCGCTTGACGATATCGGGGTGGTGCTTTACGCAGGTTCATTCTCAAAGATATTGGCCCCCGGGACCAGGGTCGGCTGGGCGATAGGGCCTAAAGACCTCATAAGGACCATGACGGTGTTCAAACAGGGAGTGGACACCTGCACCAGCGTGGTGGCCCAGGCCTTAGTCTACAAGTACTGTCAGTCCGGCAACCTGGACGCATTCTTACCTAAGATAGTGGACCATTACCGCAGAAAAAGGGACGCCATGGAGGAGGCCTTTAAAAAGTATCTTCCTTTGGATGAGGTGGAATACGTCACTCCTCACGGGGGATTCTTCTATTGGCTGACCACACCCAAAATACTGGCAGAGGAGCTCTTCAACAGGGCCCTGGAGAAGAAGGTCGCCTTCGTGTGCGGGGCCCCGTTCTTCCCGAACGGAGGAGGGGAACACAGCTTCAGGATGTGCTTCACCTTCGCCTCGCCGGAGGACACGGACAGAGGGGTAAAGGCACTGGGAGAGGCAATGAGGGAGATATTGGCCCAGAAGGGTTAAGAAAATCCAAAAAAGACAGGAGGCCACCATCTTGTTCGGAGACACTATAGCTGCGATCTCCACCGCATGGGGGGACGGGGGGATATCGGTGATCCGCTTATCCGGCCCGGACTCTCTCTCCATAGCGGGAGATATAGTCAGGACCAGAAAGCCAAAGGACGAGCTTTTGAGCAGGTTTATGTACAACGGCTCCCTGATGGACGAGACAGGAACCCCCATAGACGAGGTCTTGCTGGTGTTCTTCCGATCCCCCAAGAGCTACACCGGCGAGGATCTGGCCGAGATCCACTGCCACGGCGGGAGCCTGGTGGCCCAAAGATGTCTTGAGAGATGCCTCCAGATGGGCTGTAGACATGCCGAGCCCGGGGAGTTCACCAGACGAGCGTTTGAAAACGGAAGGCTGGACCTAGCCCAAGCCGAGGCCGTTAACGGAATAATCCACGCCAGAAGCAACGAGGCCCTGAAAGCGGCCAGCAGGACCCTGAGAGGGGAGCTCTCCCGCTTCGTCAGGGAGGTCTACGACGAGCTTCTCTCCCTATCGGCGGACCTAGAGGTCGGCATAGACTTCCCCGAGGAGGACGTCCCTTACCTGGCGGACCAGGACGCATCGAACAGAATAGAGACCCTCATAAAAGACCTCCAGGACATAACCGACCGCTGTACTACCGGCTACCTCCTCCGTGAGGGCATAAGGATCGCGCTAGTTGGCCGTCCCAACGTGGGCAAGTCGTCCCTTTTAAACGCCCTGCTCAAGGAGAGCAGGGCAATCGTCACGTCCATACCTGGGACCACCAGGGACGTCATAGAGGAGGTCTTCACCCACAGAGGCATCCCCCTCCGCCTGATGGACACAGCAGGACTGAGGAGCACCCCCTCCGACGAGGTGGAGGCCATGGGAATAGAGAGGACCTCTCAGGCCATGGAGAGATCCGACGTGGTGCTGTGGATACTTGACGGAAGCGAGCCTTTAGGGGAATTTGAGAGGGACATGGCGGATAGGATCGCCGACAGGCCACATATACTGGCGTTGAACAAGTCGGATCTTCCATCCAGGATCGACGAGGGATATCTGGCGTCCTATCTTCCCGACTCAACGGTAGTCCACGTATCCGCACAGGAAAAGATGGGGCTGGAAGAGCTCAAGGAGGCCATGGTAGAGCTGATAGCCGGCACTGGCACTTTAGAGGGAGGGCTAAACGCCACCGCCCGTCAGCTGGAGGAGCTCAGGTCCGCGGTGGAAAGCCTTACATTGGGCAAAGAGGCCCTGGAGGCTCATCACGACCAGACCCTGGCCGCATCTGGGCTTTCGGAGGCAAGAGAGGCCTTGGAGAGAATATTAGGGCTATCCGACGACGAAGCCCTTCTGGATCTGGTTTTTTCCAGATTCTGCATAGGCAAATAGGATACAGTTTGTAAAGAGGGACATTTCGAGATATTATAGTCAGGTGGAGGTGGGTTTGCCCATGGAAAAAAAAGCTAGGACCAATTACCCTATAAACGACCTTATAGTGAGAAGATGGAGTCCCAGGGCCTTTTCGTCCAAGGTACCGGGGAAAGAGATCGTGCTATCCCTTTTCGAGGCGGCCAGATGGGCCCCTTCCTGCTTCAACGAACAGCCCTGGAGCTTTATATTCGCTTGCAGGGAGGATAAAGAGGAGTTTCAGGCCATGCTGGACTGCCTGGTCCCAGGCAACGCTCGCTGGGCCGTAGCTGCCCCTATACTGATAATAGCGGTCGCCACCGAAAAATTCGCCAGCGGCAGGTCCAACCGTTGGGCCTGGCACGACGTCGGCATGGCGGTGGAGAACCTCCTTCTCGAGGCAACGTCCAAGGGGCTCTTCGCCCACCCGATGGCGGGTTTCGATGGAGATAAGGTCAGGGAGACGTACAAAATACCGGATGATCATAGCCCAGTCTTGGCCATCGCCCTGGGATACCCAGGAGAGGTGTCGGACCTCCCGGAGGAGCTACAGGAGGCGGAGTCGTCCCAGAGGGACAGGAAGCCCATCTACGAGTTCACCTTCAGGAGGACATGGGGGGACAACAGAGGTGTCTGACGTACCTATCTCGAAAAAGGGGCTGGAGACCTTATAAGGTCTCCAGCCCCTTTTTCGTCAGTTTCTCTCGCAGAGCTCCAGAAGGACCCCTCCGCTGGATTTGGGATGGACGAAGGCGATCCTCGCCCCGCCAGCTCCTATCCTGGGGGTCTCGTCTATCAGCTTCACGCCCTTGGCCTTCATCTCCGCCAGGGCTTCCTCGAGGTTTTCGACCCTTATGGCCAGGTGGTGGATTCCCTCGCCCTTCTTCTCTATGAACTTGGAGACTGGGCTATCCTCTGCCGTTCCCTCCAGAAGCTCTATCTCGGTATCCTGAATGGGAAGAAAAGCGGTCTTGACCTTCTGCTCGGCGACCTCCTCAATGCCGTGGCAGTGGATGCCCAAGGACTCCTCCCAGAACTTCAGGGATTCCTCGATGCTCTTAACCGCTATACCTATATGATCGACTACCTTTACCTTCAAAAGAAACTCCCCTTTCGGTTGACATGGGCCAATCTTAGCAGAAAATCCGCACAAAAAAAGAGCGATAATCTAGCTTTCCTGCTCCGAATTCAAATCTCCGTCGGGACGGTATATCAGGACGGAACAGTGAGCGTAGCGAGCCACCGACGTCGCGGTGCTGCCCACCAGGAACCACTCCAGGGTAGATTGCCCCCTATGTCCCATGATCACCAGGTCGAACCCCTCGTCCTTGGCCAGGTCTATGATGGTGGTCGCGGGATTGCCCTCCTTGACTATGAGGTGGACACCGTTGCACCCATGACCAGGGCAGAGCCCCTCGTCGCAGACCTTCTTTATGTACCTGCCCAGCTTTTTTTCGGCGATCTGAAGCACCTCATCGCCAAACTGCGGAGGCAACCAGGGTTCGTACCCCTTCCATAGGGTCGGATGGGGGACGACGTGGATAAAGCTCACGTCCGCCTCCATCATGGCGGCCATCTCGTAACCGTACCTCACCAATCCCTGAGAAAGATCGCTCAAATCCACGGCTACAAGTATCTTTTTCATCGTCAAAGACCTCCTTTCTTACCTCGGCCATACCGAGGCATCAGCCCATCGACCTAAAACGACCGATGGATCACAAAGAACAAGGCTTGTTAACCTATCCCTCTGAGGATATTATGACAACATAGAGGGGCAAAGACAAGGAACTAACCCCAAAAACGACCTGGAAAGGGATGAGCTCGTGGAAAATAACCTTTACCTGGCCCTCTTCGGGGCGGTAACGGGAGCGATATTTGGCTCCTTCTTCAACGCTATAGCCATTAGGACCGTCGAGGAACGACCCTGGTGGGGAAGGGAGAGATCCCGCTGTCCCATGTGTGATCACATTTTAGCCCCTATTGACCTGATCCCCATACTATCGTGGATCTGTCTTAGGGGACGCTGTCGTTACTGCCATGGACCTATCCCCTACAGATACCCACTGGTGGAGGCTATATTCTCAATATGGGGCGGCCTAGCCATGGCACGATGGGGACTATCGACCGCGGGGGTGGCGGCTTCCCTGGGGGGATGGCTAATGATGCTTAACGCACTGACCGACCTGGAGTCAGGCTACGTCTACGATCACCTGGCAGGGGCGGTAGGCATATTGGGCCTTGTGGTAAGGCTCTGGGGGGGGACATCGGCCCTGCTGGACGGACTATGGGGATCCATCGCAGGGGGAGGAGCCATCGCCGTTATAATACTGCTCAGCAGGGGGGGAATGGGCTGGGGAGACGCAACCTTGATGGCAGGGGCAGGAGCCCTGCTGGGATGGAAGATGGCCATACTTGGGACCTACTCCGGCTTCATGATCGGGGGAGTTATCTCCATCGCCATGATGGTTATGAAAAAGGCCAAGAGAAAGGACGCTGTTCCCCTGGCCCCTTTTCTCGCCGCCGGTGTAATGGTCTCCCTCATCCTGGGACCCGAGATAATGGACTTCTGGTATCAGACTCCCGGTTGGCCCTGGATGTGACCTTTTAGCTCGTCGAGCATGCAGTCCAATGGCTCCAAAGAAGGCACACCCCATCTCTTTCGAAACGAGTGGTCAGCACCTGATACGACGTGAAAGGCCTTATCCTCCGTGGAGACAAGGTCAAAAAGCCTATAGGAGGATTCCCTGTTGAACGTATCGTCCATATCGCCCCAGAAGAACCTTACCCACCCTCTGTCGATCGACCGGCACGCACCGTGAAGGGTTTCTTGGCCGCATATCGAGTCTATTATCGGCAGGGACATGTGAAAGGACGAATCGGATTTGAGCGTATCTCCGCTTCCCGAGACCACGACTCCGGCTATACTCCCGGTCTCGGGAGGCTCGTACCCCTCCTCAGATACCAGACCACCGGCCCGCCCACCCGCTATGATCAGCGAGTTTATGCCTCCAAGTGAAAATCCCCAAAGACACAGAGGTATACCAGAAAAGGCCTTCTTTACCTCACAGAGGCCGGACATCTGGTCGTAGAGCTCCTGGCGATACGTCTTCCCGGAGAACGCGGCCTGAACCCACGTCTGAGGGTCGGAGAAGGTCCATTTGTCCCGCCTCATCCTGCTTGTCTCGACCAGGCAAGCGGACAGGCCCAAAGAGGAAAGCTTCTCGCCCAGGACCCAATATTTATCGCCATCCCTCTCGGACGCGGCACCGTAGACCCCGTGAAAAAGGCATACGACCGCAGAAGGCCTGGGCTTCCCCACGACGGTGATTTTGACGACCTTATCGCCGTAACTTCCAATAGCTTCAATCAACGACAAACAAATCCCTCCTGTTCAATAGCCAAAGGGAGGAAGCCCCTTCTCAGGGCTTCCTCCCTTCTCATACCTTAATGTTGGTTAACGGTCCGTCTCAGCACCGATCTCCTCGGTTGAAAGCCAGCTTTCCCAGTCGAACTTTATCAGGCCACTGGCTATGTAGATGGACAGGAGGACCAGCAAGGCCTTCTCCCTCAGCGTCAAGACCACGACGAGGATCAGCAGCTTGAGAAAAGTCATCCTTCTTCTGTCGACCATACCTCTCTTGAGTCCCTTTAGGTTGCTGTAGGAGACGGTGGAGATCATGAGGCCTCCGGCAAACATAACCAAAACCGCCATCACGTAGGGAGATAGGCTCATACGGGCCATTATCCACGATACCAGGAACAGCCCCGCCGCGGGGATGGGAAGCCCCTGGAAGGGACCAGGCATGTGGACCACGTTGAAGCGAGCGAGTCTCAGGGCCCCACACAGAGCGAAGAACACGGCGATCAAGGCCCCCCAAACACCGGGGATCTGTGACAACGACGCGGAGAAAACCAGTATGGCAGGGGCGACGCCGAAGCTTACCACGTCGCCAAGGCTATCGAACTCCACCCCGAAAGCGCTACTGACCCCCAACATCCTGGCCACCTTGCCGTCCATGAAATCGAAGAACACCGCGAAGGCTATCAGCCAGGCTGCGGGACATATCTGCCCCTTGAGGGTAAGTATGAGCGAAAGCATTCCGCAAAGCAGGTTGCCACTGGTTATCATGTTCGGGATATAGGCTCGCCAGTGGATCTCCTGACCTCTTATCTTAAGTCGTCTTCTCACGACAACACTCTCCTATACAGGACTTGCCGGCCCATACCTTCTGTCCGACATGTGCTTCTGAATGTACACCCTTAGGCAGGTATACGTCAACCTTTGAGCCGAACTTTATCATGCCATAGCGGTCGCCCCTCCGATAGGAACAGCCCTTTTTGCTTCGACAGACTATTCGCCTGGCCAGAAAGCCGGCTATCTGGACCACCATAGTAGGACCGCAGTCGGTCATGAGCCCCAGGTAGAACCTCTCGTTCTCCTCAGACGCCTTCTCCGCGAAGGCCATCCATTTTTTCCCTGGCACGTATTTGAGGTATTCCACCTTGCCCGACCGAGGAACCCTGTTTACGTGGACACTCAGCGGATCCATAAAGATCCCGATCTTTGTCGCAGGGCCTGTGTAGGGATGGTCCACCTCGACTATCTCGACAACCTTGCCGTCGGCAGGGGAGACCCAGCCGTTCGGACCACACTCAGGAACCCTGTCAGGATCCCTGAAGAACCAGACCACCAGAGCAACAACCGGGACCATCAAAAAGGCGGAGGGAGGCCACACAGACCAACCAACCAAAGCGAGAACAACAACTATGCCCATGGACGCATAACCGTCAGGCGCGAACCTCATTCGCAATCATCCTCCCTGTCTATCTGGACCACGCTGAGGCCGACCACCGAATCTCCGTCGTCGAGCCTGACGACTATCGATCCGGCCGCGGTGCGACCTAAAACCCTGATCTCCCTGACCGCAACCCTGACCATTCGACCCTTCGCGGTCATGACGATGACCTCATCGTCCTCCGACACCGAGCTGGCCACAGCAAGTAGGCCGGTCCTGGAGTTTATGTTCATGACCTTCATCCCGCCGCCGCCTCTGTGATGAGGGGTGAACTCGGAGAAATCGGTCCTCTTGCCTATGCCTGTCTCGCTGACCAGCAGGGGACACATCTCCGGGCAGATGATCTCACAGCTTATGATCCTGTCCCCTCCCTTGAGCTTCATGGCCTTGACTCCCCGGGCCGCCCTGCCCATGGGACGGAACTCCTCCTCGGGAACCCTGAGAGCCTGGCCCATGGCGGACACCAGCAGTATCTCGTCGTCACCTGAGGTGGTCCTGACCTGGGCTATCTCGTCCCCATCCTCCACTGTGACGACTCGCCTGCCGGCCCTGGTGAGGTTGGACAGCTCCGAGGAAGGCAATCTCTTAGCTATACCGCATCTGGTCACGAAGAAGAGGAAACTTGTGTCGTTGCCAAGCTGAGCCTTTATGTTTACCACCGACTCCCCTTCCTCAAGGGAGATATACTTGCCTATGAGCTTGCCCTTGCCGGCCTTGCTCTCGGATATAACGTAGCCCTTTATGGCGAAGACCCTTCCCTTGCTGGTGAAGAGGTAGACATCGTCGTGGGTGGTTCCGATGTCCACCAACGCCACCTCGTCCTCCTCCCTGAGCCTAGCACCCTTTCTACCCTTTCCTCCCTTTCCCTGCAGGGAGAACTCCTCAAGGGGGACCCTTCGGATATAGCCGTCCTGGGAGAGCATCACCACTATATCCTCCTTGGGTATGAGGTCAGCGTCGCTACACTCGGACCCCACCCTGTCGACTATTTTGGTCCGTCTATCGTCGCCGTACCCGCCTTTTATGGCTACAAGCTCGTCCCTTATAACTCCGTCCAGGACTATGGGGTTTTCCAGGATAGTCCTGTACTCCTCGATGGACACCATCAGAGAGGAGTACTCCTCCTCTAGTTTATGTCTTTCCAACCCGGTCAGCCTCTGGAGCCTCATGTCAAGTATGGCCTGGGACTGGAGGTCCGAAAAGCCCATACGAGAGATCAGCGCTTCTTTGGCTATGGCTCCGGTCTCGGATCCTCTGACTATTGAGATAACCTGGTCTATGCCCTCAAGGGCCTTGACCAGTCCATCCAGTATGTGGGCCCTGGCCTCTGCCTTGTTGAGCCGGAAGGAAGTCCTCCGCCTGACCACCGACCTGCGATGGCCCAGAAAGACCGACAGAAGCTGCTGAAGCGACAGTTCCTGAGGACGACCGTCCACCAGAGCCAGGTTGATTATGCCAAAGGTGCTCTGAAGCTGGGTTCTGCGATATAGCTGCCTTATCACAAGCTCCGGGTCCACGTCCCTTGATATCTCCATGACCACCCGGAGTCCCTGTCTGTCCGATTCGTCCCTGATGTCGGTTATACCGTCGATGGTCTTGTTCTGGACGCAGGACACTATGGTCTCTATGAGGGTTGTCTTGTTAACCATATAGGGTATCTCGGTTATAATAACCGAGCTTTTTCCCCTCTTGCCCTCCTCCACGTGGGTCTTACCCTGGACGATGACCTTTCCTCTTCCAGTCCTGTAGGCGTCTATTATCCCTTCCCTGCCGAGTATGACCCCTCCGGTGGGGAAATCCGGCCCAGGAAGACGTGCCATGAGCTCGCCGAACTCCACTCCATCGCCTGCCTCTATCATGTAGCAAAGGGCGTCCACAACCTCCCTCAGGTTGTGAGGGGGCATGTTCGTGGCCATCCCGACCGCTATGCCGGTGCTCCCGTTGACGAGCAGATTAGGTACCTGAGCTGGAAGGGTAAGAGGCTCCTGAAGAGACTCATCGAAGTTCGGTCCCCATTCGACCGTGTCCTCGTCTATATCCTGCAACATCAGCTCCCCAAGCTCCTGAAGCCTTGTCTCGGTATACCTCATTGCGGCGGCGCTGTCTCCGTCGATAGAGCCGAAGTTTCCCTGACCGTCCACCAGGGTATATCTCATACTGAAATCCTGGGCCATCCTGACCATCGTATCGTATATAGCAGAGTCCCCGTGGGGGTGATACTTGCCCATCGTCTCACCGACGACTCTGGCCGACTTCTTGTACGATTGGTTGTGCCTGAGCCCCAGCTCCTGCATGGCGAAGAGGATCCGACGCTGTACCGGCTTGAGGCCATCCCTGGCGTCTGGAAGGGCCCTGCCGACTATGACGCTCATAGCGTAGTTTAGGTAGCTGTGCTTTATCTCATCCACCAGAGGATGGGAGATTATCTTTCCAAACAGATTTTGATTTTCCATATAAAGACCTCCGTGAGGACGAGTCGTCCCCCTATGTTCACCGACCTATTTTAACACGACTTAGCGAGAAGCCCCTATTTCCTACGATTGAAGGCCGCCTTTTAAAAGTTCTACGGCGGTGATGGGTACCCCCATCACCGCCGTAGAACGCTAAAAAACCTTAAAGTTACTTTTTTACCAGGTGTTCCTTGAACGCGATGAAATATAGCGTCGCGACAAAAAGCACCCCTCCCACGATATTGCCCGCCGTAACCGGAATCAGGTTGTTTATATAACCCCAAACGGTCACGGAGCCTATATTGGAGGGGGCCAAAGAGGATGCCAACACGGTGGGATCACCCTTTATCAGGATGCCAAGAGCCATAAAGTACATATTGGCAACTGAGTGCTCGAAGCCCGATGCGACGAACACCATTATGGGGAAGTAGATTGCCCAGATCTTGCCTATGACCTGGTCTGCGCTCATGGCTAGCCACACACCTAGGACAACTATCCAGTTACAGAGGATACCCCTGAAAAAGGCCTCCCACCAGGACAAACCCATCTTCCCTGCCGCTATCGACAGGGCTTTAGCCCCTATATCTCCACGCCACAGCCCGGTGTTGTATATCAGGATAGCAACGATCGCGGCCCCTATCATATTGGCGATATAGACCCATATCCAGTTTCGGACCACGGCCCTCATGGAGAGGGAGCCAGACATCACGGCCAGAGGCATGACGCAGTTGCCCGTGAATAGCTCCCCCCCGGCCAGCACCACCAGGATCAGTCCGATGGAGAAAACCGTCCCGGCGATAAACTTAGCGACTCCAACGGACTGAACGTCGAAGGTGGTCACTGTCATGCCCCAGCCTCCAAAGGCCACGTAGGCCCCGGCCAGGATACCCAATACCAGCATCTGAGAAACTGACCAATTAGCCTTCTTGTGGGCCGATACGCAGACGGACTGGGCGATCTCTACAGGTGTTTTCATAGGGAAACGTCCTCCTCAAAAAAAAGTAAAGTCCGAACAGTATAGCAAAAAAAATGCCCGATCGGTCATTGATTGACGATGGACGGAGGACAATCCTTTATGGCAGCTATGTTTTCTCCGAGATAATCCTTGAGCCAAAGGGCTATCGACGGATCAGCCAGGGCCTCGGGCTCTCCCAGTATCTCCCAAAGTTGGACGCTGTCCATCTCGAAGGATCGGTCATCCACCACGTGACGGTATATCCACCTTATCCTAGGGGCCTCCACCAACAGCGTCATAATCGAGGAGGGGATGTCCCCAAGAGGTGGCCTGTCTATGGAGTCGTAGCGAAACGTCGCCAGTACCGAGGTACCCTCGCCCAACGTGGACTCCAAATTAAACTCCCCCTCGCAGAGCTCCGCCGACTGGCGAAGGAAGGGGATCCCAAGTCCCACCTTTCTGGTGGTCCTGGTGGTGTAGAAAGGATCCACCACCTTCCGACAGGTCTCCTCGTCCATGCCTCTGCCGTCGTCAACCACGGAAAAACGAAGCCAACCGTCCCTGATCAGCTCCTCGACCGATATAGTGACAGAAGAGGCCCCCCCTCTCATGCTGTTCTCGCCTATGTCCAATATGTGATGTGAAAGATCCTCAAGCATAGATTCATCTCCACTCTGCCATTACGTTCCTTCCTCCGATGCGGAGCAAGGCCATTTTAACCTCTTCGAAGGACGGCTCCTCCAGCATCATGACGGAACACCGGGCCGCGTCCATCTCCGACAGCCTATGGGAGTCGGACGACTTTAGGAAGGTCCTTGACGGATACTTCCCCATTATGGCCATCGCCTGCTCCTCCGTCGCCCTGGCGGATATCTCGACCGCGTCAGCTTCGAGATCGTCGGGGATAAAGCCCAGAACCGCCAGATATGAGAATGAAGGCCGATCCACGTGGGCAAGTATAGCCAGACCTTCCAGCCGATGGACCTTGTCTATCAGCTGATCCACGGTCCGCTCTGTCCCCTGGACCAACAGCCTCGGAACCATGTCCAGGACACCGTTCTCCTTGTCTATAACCACCTGATACCCGAAAAGATCCTCCCTGTTAGGCACGTCAGGCAGGGTCTCCCACACCCAGTCCTGACACTCCATGGCTCTTTCGTAATCGGGAAACAGCGTCACGACGTGGACGTCCTCGACGGTCTGGACCTCCATACCGGGGATGACGGTCAGCCCCGTCCCCTCCGCTGCCCCACTCAGGGCCGGATAGTTAAGACAGCTGTTGTGGTCGGTCACGGCAAGGACCTCTATCCCCTCCTGAAGTACCTTTGAAACCACCTCCGGGGCCCCCATCTCCAGATCCCCACAGGGGGATAGGACAGTGTGAAGGTGAAGGTCCACCCTCACGGGCCGAAGGCTCACGAGGCCTCTGTCAGCCCTAGGGCGTACATCTTGCCGGACAGGACGTAGGCCGACATAGGCGAGTAGGCCAGGGTAACCCCCTCCTGGGAACAGCGGCTCACCAGGTCGTCGTCCACCGGCCGACCGGACGCCACCACTATAAGGGGCATGTCCCGAAGCACCGCCACCGCTGCCACGTTCACGTGGGACTGGATGGTAATCCAGGCCCATCCCGGCTGTCCCTTGGCCATGATAAAGCTGAGCAGGTCTCCGACGACAACGCCGGATATCTCTTCGTCTAAATCACCTGAGGCTTTGACCTCAAGGCCTAAGGACTCCACAAGTTCGGATATCTTCACTGAAAAAATCCCCCTTCTATTTTAGAACGTGAGGCGAGCGAGACGACAGTTCCGCCATCTCCTGGGCAAGCTCGTATATCCTTTCCCTGAGCTTGAATATGCAGTCTGAAGGATCGCCGTTCCCCCTTACGACGTCCTCCGCCAAGGCCTTGCAGGATGGGCGACCACAGGAACCGCAGTCCAGGTGAGGCAGGTCGGCGTATATCTGGTTCATCTCTCTGAGGCGCACCATGGCCTGTTTGAGATCCTTGTCCAGAGGGATCCTCTGCCTCGCCTTTATGGGTATAGGCAATCTGAAGATCCCCTGATCGTATCGCCTTTTCACCTCATCCTCGGTCTCTTTGTCCATCTCCCACCGGACATCAGAGTGATCCAGCCTGAGATGGGTCAGAAACCTCGACTCCAGGTTGCCCACTCCCCCTATACAGCCGAGGTCGCAGGCCCGACACTCTATGTAGTCGACCCCCTCAAGCCTTCCCAGCTCCAGCTCTCTGAGCAGATCGACGGTGTTTCTAAGCCCCGCAACGGAGATGGTCTTTATTGGACGCTCACAGAAGGAGGCCACGTGTTTTGCCTCTCCCCCCCTTAGGGACCACTGGAGATACCTGAGGTCCTTGCTACAGGGGGCAACGGGCCTGTCCACGTCAACACCTCCAGCCAGGAGATCCCTGACGACCTTCTGCACCGACACAGCGTAGCGTATTGAACTCTCTCCTCTGCCCTCGGGACAGCGCACCAGGGCTATCTTTGCCGGACAGGGCGCTATCAGCGTCACGTCGTCGGTCCTTCCCGTGTCGTCCCGCCAGAGCGATACGGCGGTTTCAAGGGGGGACTCTATCGGTACAAACCGCCCTACAAGCTCAGGGTAGTTTATCTGGATCAGCCTTATAACGGCGGGACAGTAGGTCGATATTAGGGGAAGGCTCTCCGGTCCACGTCTGTCCACCTCCCTCGCGATGGCGTAGGCAGTAACGTCAAAGGCCAGGGAGGTCCAGTGGGTGATGTCCTCCAATCCGGCCTCCTCCAGCCTCTTTCTGAGCTCCTCGGGGCAGCTGTAGCCCCTGGTTTGAGCGTAGAAGGCAGGATCGGCCACGACCACGGTCCTGTCCTGGCTGGCAAGAAGCCTCCAGTTATCCTCGTTCAGGATTATGGCCCGATCCTCGCACTTTCTGAGACACTCGCCACAGTCGACGCAAAGCCCCTCTATGATCTTGACCTTTTTGTCGAAAACCCTCATGGCCTCGGTGGGACAGGCCCTGATACATCTGGAACATCCGCGACAGTTGGAAAGCTGGACCTTTATTCCCGTGGTCACACAGTTACCCCCTCTCAAAACGCAAGGTGGCCCTTAACGTGGTTCCCCTCCCGATCTCGGTGTCTATGGACAGCTCGTCGGAGTTTCTCTTGATGTTAGGCAACCCCATGCCGGCCCCGAACCCAAGCTCCCTAATCCTGTCCGAGGCGGTGGAATAGCCCTCCTGCATGGCCAGGTCCACGTCCGGTATCCCTGGGCCCTCATCCGCGGCCTCTATTATCAGGTAATCGGGGTAGATATAGGCCCGGATGACCCCTCCCCCCGCGTGAATCATGACGTTCATCTCCGCCTCGTACACCACCACAGAGGCCCTCCTGGTGACGTTAGACGGCAGCCCCAGCATCTTTAGGCTCCCTTTCAACTTGGTGGAGGCCTCTCCTACCTCCAGAAAGCTGTCTCCCTTTACGACGTACTCCTCGATGTAGGCGTCGTTTAAGGAGCCTGGCGCTTCTCTATCGAGCATGGTTGCAGTCCTTCCCTAAAGAGTATCCCACAGGTCTCGAACATGCTTTTATGGGAGACCAAAACCGGCATATCCAGGCTCACAGCCAGTTCGACCGCCTCCTTCTGAGGGTACTTACCCCTGACGAAGATAACCGCAGGTAGATCCATCATCTGGGCCGTCCGAACTATCTGGATGTTGGTCAGCCCTGTGAGAAGCAAAGAGCCTGGAGTTGCAAAGGCCAACACGTCGCTCATGAGATCGGCCCCATAAACCTGGTCTATCTCTATTGAGGGAAGCATGTCCTGACCGTGAATGATCTCGGCGTCTATGCACTCAGCCAGCTGATCGAGCCTCATCCCCTACCACCTCTCTAGGTGTAGCCTCTCGCCGGGATCCCCTGAATGAGGCCTCTTCTCCTCGTCGGGATATCCGATGGAGGCTATCCCTATTATGGGTATATGGGGTGGCACGTGAATCATTGACCTTATCTCGGCTCCCTCGTCGGGTAAGTGGCAGACCCCCAGCCAAACCGCTCCCAGGTCCATAGCGTGGGCCGCTATCAGGAGGTTTTCCATAGCGGCGGCGCAGTCCTGCTCCCAATAGGACTGTGACAGGGGATTTTTATCCTTGTCGGCGCAGATGATCACAGCCAGAGGAGCTTGGGCCAACATGGTCCCGTAGGGATGAACCTTGGAAATGCCGTCCAACACGACCCTGTCTCTTATGACGACAAAGTGAACCGGGCGGCCGTTTCCAGCGCTGGGAGCGGCGGAAGCGCAGCGGATCAGCGCGTCTATCTTCTCCTTCTCCACAGGGCGATCCTTGTACCTTCTGATGCTCCTTCGACCTAAAATAGCGTTAACCACGTTGTTATCCACTATAAAAACCTCCTTCTAGGGGATGTCCCGGAAAGTCCGGGAACTTAACGACCTCAGGTCCTCCAGGGTCAGGTCAAGCGGCTTGCCAGCCTCCCTGGATCGGTTCCTGAGCAAGTATGACGGATGGAAGATGGGCCTCACGACAACGTCCACCCCAGCGAAAACCGAGTTATGAAATCTTCCCCTCAGCGACGAGATGCCTTCCTTCGTGTCCAGGAAAAGCCTGGAGGGCACGTTACCGACCGTCACCACGATCTCCGGCCTCAGAAACCTCACCAACTCCTGGAGCCACCCAAGACAGGCGGATATCTCCTCTTTTTTCGGCGCCCTGTTCTCGGGAGGACGACACCTCACAACGTTGGATATAAACACCGACTCTCTGGGGATATCGGCCTCCTCCATGAGCTGGGACAGCAGACGGCCCGACCTGCCCACGAAGGGACGACCGGAGTCGTCCTCCTCTGCGCCAGGTCCCTCTCCCACGAAGAGGATAGAGCTGTCCCTGGGCCCCTCGCCGAAGACCACGTTGTGTCTGCTCAGGTGAAGGGGGCATTTTACGCATCCTCTCACCGCTAATTCAAGTTCATTCCAGTTCATGGCTAGCCTCCTAATGAAAGTATGATTACCCCAGAGAGGATCGCCCCTACTCCGACGAGCTTTAACAAGCCTAACGTCTCTCCGAACACCAGCACCGACACGGAGAGGACAACCAGATATACCACGCCGGACATGAGCGGATAGGCCACAGACAGGTCAACCCGAGAAAGGGCCGCGCTCATGAACACGAAGGAGATGCCGAAAAGGGCTACCCCACCGATAGCCCAGGGGTTGGTCAGTATCTGCCACACGGCCATCGTCGCCCCTCGGTCCATCAGATCGCCCCTGTGGCCGAAGCCGGCCTTCATCATCGAGCTGGCCGCGGCGTTGGTAAGGGCCGATCCGATTATCATCCCTAACCCCATCATATCCAAGAGAATCACCCTCTCCGAAGCAAATTGCAAATCTACCTCATACCGTATATGATCTTTCCCAGATCGAGCCCTATGGTCCATTATACCAAGGTCGATCTCCATTTCTGGAAATAATTTTGGAGGTAATACTTTCGTGTTTAAATCCCACAGAAACAACCTCTTGCTCCTTACGGCGCTGTCCTCTTTGATGTTCTTCTGGATGTTGGGAGGACACGGCCTTCTGGAGCCCGACGAGGGACGTTACAGCGAGATACCAAGGGAGATGATGGAGACAGGCGACTACGTAACCCCCAGGCTTAACGGGGTCCTCTACTTCGAGAAACCGGTGCTACACTACTGGCTGACCGCCTCAGCTTTCACGGTTATGGGCAAGACGGAGCTAGCCTCCCGTTTTTGGCCCGCAGCTCTGGCTGTGGTGGGCGTTTTGTTCACCTACTGGCTGGGGGCCTACCTCTACGGTAAGAGGGCGGGCTTTGCGGCGGGGGTCATCCTGGCGTCGTCGCTGCTCTACTTCGCCATTGCCCAGATAAACCTTACCGACATGCCGGTCAGCGCGTTTATAACGATTGCCATGGTATCCTTCCTGATGGCCCGACTCAGTGATCGAAGATGGCTGCTCCTGTTCTACACAGCAATGGCGCTGGCGGTGCTCACCAAGGGGCTTATCGGCGTAGTCCTCCCCGGAGCGGTCGTGTTCTGGTACATGATAGCGACCAGAAGGTGGTCCATAATCAAGGATACCCTGTACCTGCCGGGTATAGCTCTGTTCTTCGCCCTCACTGTTCCATGGTTCTGGGCGGTCTGTCGGGCCAACCCCGATTTTTTTCACTTTTTCTTCATACACGAGCACTTTATCCGATACGCTACCAAGGTCCATAACCGATACGAGCCAGCCTGGTTCTTTTTACCCATACTACTGGTAGGGACCATTCCGTGGACCGGTTTCATCCCTCAGGCCCTCGTTCAGGCAGTGAAAGGCAGAGACTCATGGAACGAGTCCTCCTGGGCTGGGGTTTACCTGGCCCTGTGGTTCGCCGTGATATTCGCCTTTTTCTCCCTGTCCAGCTCAAAGCTCATACCCTATATAGTCCCTGTCCTGCCTCCTTTGGCCATACTGGTTGGACGGACTGTGGTCGGCATGTGGGATGGAGGTGACCGGAGGTCCATGCTCGTCGGGCTGTCCCTCTCGTCGATCCTGACGGTGCTGTTTGGGGTGGCCTTCGCGGTCTACCCCTACGTTCAGGACAGGCTGCCTTCGGAGCTTCTGATACCCCAGCTGGTACATAAGGGCATGATACTCCTGGTCGGGACCGTCATGGCATGGTGGGCTTACAGAAAAGGATCTCTGGGTAAGGTCCTGATCTGGCTCGCGGTAACAGGTATAATTTTTACCTTCTCGTTCAAGACGGGTTTTTCCCTCTACGACAGGATAAACTCCTCCAGACAGCTAAGCGATATAATAAAGCCCCATCTGTCCCAGGACGATCTGGTGGTGCAATACGGGGAGTACAACCAGGGAATACCTTTTTACCTTGAGAGACGTAACGTGCTGGTGAACTACCTGGGGGAGCTGGAGTTCGGCGCGAAGAGGGAGACGGACCCATCGTGGTTTATAGATGGTCAGGAGTTCCTGACACTGTGGAAAGGGGACAGACGGATTTTCGTCGTGATCCCAGCCAGGGTATGGCCCCAGGTCCAGGAAAAGCTGGACGGAGCTTGTATTTTGGGCACTAACTGGACGAAAAAGGACATGGTCGTGACCAACAGACCTATCGAGGAGGAGTAACGATGAGAGACAGCTTTTTGCCCTTCGCCCGTCCCGACGTGGACGAGGAAACAATAGAGGACCTCTGTCAGTCAATAAGGTCAGGATGGCTGACCACCGGGCCCAAGACCCAGGCCTTCGAGGAGGACTTTTCAAAGACGGTGGGCGCTACCTACTCAGTATCGGTTAACTCTGCTACAGCGGGCCTTCATCTGGCCTTTCTGGCCCTGGGCATAGGTCCGGGCGATGAGGTCATAACGACCCCTATGACCTTCGTGGCCACGGTGAACGCCGCCATATGGACGGGAGCCAGGCCTATTCTGGTGGACATAGACCCTAAAACCCTGAACATGGATGTAGAACAGCTTGAGAAAGCCATCACCGATAGGACCAAAGCCCTGGTGCCGGTACACTTCGCTGGGCTACCCTGCGACATGGATCCAATAGAGGCACTGGCGGAAAAACACGGTCTGGCCATAGTGGAGGACGCCGCCCACGCCCTTGGGGCCAGCTATAAAGACAGGGCTATAGGGGCCGACAGAGGCCCAAGACGCTGTTCGGTGTTCAGCTTCCACCCAACAAAAAACATAACCACAGGAGAGGGCGGCATGGTCTGCACCTCCGACGAGGACGTGGCGGAGAGGATCTCCGTCCTCAGGCAGCACGGCATGAGCAAGGGGGCATGGAACAGGTACGCCGCCAAGGGCAACCCCCACTACGACGTCCTGTTCCCTGGCTTCAAGGCCAACATGATGGACATTCAGGCAGCCATCGGCAGAGGACAGCTGAAAAGGCTCCCGTCATTTAACTCCAGAAGGAAGGCCATAGTGGACCGATATCGCGAGGCCTTTAAAGACCAACCCGGACTTACCCTACCTGGAACGCCGTCCTACGACCACGTCCACAGCTGGCACATCTTCACCCCTCTGGTGGACGTGGATAAACTGGACATAGACAGAGACGGGTTCATGGGGGCCATGAGGGAGCTTAACCTTGGGACGGCGCTTCACTATCAGGCGCTCCACCTGTTTTCCTACTATCAGAAGACCTACGGCTGGAGGAGGGGGGACTTCCCCAACGCCGAGATGGTCTCGGACAGGATAGTCTCCCTGCCCCTTTTCCCGGCTATGACCGACTCTGACGTGGAGGACGTTATAGATGGGGTCCGAGTTGTGATGGAGAGCCATCTATGAGACCGGAGTTATCGCTGGTAATCCCGGTTTACAACGAGGAAGAATCGCTGCCGGAGCTGTTCAAACGTACCCTCAAGGTTCTGAAGGGACTGGGCAAGCCCTACGAGCTCATAGTGGTTGACGACGGCAGCAAAGACCGCTCCTTGGCCATATGCCTGGAAATTCGGGAGAGGGATAGATCCATCAGGGTGGCCTCAATGAACGGCAACTTCGGCCAGCACATGGCCATAATGGCCGGGTTCTCACTGGCCCGGGGAGAGATGATTATAACCATGGACGCCGACCTACAAAATCCCCCAGAGGAGATCCCAAAGCTCATAAGGGCCATGGAGCAGGGGCACGACGTGGTGGGGACAATCCGTACCTTCCGACAGGATCCCATGTTTCGTAAGGTAGCCTCAAAAATAGTTAACAAGATCACCAACAGGATAACGGGGCTCAGGCTGAACGACTACGGCTGCATGCTGAGAGGCTACAGGAGGCGTATAGTGGACCTGATACTCCAGTGTCAGGAGACCACCACGTTCATTCCGGCACTGGCACAGAAATTCGCGCTAAGCCCGGTGGAGGTATCGGTAAAACACTCAGAGAGGAAGAAGGGCGAGTCCAAGTACGGCCTGTTCAGGCTGATCAGGCTCAACTTCGACCTGATGACCGGTTTCTCCATGGTCCCGCTTCAGGCAGTGACCATGACAGGCATAGCTGTGGCCCTGCTGAGCCTTATCTTCACCGTGATGCTGGTGCTGAGACGGATATTCCTGGGGCCCGAGGCGGAGGGAGTGTTCACCCTTTTCGCCATAAACTTCTTCCTTATGGGGATAACCATGATGTCGATCGGTATAGGGGGAGAGTACGTGGGCAGGGTATACCAGGAGGTAAGAAAACGGCCTCGGTACGTCATACGCCACGTCTATCAGGAGGAACAGGGCGATGACTAGGCCCTCAACCGTGGTCTTCGCCTACAGCGAGGTTGGATACCGGTGTCTTGAGACCCTTCTGGACCGAGGGGTCAACGTGACGGCGGTCATAACCTACAACGACAACCCCTCAGAGGAGATCTGGTTCAGATCCGTGGCGGACCTAGCCCGCTCCAGAGGGATCGAGCCATGGCTGGACCTGGACCTGTCGGACAAAGACACCTTCAAGGCAATAAAGGCGTTAAAACCTAAGGTTATCTTTTCGTTCTACTACAGGGATCTCATACCGGAGAAGGTGCTCAAGCTCGCAAAGTTTGGGGCCTTCAACATGCACGGATCCCTACTTCCTCGCTACAGGGGTAGAGCCTGTATCAACTGGGCGGTCCTCAACGGCGAGACCGAGACAGGGGCGACCCTCCACAGGATGACCGAGAAGGCGGACAGGGGAAACATAGTAGATCAGGAGGTGGTGTCCATAGGGCAAGAAGACACAGCCAAGGACGTCTTTATGAAGGTCGCCGACGCCGCCACGGAGATATTGGGCAGGAGCCTGGAATCCATAGAGTCGGGCGACGCAAAGGGAGTGCCCCAGGACGACACACTGGCGACTTTGTTCGGGGGCAGAAAGCCCGAGGACGGCCTGATCAGGTGGGACCAGAGCAGCAAGCGGATATACGACCTCATAAGGGCGGTTACCCACCCTTATCCTGGGGCATTCAGCTTCTTCGGTGACAAAAAAGTCCTTTTCTGGTGGGGAACCCCCATGGAAGGGACGTCTTTGGGCAAGCCCGGATCGGTCCTCTGCCTTAACCCGATGGTCGTGTCCACTGGGAAGGGTAACCTGGAGATACAGAAGGTACAGTTCGAGGGAGAGCCGGAGTTGGACGGACCATCCTTCGCAAAATCCTATTTGAGGCTGGGGGCCACCTTTACCGCTGAGCCCAAACCAGCCTGCCCGACGAATATATAGTTAAAAGTGGAGGCATATAGATGAAAATATTTATACTTGGAGCGAACGGTTTTATAGGTTCCCACCTTATAGAGAGGATACTTGAGAAGACCGAATGGACTGTTACCGCCTTCGACCTAAGGGGAGACAATCTACAGGGACTGGGAGACCGTGTCTCGGTGAAACTGGGAGACCTGTACGACCAGGACGACTGGATTGAGGAGCAGATAAGCCAGTGCGACGTGGTTCTTCCCTTGGCAGGCATAGCAAAACCGGCCTACTACATAACCAATCCTCTCATGACGTTTGAGTTGGACTTCGAGCAGAACCTGAAGATCGTCAGGATGTGCGCAAAACACTCAAAGAGGATAATATTCCCCTCCACCTCGGAGGTATACGGCATGAGCTCCGGCGACACACTGCTGGAGGACGAGAGCCTGCTCATACAGGGCCCCATAAAGAACACCCGCTGGATATACAGCTGCAGCAAGCAGATGAT
>CAYNAN010000007.1:0-25993 GCA_964395085.1 uncultured Synergistaceae bacterium
CCCATCCGGCGACAGGTCCGTGAGCAGGATATGCTTCACCTTCGAGGACTTCCCCAAGAGGCATAGGCGATTTTTCGATAGGATGAAGAGGACTCTGTCCGTATTGGAGGACGCTATGGGTGTCCCAGCGGATATAGAGTTCTCATACGAGCCCAAGGAGTCCCACCTGGAGCTCATACAGGCCAGGCCTCTTTGGGCAGGAAGCGGTATCTCGTCATCTGCACTGGAGGCCATAGACCAGGATAAGGTCATACTCAGGGCCGACAGGATGGTTACTAACGGGTCCTTCCGGCATATCCCCAACCTTGTCTACGTCGACCACACAGTCTACGGATCCTCCAACGACTTTCACGACATCGCCAGAGCCGTCGGTACGGTCAACGACAGGCTCAAGGGAGAGAGATTTATATTCGTGGCCCCCGGTAGGATAGGCTCAAGCAACCCTCTGTTGGGGGTCCCGGTCCAGTATAACGAGCTCTCCAACTGTTGTTGCATGGTCGAGGTCGGCATACCAAAGATGGGCTATATGCCTGAGCTTTCCTATGGAACCCACTTCTTTTCCGATCTTGAGGTGGACGGTGTCCTGTATATGCCGGTTTTCGAGGGGTATCAGAACAACCTATTCAAACAAAGCTGGTTCGACAACACGCCCTATGAGCCGGGCCCACACAGGGCGATCCGTATATACAGGGGATGCTTCTCGGTCTACACCAGTGGAGAGAAAAACGTAGGAGTGGTCGTCTTAGATTGATTTTTTAGTCTATATGAGGGGTTATGGACATCCTTTGTCAAATATGATAATATTCCTCTGTTCGGGAAACACAGACGTACCTTATTCCTCGGTAGCTCAGTTGGCAGAGCGGGTGACTGTTAATCACTAGGTCGCAGGTTCAAGTCCTGCCCGGGGAGCCAGATCATGTCGATCACTCCTGATTCATCTATCTCGGGAGTGATCTTTTGTCGTTTCCTCCTCTCGTGAGTTCGTCTCCTACCCCCTCGACGGACCGTTATCTCAGAGAGCGAATAAATTTAAGAGAAAGGGAGGGATCTAGTGATGGAAGCTAAACTCGTTTCTGTAAGCGGCATGAATTATTGGCTTATGCCGGAAGGGACGTTTCTTCGGGCCAGAGATACCGAGATGCCCTGGGCGATACTGATCAAGACGCCCGAGGGGACCAGGCCGCTAAGGCGGTAGTAGTCCCCTTTGAGAGATACGGCTCGACCGGAGAGGTTGGGCCGTTTTTTGTACGATTACACATTAAAGGATGGTTTGTAGTAATGATAGAAAATAAATTATCAAATGTGATATGCCGTGCGTTTGACCCGTTTGCCATTTTCCCACCTGGTATACCGGTTTGGGTTGTAGGAGGGGCGGTGAGGGATCTTCTTCTTGGATGGGTTCCTAACGATTGGGATTTGGTGATAGATCTGGATATAGAGAGGATAAAAGACCTGACCGGAGGCTCCATAGTAGGGGCGAAAGGCAAGCAGGTATGCGTGTTTTCCCTCTCTGGAAGGGTCTTAGAGGTAGCCTCCATGGTCGGAGGTTCTATCGTAACCGATCTCGCTCGCCGTGACTTCACGGTAAACGCGATGGCCCTTGATAGTGGCTGGAGTATCGTCGACCCATTTTGTGGTGAGAAGGACCTCCTCGATAGGAGGCTTCGGTTTGTGCCGGAGTTGGAGGACCGGCTGGCGGAGGATCCAATTCGGGCCGTCAGGTTCTGCCGTTTTTCTGCGACTTTAGATCTGATTCCGGCAAGGGATGAACTGGAGAGACTGAAGGCGTTTGTTCGTGAAAACCGTAAATACCTAAACTCCATACATCTTCAACGGATAGGCAGGGAGATGCTAAAGGGTTTGGTGTTCCCTAAGGCTTTTTGTGGTCTTCTTTGCGATGCTGGTTTGATAGATATAGTGCTGCCCGGTTTCAATGCGAGCGTGGGTACGAATTTTCCAAAAGGTCCTTTGAGACCCACTCTGTCCCTCGCTCTGTTGTCGTCTGACCAATCTTGTCATGGTTGGGACGACCTCCTAAGCTCTTGGGGGATCCCATCGAAGGTAAAAAAAGAGTCGTTGCTTCTGGGCTCGGTACTGTCTCATCTCTCCTTGCCGTTAATGATGGACGGTATATGCGACTTGATCCTTAGCTTCGGAACCTCCTGGAGGCGCGATCTGCAGGACTTGGTGAAGTTGGGCTGTGCCGATAACGACATTTTTAGGGATAATTTGAGACAGATAGATCTGGCTCTTTTTCGATTGAGGAACGCTGAAAGAACGGGGATACCTCTGACCGGTGGTGATGTCGCGGCGGAGATCGGACCTGGTCCTGATGTTAGATCCTGTCTTGACCGGTTGGTACGTTATGTTCTCTCTGAGGACAAGCTCTCCCTTGATAAGGCCATGGACATTATTCGCATATACCGTTAGATTTCACGTTATCCACCTTTGCCCCCAGCCCTCTTATTTGATAGACTTTTTTTAGGGAAAGGATGGTGTCTCAATGTCAAATCGGGCTAAAAAGATAGTCCTGTTCTCCTCTTTGTTGTCCCTGTGGGTCGCTCTCACAGGAAGGCTTGATCCTGCTTTTATCCTTGTCGGATCTGTCGTATCGATATCGGTCGCTCATATTGTTTGGGGAACGTTCTTCTCCGGTTTTCACGACCTTCCTCTTGGAGACGATGGGAGAGGGTTAAATTTTATTTTCCTGCTGTGCTTTATACCATGTTTCTTTTTTGACCTTATCCGGTCGACCTGGGAGGTCTCTCTCCTTGCCCTCAGGTCTGACCTCTCGTTATCTCCCTCTATAGTCCAGATCCAAAGTGGCCTTACCAGCAAGACGTCCCTGGTCTTTCTCGCAAACCAGATAACCCTGACCCCTGGTACTTTGACAATGGACGCCGATATGGCCCACCATCGGCTGTTTATACACGTGCTAACTCTGGGTAGCGGTGGAACCAAGGCCGTCAAAGACCAGATATACCAGCTTGAGTCCCGTATAGGGGCCATTACATCATGATCTACCTGGCCCTTTGGGGATTGGCTATCTCAGCCCTTCTCGGGTTTTGGAGGGTTGTAGTCGGCCCGACAGTGCCCGACAGGATTGTGGCGGCTGATACCTTATCGACCATCCTCACGACTTTTCTGGCCCTTCTGTCTTTGCTGTTCGACGATACGGTCTTTCTCGATGTCGCCCTCGCCTTTGCTGTGCTTTCATTCGCCGACGTGTTGATAATGGCTAAGTACTTTGAGCACGGGGAGCTTCACCTATGAGCACCATCATGAGCGTTATATCGGGGCTCTGTATAGTCTTTGGGGTGTTCTTCTCCCTGGCCTCGGTAATAGGGCTGATCCGTTTTCCCGACGTCTACACCAGGCTTCACGCTGGAACTAAGGCGTTGTCCGGTGGGGCTGTCCTCGTCCTCATCGGCGTAGCGATGAGAATAGGGTCGTGGCAGGGTGCGGCAAAGGCCATGTTGATCGTGTTTTTCTTTCTTGCCACCAACCCCCTCGCCTCTCATGCCATAGCCAGAGCCTGCTACCGCCACGGGATAATCCCGTTGGGAGAGGATCTCGACGGTTATGGAGAGTCGATAAAGGAGGAGAGGATATGAGCATCGGGCTTTTCGTGTTTTTGTCCCTGTTTTTGGTCGTGACTGCCTTGGTCGCCTCCGAGGCTGAGGAGATGTTGAGCGCGGTTATCGCTCTGTCCGTATTTGGGGTGTTGCTGGCCATACTCTTCGCGATCCTCCAGGCACCGGATGTGGCCCTCACACAGGCCATCATAAACTCGGGGTTGGTGACATCCCTGTTTTTGGTGGCATACAGTCAGACCGGTAAGGGTGGCGATGACCCGGACAGGGAGGACCAAGTATGAGGGCTCAGGTCTTTCATCGATGGATAGGGGCTGCCCTTTGCCTCAGCCTCGGCTGGTGGATGTGGAGAGGGCTGATCGTCCCAGCTGATCCTTCTCTGTTCGGTCCAGCCGCCTACTACGTCGCAAACACAGCCTCCGACACCGGTGCCTCGAACATAGTGGCAGCGATACTGTTCGACTACCGTGGTTTCGATACCTTCGGGGAGGCCACGGTGATATACACCACCGTCTGTGGCGTCGCCATGTTGTTTGCCAAAAGGAGGCTGAGGAGATCCGGCTGGGGGCTTTCCCCAATAGTGAAGCGTGGAATGGGCATGATGGTCCCCTTCATCCTGGTGTACGCGTCGTCCATAGTCATCATGGGCCATATCACCCCAGGAGGTGGATTCCAGGGCGGGGCGGTGTTCGCCACTGTGACGGTGCTTTTTTGCGTTATATACGGATCTAAGTTCGAGGCATCCAGGATAAGCCCCAAGGTGAAGGAGGTTATAGAGTCCTCCGGAGCCCTGCTGTTCGCGGCGGTGGGCCTGTGGGGGCTCGCAGAGGGAGCTGGCTTTCTGGCCAACCTGGATGCTGGATTTTCCTCTGGGCCTATCGGATCCCTCTTAAGCGGGGGGGCAATCCCTCTGCTGAATATCGCTGTAGGGATGAAGGTCGGTGCAGGGCTTTCGACTTTGTTTTACAGCATGATAAAGATCCTTGAGGACCCAGCCGAGGGTCCTCCACCGGAGGTATAGGCCGATGATTCACGTGAGCTACGGTTGTGCTATAGCCATCTTCTGTATAGGGCTCTACACCTTAATAACAAAGAGAAACCTGTTCAAGACCGTCATAGGCCTTTCCCTCATGGAGGGAGGGGTTCTCCTGTTCATGGTCACATCTGGTTTTATACCTGAGGCTGGCCCTCCTCTTCTGCCCATGGTCGGTGGATCGGTAAACCCCCTTCCACATTCTTTCACCTTGACGGCGATAGTCATAGGGGCCAGCGACGTAGCCCTGGCTCTGGCTTACATAATAAAGATCCACAGACACTACGGCACAGTGGACGTGGACAAGATCAGAGGGCTTAGAGGATGAGCCCGGTTTTAGCGGTGGTGGCTCCCCTGTCGGTGGGGTTTTTAGTCCCTTTGGTCCATATTTTCAAAAAGAGACACACCGGCATGAGCGTGGTTGTATCTGCTGGTCTCTGCGCCGTTGTCTCGGCCGTCGTTGTCCTGTCAGGCTGGGACGGCGTAGCAGTTACGATGGGCGGTTGGTCGCCTGAGCTTGGCATCTCTTTGATGGTCGACCGCCTCTCCGGGGCTTTTCTTTTGCTGGCGGCCATAGGATTTCCTATTTCTTTGGCCTGTTCGATGGAGTCGTTTGGCTACTCTCCATGGAGATTTTACGTCCTTTTTTTTCTGAGTTGGGGGGCCGTAAACGGCATAATACTAACGGGCGATCTGTTCAATATGTTCGTTTTTTTCGAGATCTTCTCTGTTGCTGCCTACCTCATGGTCTCATACCCTCCTAGATCGTGGCAGGCGGTTGAGGCAAGCTTCAAGTATCTCATATTCGGAACGGTAGGAGCTATGTTCCTGTTGTTGGGGATCGCCTACTCTTTTATGGCTACAGGGCAGCTTAACCTTGGGATCCTATCTCAGCTGATGGCCTCGGTCCCACCTGTCACACTGTCGGTGATAGGTGGATGTCTGGTGGTAGGGCTCTTCGTGAAGAGCGGAACCGCTCCCACCCACTTCTGGCTTCCCGACGCTCATTCCTCGGCCCAGACCTCGGTCAGTGCCCTGCTGTCGGGCGTCCTGGTCAAGGTCTCGGTCTACGCCCTAATCAGGCTATCCTTTTTGTTGTTTTTTCCCGTTATGAGGGAGATTTTTTCGGTCATCCTTTTTTTGGGGACCCTGTCGGTTGTCCTCGGTCACCTGATGGCCTTCCAGCAGGAGGACATAAAGAGGCTTTTGGCCTATTCCACCGTGGCCCAGATAGGGACCATCCTTATAGGTGTGGGCTGTGCCTCCTCTTTTGGGGTCTCCGCCGCGGTGTATCACTGTTTTAACCACATGACGGCGAAGATGGGGCTGTTTCTGGTCGCAGGTGCTTTGGCTGAGGACAGGGCCAGCAGGGAGATATCCCACATGAGGGGCCTTTGGGCTCACAGGCCTCTTTTCGTGGCGGCCTTCGCCCTTTTTGCGGTCTCCTTGGCCGGTATTCCCCCGTTCAGCGGCTTTATGAGCAAGTGGCTCTTGCTTCTTGCGTCGACCAAAGAGGGGCATATCGTTCCAGCTTTGGCTATAGTCGCGGGCACGGTTGTCTCCTCCGCCTATTACCTCAAGGTGCTCAGGGCGTTTTTCTCTCCCTCCGAGACACCAGTGCCTCATCGCAGGCCCAGGCCGGTATCTGGAAGGCTTGTCGCTTTGCTTTCGGTGCTCTGTGTCCTGTTGGCGGCGGCTCCTTTTATCCCAGGGGCCAGTTCGGTGTTGTTCTCCGTGGGTGATTCCGCCGTCGATGGGGCCTCCTATCGGGATGTAGTACTTGGCAAGTAGGTATGGGCCATGTCCTTTAACCCGGACGTTTTATCTCTGGTCATGGTTTTCCTGGCGATCTTCATGACCTTTTGTTCCTCCCTCTACGGTGGGCGACGGAGCCTCCCTCGTCTGGTCGCCCCGTGCGCGTTCTGTCTATGTGCCTGCCTCGCGTCAATCGCCGATGACTGGCTATTGTTTATAGTTTTTCTGGAGCTATCCTCCATCGCCCTGGTCTTCATGGTGGGGGAAAAGGACCGGGATACCGCCAGGTACTACCTTTACACCCAGTTGGCAGGTGGGGGCATTCTCATGGTTGCCACGGCCTTGGGCTCTATACGGGGTTTTTCAATCCCGATGGGGCCGGTTCCTGAGGGGGTATTTCCCCTTTTCGTCCTGGGGCTGGGGGTAAAGGCGGCGTTGCCAGGACTCCACTTCTGGCTTCCAAAAACCCACAGTCAGGCTCCTGCTGAGGCCAGCGCTTTGCTCTCCGGCTACGCGGTCAAGATGGGTATATACGGTCTTTTCAGGATAGTCCTGTCCAGCTCGACGGTCCTCATGTTTTTAGGCGCACTTATGGCGATATGGGGAGCCGTTATGGGACCCTTTCAGAGTGACGCTAAAAGGCTCCTGGCCTACAGTACCTTGAGTCAGCTGGGCTTCATGGTCGCAGCCATCTCCACCGGAACCGAGCTTGGACGCATAGCGGCACTGGCCCATCTGATCTCTCATGCCCTGGCTAAGGGGCTTTTATTCTTCTCCGCCGGTGGGCTGGAAAAAATCTGGGGGACCAGGGATTTAGCCCTGACTGGCCCCACTTTCAGGAGCCACCGGTGGATGTTCTTTGCCTTCCTTATAGGGGCCCTCTCCATGGCGGGATTACCCCTTAGCCCAGGGGCCTGGAGCAAGGGACTTATAAAGCTGTCCCTAGAGGGACACGATCTGATCCTCCTGGCCCTCACCCTCTCCGGGGTCGGGACGTCTCTGTCCCTCTGTAAAATGGGGTACTACGGCTTTTTAAAGCCTTTCTATGGGGCAGAAAAGCGTTCCATTCCAGGCGTTGTTCCGCTCTGTTCCGGCTGTTCGATGGCCCTGATGTGTTTGGCTATACTGTCTCTGAGCTCGTTGCCTCCTTTTAGGCCTGTCGGATCGTCGCTCAGTTCGGCGTTGCCGGCGATGGTGGGGCTATCGCTGTTTGTCCTTATCCCAGTTCCCTTCAGGCCCAGATACAGACCTAAGGACGTCGAGGATATCGTCCCCTGTTTGGGCGATATATTTTTCCGTATCGTATCCTCGGTGCGAAAACTTCATTCGGGCAACCTCGTGGCATACCTCTTTACCCTGGTTACGGTCGCCTTCCTGGTGCTTAACTTCCTTCAAAACGCCATGAAGACGCTGAGACGATAAGGAAGGATTTTCCTATAATGACCTTCAGATACGACACGATCTCCATAACCATGGCCTTTTTGGCCGTATTCATGACGATTTGTGCCATGGTCTACAGAGGGGATCGATCCCCTGTAAAGTCCGCCCCTATGTGGATTTTCTGCGTGTTTGCCTGCTTTGCCTGCCTGGCCTCGGATTGGCTGGTCTTTACCGCCTTTTTGGAGCTTTCTTCTTTGGCCCTGGCTTTCTCCGTGGGGGAAAAGGACAGGACTACTGCTCGTTTCTATCTCTATACCCAGTTGGTTGGGGGATCTTTGCTTTTGATGGCGACGGCGATAGCGTCAAATTTCGGTCCTATCTCCATAGGGGCGGTCCCAGAGAAGGCCATGCCCTTTTTCCTTTTTGGCTTAGGTATAAAGGCGGCTTTTCCTGGCCTTCACTTCTGGCTCCCAAGGACCCACAGTCAGGCTCCCACTGAGACCAGCGTCCTTCTCTCCGGTTACTCGGTTAAGATAGCCATATACGGGCTCATAAGGCTGGTTGAAGGTCCTTCCCCGGGCCTTATCCTCCTAGGGGCTGTTATGGCCCTCTACGGGGTTTTCCAGGCCCTTATGCAGCACGATGGGAAGAGGCTTTTGGCATATCACACCTTAAGCCAGCTGGGTTTTATGGTCACCGCCATCGGAACCGGAACGGATCTTGGGATATCCGCAGCGCTCTTGCATCTCGTAGCTCACGGACTTTTCAAGGGGCTTTTGTTTATGTCCGCAGGAAGCCTGGAGAAGGTCTATGGAACAAGAGACCTGGGCCTTTTAGGCAGCGCGGCCAGGGACCTGCCTGCGCTTTTTGTCCTTTTCCTAGTAGGAGCGACGGCCATAGCCGGATTCCCAGGAACCAGCGGTTATGCCTCCAAGGCCCTGATGAAGGCATCTCTTTACGCCTATCCTATTGCAGTGTGGGCCCTACAGTTTGCCGGGCTAGGGACCACGTTGTCTTTCTGTAAATTCTGCTATTACGGGTTCCTACATCCGGCCTCTATCGGTAAGAGAAAACTGCCTGTAGGTAGTTTGAGCCATTATAACTTGGCGGCCATGGCAGCTATGGCTTTAGCCACTCTGTGTTTAGGCCTGTTTCCGCATCTGATGCCGTTTTTCCCCGATGGGTTTGGATCTCTCTGGACGGAGAAAGGCCTCGTAGGTGGATTTGTCCCTATCGTAGCTGGCATAACGATTTTCTCGCTCTTCCCCGATCTCTTCTGTCCCAGAGAGGGGCACGTTCCGGATGTTGAGGACCTTATTCCAGCCCTATCTAGATTTCTCTCCTGGCCCCTTGGATTTCTTCGCCAGCTTCATACCGGTAAGCTTAGATTCTACATAGCTCTCCTCACGTGCTGTCTATTGGCTACCTTCGGGGCTTTGTTGTATCATGTAGGGGATATGTAGTGTCAGAATTTTTTGCCTATACGGATCTCTAAAAACGATGATCCTTGGAGAGATCGTTCCGAAAGAGCCCTTTTTGAAAGGAGGGATACCTATGGACCAGTTTTTTTTTGACGACGCTGAGACTATATCCCTTTTCATGGAGAATTTTCCCTCCATAGTTATGATACTGGATCCAGATACCGGCATTATATTGGAATGTAACCAGGCGGCTGTCTCTTTTTACGGATATTCGAGGGAAAAGCTGCTCTCTATGTCCATTTTTGACATAAATTGCCTCTCTAGGGATGAGGTCGAGGGAGAGATAAAGAGGGCGAAGGAGAGGTCCCAGAACTTTTTCCGGTTTCGCCACAGGGTCTCCAGCGGTGACGTCCGGGATGTGGAGGTCTATTCCATTCCTGTGACCCTCAGGGAGGGAACCAGGATGTTCTCCATAGTAAGGGATATCTCTGAGACCGTCATGGTTGAGAGGCATCTCGAGGACAGGACCAGGCAACTTAACTGTCTTCATAGGCTTTTTCATCTATTTGAGGGCATGTGCGAGGACGTGAACACCCTGTGTCGCGAGGTCGAGATGGCGGTGAGGGATGCCATGCCTTTCAAGGACAGATGCAGGGTCTTAGCTCAGGTAGGGGAGATAGAGCAGGGCCTGCTGGATCCCAGCTACGACAGGTGTCTTGGGACTTACTCTATTCCTGGAAGGCTGCCTGTCTACGTGGAGGTGTCACTCCCCGATTTTCCCGACCAGGAGGGATCCATATTTCGTGACCAGGAGAGGACCCTAATTTTTATGACAGCCGAGTGGTTGGCTAGGTATTTGGAGAGGGTCACAGTGGTATCTGAATTAAAAATAGCTAAAGAAAGAACAGAAAAGTATCTGTCCATGGCGGGCGCTTTCTTCCTGGTTCTCGACGGTCAGGGGCGGATCATGGAGATAAACGAGAAAGGAGCCTCTCTCCTGGGCTACCCCAGGAACAGCTTGCTGGGTAGATGCTGGTTTGACGTTGCTCTGTCCATGGATAACAGGGCCGACGTGGAGGGATATTTTTATGCTCTCTTTAGCAGTAAACATGAGTTCGAGGAAAAGTTTGAGAGCGAAGTCAGAACTTTTGGGGGAGATCGGCGAACCTTAAGGTGGATCAACTCGCCAGTAAGGAATGAGTTCGGGGATATCAAGGAGATCCTGTCCATAGGTATGGACATCACCGACGAGATCGACGCGGTCAAAAAGGTGGAGAAACTGACCTTTCATGACTCTCTCACGGGTCTTTTTAACAGAAATTACATGGAAAAAATCAAGGAGACCTTCTTTGTAAGGGATAATCTCCCCATCGGCATAGTGATGGGGGACGTCAACGGTCTCAAGTTGACCAACGACGCCTTCGGTCATGCCGCTGGTGACGCTCTTTTGAAGGATGCTGGAGCCATGTTGAAGGCCTCCTGTAGGGAGAAAGACGTGGTCATAAGGTGGGGAGGGGACGAGTTTATCGTGCTATTCCCATCTACCGGCAGATCGGTCATGTCCAGGATCGCGAATCGTATAGACGATCGTTTCTCCTCCTCGGAGGAGGCCCTGAACCGTGGAGCCCTGGTTCCCAGCCTCACCATAGGGACCGCTGTGATGGAAAATCTGGACGAGGGGTTTGAGGCGACCCTCAAGAAAGCCGAGGACATGATGTACCAGAAAAAGATCCTTGCAGGGGCTTCCTGGCGGTCTTCTATTCTGGGCTCGCTGGAGAGCGTCCTGAGGGAGAGGACCTCCGAGACGACCGATCACATCCTGAGGGTCAGGGAGCTGGCTAGGGCCTTCGCCTCCGAGCTCGACCTGTCAGACGACGAGACCGGTAGGCTGGAGCTCCTTGCGAGGCTTCACGATGTGGGGCTGATAGCCGTCCCGGTCGATATACTCATGAAAAAAGGTCCGCTGGACCAATCTGAATGGGCAGTGATAAAGCGGCATCCGGAGGTGGGATACAGGATAGCTAGGGCAACATCCTCGGAGACCTCTTCGGTCGCGGACGAGATCCTGTCTCACCATGAGAGATGGGACGGCGGAGGTTATCCCAATGGACTGAATGGAGAGAAGATCCCGTTTCTGTCCAGGATACTGTCCATCTTGGACGCTTTCGACGTTATGACCCATGACCGGACCTATCGCAAGGCCCGGACCGTTCAGGAGGCCCTGGAGGAGATAAGGACCTGCTCCGGATCCCAGTTTGACCCCTCCCTGGTGGAGCTGTTTCTCTCCATGAACAGGATGGATGATTAAGTGAGTTATTGACAGCGGTGTCTTTCGGTGGTATCTTGCGCTCCGTTTCGAGGATATGCGCATGGCTTTTCGTCAATGTGTGTTTTCAAGAGACTTGATACTGCACCTTGCCGCGACCCCGATAGGGGCCCTCCGGTTCGGAAATCACTAGGAGGCGAAGTAAAATGCCGGAGAGGCACACAAAAAGGATCGAAAGAGGTCCTAGGCCCTATCTAAAGGCCGAGCTAAGCACGCAGGAGATGAGATTAAAACAGATGGGGGCAAAGATCGAGGTCATAAACTCGTTCCTTTGCTACATCCGCTTTGAGGTCGAGGGGCTCAAGGTAAAGTACGTATACAATTTAAACAGGAAGGGGCAGTTCTTTCTGGAACGGGTCACCCCCTATCCTCAGCCAGCAGGGACCTTCGACACGGAGCGGGACGTCGTCGAGTCCATCAGAAACGATATAGCCCAGATCCGGCAGCTGGCCCGTTCGAGCCACTTCAAGGAGCTTATCGACATGAACTCGGACCTGAGGTTCCTCTCGAAGAGGCTTGACTCTATCTGTCTCTATTACGACATCAAGCCGGAGGATATCGCCAAGCTCAAAAAATCCCTGGCCGATCTTCACGGGACCTTCGACTCAATCAGGGATCACAGCCAGAGGGTCTATTTCGAGACAGAGCCTTTCTGTATGTCGGGCAAGAAGACCGAATCGGTGGAGGACTGAGCATGTCGCTTCAGATTCACGTTATAGCCGCTACGGTCATATTCGTCGTTACCTACGGGATGATCGTGGCGGAAAAGCTCAACCGAATCTCCGTCTCCCTCGCCGGGGCTTGTCTCATGTTGATCATCGGTGTCCTGTCCCAGGACGAGGCCATCGCATCGGTCGACTTCAACACCCTGACGTTGCTGGTGGGGATGATGCTCATAGTCACCATAACCAAGAAAACCGGCGTGTTCCAGTACGTCGCCATAAAGGCGGCTCAGTTGGCCAAGGGAGATCCCTGGCGGATCATGGTGCTGTTTGTGGTTCTGACCGCCGTGTCCTCGGCCCTGCTGGATAACGTCACCACGGTGCTACTGGTGGCCCCCGTCACTATGGTCATATGCGATGTCCTCGGGCTTAATCCTGTCTACTTTTTGATGCCGGAGATACTGGCCTCCAACATAGGAGGAACCTCTACCCTGATAGGCGATCCCCCTAACATCATGATAGGCGGAGCCACGGGGTTCGGTTTTCTAGATTTCATAGAGCATCTTGCACCGCCGTCGCTGGTGATATTGGCGACGGTGCTTTTGATCTGTCGGTTCGTGTACGGTAGGCATCTTCACGTGAAGGAGGGTGCTAAGCAGGAGATAATGGCGATGGATCCTAACTTAGAGCTGTCGGACCACAGGCTGCTCTTCAAATGCCTGCTGGTCCTGGGGCTCGTGATGGCGGGATTCGTATTCCACCAGTTATTGGGATACGAGTCCGCCACAGTGGCTCTAGCAGGGGCTGCCCTATTGATGGTCATAGCCGACGTCAACCCAGAGGACGTTCTTATCGAGGTCGAGTGGGGAACGATATTTTTCTTCATAGGGCTGTTCATATTGGTCGGAGGCCTTGAGCACGTGGGTGTCATTGAGACTATGGCGAAGAAGATGGTGGATCTGACGTCAGGAAACCTGCTTCTGACCACCCTCATAGTGCTGTGGGTATCGGCCATCGCCTCGGCGTTTATAGACAATATCCCCTTCGTCGCCACTATGATACCGCTCATAAAGAGCATAGGGGTTCTGTCCACCATGGATATAACTCCCCTTTGGTGGGCACTGGCTTTGGGCGCCTGTCTCGGCGGAAACGGAAGCTTGGTCGGAGCTAGCGCCAACGTGATAGTGGCAGGAATGGTTTCCAGGACCGATCACCCCATCACCTTCGGGAGCTTCTTGCGAATTGGTTTTCCTGTGATGCTCCTGTCCATGGTTATCGCTACACTGTATCTCTGGGTCCTCTATTTTTAGCTCCCCCCTGTGGCGATATCGCTTGACAGGCCGTACTCCTGGGCGTATTATGATATTGAAAATCATTATCAAGGAGGGATCGTCATGGCTGGCAGGGATAAAACTGGACCTTTGGGCACTGGGCCTGGAACCGGTCGAGGTTTAGGTGGCTGCGTTACCGGGACGTTTGTTCGGGGAAGAGGTAGAGGCTGCGGCCTCGGGTTCGGCAGGGGCATGGGGTTCGCCCAGCCCACCTACAACGATAATTCGCTGCTAAACAGGATCGCGCTTCTCGAGGAGAAGATCGATGCCCTTTTAGGAGCCCAAAAGGAAGACTGACGCAACCTTCCAAGGGAGGATGACCGATTATCGGCCGTCCTCCCTTGGCTTTTGTCCTGTTTAGGTGATATCATCGAAAGGATGGATAAAATACCGTGGGGGTGTTGTGACTATGAATATGGTAGGGTTTGACACGGAGGAGTATCTCAGGCAACAGACCGATGCGATCCTTCGAAGGATGGAACAGTTCGACAACAAACTGTATATCGAGTTTGGAGGAAAGTTAATTTTCGACTATCATGCTGCCAGAGTTCTCCCTGGGTTTGACCCTAACGTAAAGATGAGGCTTCTTGAGAGGTTCAGGGATCAGGTTGAGGTCATTATCTGTATCTATGCCGGGGATATAGAGAGAAAGAAGATCAGGGCCGACTTCGGCATAACCTACGACATGGACGTCCTCAAGCTCATAGACGACCTATCCGACAGGGGCATAACCATAGGGGCGGTGGTTATCACCAGGTTCAACGACCAGCCTGCTGCGGTGATGTTCAAAAACAGGCTGGAGATGAGAGGAGTCCCGGTGTACACCCATCGTTCCACCAAGGGCTATCCAGCCGACGTCGACACCATAGTCAGCCAAGAGGGATACGGTGCGAATCCCCACATAAAGACGGAGCGTCCCATAGTTATCGTCACCGCCCCCGGTCCGGGAAGCGGAAAACTGGCCACCTGCCTATCTCAGCTGTATCACGAGCACCAGAGGGGAGTTAGGGCCGGTTACGCCAAGTTCGAGACATTCCCTGTGTGGAATATGCCCCTGAAACATCCGGTTAACGTGGCTTACGAGGCGGCAACCGCCGATATAGGCGACGTCAACCTCATAGATCATTTCCACCTTGAGGCCTACGACGAGAGGACAGTCAACTACAACAGGGATCTCGAGGCCTTCCCTCTGCTTAGGAGAATACTGGAGAAGATAACCGGGGAGAGCGCCCTTTACAGGTCTCCTACGGACATGGGGGTCAACAGGATATTCTTCGGCATAGTCGACGACCAGGCTATAAAGGAGGCCTCCCGCCAGGAGGTCATAAGGAGGTTCTTCCGTTATTCCTGCGATTATCAGTTGGGATCGGTGGAGAGGGAAGCGGTTCAGAGGGTAGCCCTCCTCATGGAGGAGCTGGAGATAAAGCCAGAGGATCGCTCTGTGGTGGTTCCCGCCAGGGAGGCTGCACAGGAAGGACAGGCTAAGGGGAAGGGCGCCGACGGGATATACTCGGGCTCCGCTTTGGAGCTATTGGACGGTAGGATCGTCACGGGAAAGAACTCCAACCTCTTTCACGCCGCCTCCAGCCTCATCCTTAACGCGGTGAAGGTCCTGGCTGGCATACCCGATGGCATAGATCTTCTGTCGGTCAACGTCATAGAGTCGCTGGCTTACCTCAAAAAAGACGTCCTAGGGGACAAGATGCTGGGGCTGGACCTGGAGGAGACCATGACAGCTCTTAGCATCTGCGCAACCACAAACCCCGTGGCGGCGGAGGCGGTGGAGAAGCTGAGGGAGCTGAGGGGATGCGAGGTCCATATGTCCCACATCCCCTCTCCAGGGGACGAAAACGCCTTTCGTAAACTAGGCGTCAACCTCACCTGCGATCCCTGTTTCGCCTCCAGGTGTCTTTTCGAGAGATAGCGTTAAAACTCGATAATCGTGGCGCCCCAGGAGTAGCCGACGCCAAACCCGCAGATCAACACCTTATCCCCTGGTAGCAGGTCGCCCCTCTCGGTGGACCTCTTGATGGCCAGAGGTATGGAGGAGCTCACAGTGTTCCCGGTCTCCCTTATGTCTATGACGAAACGTTCCTCCGGTATGGCTATGACGTCCCTTAGTTTTGTGAGCATCATCTCCGTGGCCTGGTGAAACACGAAAAGGCCAACGTCGTCCATGGTCATGCCGTTTAGCTCAAGACAACTCTCTATGACCGGAGGAACCTCCCTCACAGCGAAGGAGAAGACCTCCGGTCCGTTCATGTAGAGGTCCTCCTTCGTCCGGGAGTTGCCGTATCGGTTGGTGTAGACCTCCTTTGTCGCCTCGCTACATGGTTCAACCGTCCCTCCTGCCGGAATTATCAGGTTTTCACAGCCCGTCCCGTCGGTGCCGAGGACAAATTTGCCCAAGGCTCCGACGTCTCCCTTATCGGAGATCAGCGAGGCTGTGAAGCCGTCACCGAAGATCGTCCTGGTGCTCTTGTCCCCTGGGTTTATGTAGCGGCTCAGGACGTCGCCGGTGAGAAGTAGCACGTTGCCTGCCATGCCGGAACGGACCATGGCCGAGGCCATGTGAAGCCCGTAGACGTAGCCGGAGCAGCCCAGGTTATAGTCGAAGGCTCCGCAGCTTTTCCTGAGCCCAAGGTTTCTGTGGACAAGGCAGGCAGTGGACGGCATGACGTAGTCCGGGGTCTCGGTGCAAAGAAGCACCATGTCGATCTCCTGTCTGTCCATCCCAGTCTCCTCAAATAGCCTCTCCGCCACCTTTGTCGCCATCTCGGATATCGGTTGTCCCTCAGTGATCCTTCTCTCGTCTATACCGGTCTTGGACCTTATCTTCTCCGCCGTCCAGGTCTTGAACTCCCGAACGAGGTCCTCGTTGGTCAACCTCTTCTCCGGCAGGTAGTAGGATATATGGGCCAGATACGCCTCTTTATGGTTCATGATTATTCCTCCTCTTGTCGTCTCTTCTCTCTGGTTTCCCTCTTTTTTTTTTTGCGGGACCACGACCGTATTATACGCTAAAAAGCGTCTTGTCATAGTAGCAGGTGCTAAAAAAAATTGGCCTATAAAGGAGGGCACGTGGCCCTCCTAAAAGTCCAGCTCTACCGTTCCGTAGCCATCAGGGATCGAAAAAAGCCCAGGATCCTGGGGCCCCTCGACTATGTCTATATACTCTAACCCAACGGTCCCGATGGGTGTCTTGGTCTCAACCTTTATCGCCGTTTTCAGCTTGTGGGAGTACCATATGGATTGCTCAAGTCGATCCTCCGACGAGATGCGGCGGTACCTTAGACATCTGTATCCCTGAAGGGTCTCGGACGGCAATCGCTCTATAGTGCCGCCGTCGCCGCTGATCATCTGGCCGATCTCCATGTCTTCAGGTGGGCCTTCGCCCGATCCTTCATCGTCGCCCATCTCCATGTAGGACCGTTCTTTATCGAATATGGTGTAGGTTTTACCTGTTTTGGAGTTGAGGACGATCACTTGACCTTCCTTTTCGTGTCTCTGCCAGTCGCCCTTGACGAACACCTTCGTGACGTGGTCCCCGTCCGGTCCCGTGACGGTCATCTTGGCCGAATACTCAGGTCCGATGGACAGGCCTATCAGGGCGAATAAAGCGGTGAGGATCGCAGCGCAGACGTCTTTTATCACCGCCTAACGTGCTCCTATCAGGGCTTTCTCCCCCCTGGACAGGACCGTCCTCAATACCTTCAGCCTGGCGTAGTCCTTTGAGTTGGCCTCAACTATGGTCCAGGGGGCGTAGGGAGTGCTGGTGCGCCAAAGCATCTCCTCCACCGCTTTCTCGTAGAGGTCCCACTTTTCCCTGTTTCGCCAGTCCTCGTCGGTTATCTTCCACTTCTTCTCCGGAGTTTCCTCCCTGGACTGGAAGCGCCCCAGCTGTTCGTCCTTGTCTATCTGGAGCCAGAACTTTATCACTATGGCCCCTGAGTCGTGCCACTGTTTCTCCATATCGTTTATCTCGCTGTAGGCCCTTCGCCACTCCAATTGAGAACAAAAGCCCTCGACCCTCTCCACAAGAACCCTGCCGTACCAGGTCCTGTCGAAGATGGCCACATGTCCCGCCTTGGGGAAGTCCTGCCAGAACCTCCACAGATAATGGTGACGTCTCTCGAAGTCGTTGGGGGCACCTACAGGGATGACCTCGTAGCCCCTTGGGTCCATCTCCTGGGTTAACCTCTTTATACAGCCTCCCTTGCCAGCCGCGTCCCATCCCTCGAAGGCTATCACCATGGGTCTTCTGTCCCTATAAAGGGAGTATTCCATCCTCCTTATCCTTCTTTGAAGGGAGGACATCTCCTTTTTATAGCTATCATCCGGTTCCAGCGAGAGATCTACCTTCGAGAGAACCGTCGGCGTGGTCACCGCCTCCTCCAGCTCCGAGAGCACGACAGGCTCCTTAGCCGTTTCGATCTTGGGTTGGTTGAGCCTGTTCTCCAGGGCCCTGGCCACCACGGACAGCACCTTCACCGTGGCGAACCGTCTGTCGTGGGCCTCCACTATCGTCCATGGGGAGTGGGCCCTGTCCGTCTCCCTTATAACCTCCTCCAGCACCGGAAGGATGTCGTCGTAATTTTTATAGGCGTTAAGCTCTTCCTGCCCTCTGGCTCCCTTGGTTTCGTCGCTTTTCAGCCTCTGAAGCCTCTTTTTCTGTTCCGATCGGTCGATGTGAAGGAACAGCTTTATGAGGAGATATCCTCCGTCCACCAGCTGCCTCTCGAAGGATCTTATCTCCTCCAGCTTTTTCTCCATCTCTCCCTGCCTGGATTCCTTCGGTTCCCTCCAAAGCTCTATGGCCTTTCTGTACCAAGAGCGGTTGTAGATGGACATCCTTCCCGCCGGTGGGATTGCCCTCCAGAAAGGGTACATGGCCGGATAGAACGGGTCGGACATAAACGAGTCCGTGACGTTTTGGACCCTGAATCCCCTGGGGTCAAGTGGAAGAATTAGCTGGTTCATCTGGGCGCCCTTTCCGGATCCCTCCCATCCCTCGAAGACCACCATAACCGGGATTCCGGCCTCTCTCTGTCGTCTCTGGAGCTCTCCAAGCCTGGCTCCAAGCTCCTTCACCGCCTGGCGATATTCGTCCTTGCCGAGTTTTCTGGACAGGTCGACCTTCTCCAACATACGTCTGCACCTCCTTGTTTTACCCTTCTGTAACCATTTACACATTGCAAAACTGTAGAATGAATACGCTTTTGCTGTGGACTTCACGACATTGTCGGACTAAAATGATTATAATGGTAAGATAGCTTTATTATACCCTTTTGAGGAGGGCTCCGCGAGGGAGGAATACGCTTATGGGCGACAAGAGGAATCCCGGTGATTTTGACGATAAAGATCTCTATTTGAACAGAGAGCTAAACTGGATCTGTTTCAACGAGAAGGTGCTTTACGAGGCGATGGACCAGAGTAACCCTCTTTTGGAGAGGGTCAAGTTTCTGTCCATTTTCCACAACAACCTGGATGAGTTCTTCATGGTCCGTGTGTCTGGCCTGGTCCACCAGTATCACGAGGGCGTAAAGGATCTCTCCATGGACGGTAAGACCCCGGCGGACCAGCTCATGGAGATAAGGTCTCGGCTGTCGCGACTCCTGGATATCGCCGATAAGTGTTGGGAGGAGCTAAGAGGGCTGTTGGCGTCGGATGGAATCTCTATCATGAGGTATTCGGACCTGGATGACAGGACAAAAGAGGGGCTGAGGAAATACTTCATAAAGGAGATATTCCCTATAATAACCCCAATGGCCATAGATCCAGGTCGTCCTTTCCCCAAAATATCCAACCTCAGCCTTAATTTGCTGGTGATGCTACAGGACCCGGGGGAGGCCATACACTTCGCCAGGGTCAAGGTCCCCGATACTTTTAAGCCATTTGTGGCTATAATGACCGGAAACGACTTCTCCGTATATCGCAAATTGGGGCTGACGATGAGAAGCGGTGGAGATTCTATCTGGATAGAGGAGCTAATAAGGGCCAACATAGATACCCTGTTCCCTGGCTACAAGGTACTCGGTGCTCACCTGTTCAGGGTCACCAGGAACGCCGACATAGAGATCGCGGAGGACGACGGAGGGGACCTTATGGAGGCGGTGGCCGAGGGAGTGGAAAAACGTCACTTTGCCGAGGTTATAAGGCTTGAGATCTCCTCTGAGATGCCAAAGGTCATGCGTCATTTTTTGGCTGGCAGGCTTCATCTGGAAAAGTGGCAGATCTTCCGCTGTCGTAAGGAGATGGCCATGTCCAGGGCGATGCATCTAGCGGGGTTGGACAGGCATGATCTAAAGGACACGCCCTATAAACCCAGGGTTCCGTATCCTTTAGGAGAAAGGGATCCCGTCATCCCGACCCTTAAAAAAAGGGATCTTATACTTTATCATCCCTACGACAGCTTCTCTCCAGTCCTTGACTTCGTGAAAAGGGCCGCCAGAGACCCAAACGTCCTTGCCATAAAACAGACCCTGTACAGATCCGGCTCCAACTCACCTATCGTCTCGGCCCTCATGGAGGCGAGGCGAAATGGCAAACAGGTTACGGTGGTGGTGGAGCTCAAGGCCCGCTTCGACGAGGAGCAGAACATCGTGTGGGCCAAAGCCCTGGAGGAGGCGGGGGTTCACGTGGTGTATGGTCTCGTGGGGTTTAAGATCCACTCCAAGCTCTGCCTCGTCATAAGGAGAGAACAAAACAGGCTCAAGCGATACGTCCACATCGGGACAGGAAACTACAACCCGGGTACGGCCAAGATATACGCTGATTTGGGCTTTTTTACCTCTAAATCCGCCATCTGTTCCGACGTGACCGAGCTGTTCAACGCGATGACCGGATTCTCTCATCAGGAGGATTACAGAAAGATCCTGGTATCCCCCGTGACCGCCAGAAAGGGTATAGTCAGCCGGATATACCGCGAGCTGGAGCACCACAAGAAAAACGGCGGAGGCTATATAGCCTTCAAGATGAACCAGCTCGTGGACCAACGGTGTATAAAGGCTCTTTACAAGGCCTCCTGCGCTGGAATTAAGATAGACCTCCAGATAAGAGGGATATGCTGTCTCAAGCCCGGCTTGCCAGGGGTCAGCGAGAACATAAGGGTGACGTCCTTGGTCGGCCGTTTTCTGGAGCACGCCAGGATGTTCTACTTCAAAAACGGAGGGGACGACGAGCTTTTCATAGGCAGCGCCGACATGATGCCCAGAAACCTGGACCGTCGCGTCGAGGTGTTGACCCCCATAGACGACCCTGATCTCAAAAGATCCATGGTCGAGGATATCCTAATGAAGCACCTAGCGGACACGGCCAACGCCTGGGAGCTCAATCAGGACGGAACCTACTCGAGAGTGGTGGTCCCCAAAGGGGAGGTTCCCTTTGACTCTCAGCGGTGGATGATGGACCATCGACAGGGTTGGAACCCCGTTGAGGAGGAGCAGTGATGACCTCCTCCAATTCTCACCAGGCTTACTGTGGATCGATCCTTCTTGAATATCTTGATAGGCTAAAAAAGAGCTCGTTAAAGGTGGCCGAGTCCAGCCAGGATGTGGAGGACCTTCACAGAGCCAGGGTGTCCACCAGACGGATAAGGTCGGTCTTGGTCGCTATGTCGGCTTTTTCGAAGGACGAGGAGAGGGAGTGGAATAGGTCCTTCAGGGACTACGGAAGGGAACTTGGAACGGCAAGAGACCTAGACGTCAGGGTTGAGTTTATCTCAGAGGAGCTTAAAATAGCCGATGGTGACAAGGGCCTCGCTAGACTGCTCCTCAGGCTTACCCAAGAAAGAGCTCGTATAGAGCCGTCGATAGCGGCTAGGGCCAGGGATTGTCTGAGCTGGGACGTATGGAGTGATCTGCCACAAAGGCTTAAGCCTATCATGGGACATCACTGCTTGGGAGAGGATCAACCCTTTCCGGAGAAGATCGCCCTTGATCAGATAGAAAAACTTGTTGTCAAGGTGGCAGGGAACGACCCGTTTGTGAGAAACGGCTACGACAGATATCTGTGGCACGGCCTCAGGAAAGACGGGAAAAGACTTCGCTACACGCTGGAACTCTACAACGGGCCATTAGGCAAGCCATTCGACAGGTGGCTAGAGATCCTTAAAGAACTTCAGGATCGGCTTGGCATGATCCACGACCTCGACCTATGGACAGAGTCCCTGCCGAGCTTCATCCAGATTGAGATGGACAGGACCATGGACTTTTTGGGACATACCAAAGGGTTCAGCTCGGTGGCCTCCGGCATAGAGGCCCTACGTCAAAGGCTCAAGGAAAGGCTTATAGAGGAGATCGACCTATTTATGCCTTACTGGGACGGATTGGTCCGGGATAGGACCTGGAGCGAACTGACAGATCGTTGATATAGGGGGGGATTAAGGGTGGATCAGGATAGACGGGTGGCCTTTATAGACCTAGGGACCAACTCAGCCAGGATGATGGCCGTATCGGTCAAGGAAAACGGAGCTTACTCTCTGCTCTCGGATCAGAAAGTTGCGGTCAGGCTTGGAGAAGGTGGCTTCTCCGCCAACAGGCTCACGTCGGAGGCCATGGACAGGGCCCTACTGGTCCTGAGCCGCTTCGCCAAATCCGCTAAGTCCTTAGGAGCAACGGAAATAACCGCCCTCGCAACCTCCGCCACCAGAGATGCGGCAAACTCGGAGGAATTTATAGATCGGGTCAAGGGAGAGACCGGCCTTGACCTCAAGGTCATATCTGGGTTGGAGGAAGCCCGACTCATCTACCTAGGGGTATCCAGAGGATATTACCTCAAAGGTAAAAACGGTCTATTTATAGACATAGGTGGTGGAAGCACCGAGCTGATCCTCGGTCACGAAGGGGATTTTTCCTTTCTGGACTCCCTTCAGGTCGGTACCATAAGGGTCTATAATCGGTTCTTCGAGCCGGGGTATATGGGCCCGGTGGACGAAAATACCTTTGAGGACATGAAACGCCACGTTCTTAGCAGGGGCATTCGATCTCTTAAAAAGCTTCGTTCCGCCCAGTTCGACCGGGTACTGGCCTCCTCAGGAACCGCCCGCCACCTTCAGGAATTGGCGGTTCGATCCTTTCCGGAGCTGGCTGAGCCTCCCACCGACGGACCAACCTTGACCCTACAGGGGCTTAAAAAGGTCTCTCGGATGCTCTGTCCTCTATCGGCGGACGATAGAGAAGGACTTAAAGGGGTCTCCCCCAGGAGAAAGGACATAATAGTATCGGGCGCGGCTATACTGGAGGCTATAATGGAGGAGTTGGCGGTCGACCGTCTCACGGTTGCCGACAGGAGCCTCAGAAACGGGATGCTTGAGGATTACCTTGTCAGAAACGGTCTGGTGGAGGGCTTATCGGTCAGGGAGGAAAGCGTCCTCAGACTGGGCAGATCCTGTGGCTTTGACGAATCCCACGGTAGGCACATATCGGCCCTTGCGTTGTCTTTGTTCGACAGTTCCCTGTCCCTGGGTCTTCACGATTTTGACCCTACCGACAGAGAGCTCCTCTACTACGCTGGGCTGCTTCACGACATAGGCATGTTCCTGTCCCTTAAAGATCACCACGCCCACGGCAGCTATATAGTCAGGCACTCGCAGCTTCTGGGCTTCACCGACAGAGAGATGGACGTCCTCTCCGCCCTGGTCCACTACCACCGTGGAAAAAGGCCAAAGGCCCGGGATGCCGTACTGGCCTCCATGGACGAAGGGGCCTCTAACATGGTCCAACGCTGCTCCATGTTCCTCAGAATGGCGGAGAGCATGGACAGGAGCCACAGGGAGATAATATCCCGTTGTCGCTTCGAGAAAAGGGAGAATAAGTTCTACCTGGTCCTTACAGTTAAAGAGCCCTCGGAGTGGGAGCTGGAGAGATGGGCCCTCGAAAGCGACCTGGAGGACTTCAAAAAGGTATTTCGCATATCACTTAAGTTGGAGGGTTCTGAATGACTTCGTCGGTTTCCGACAGAAAAAGGCTTTTTATCGGCCAGATCGAGCTGGAAGGCCAAAGGGCCACGGGCTATATCCTGTCCTGTGGTGACGTTATTGAGGCGGTAGGCCATGGGACGCCCCCTGCGGTCGAGGGCGTGGAGGTGGAGACATTTCCCGAACCTATGACCATAAAACAGGGCGACTTTAACGCCCACTCCCATCCCGAACAGTCGATCTACACCGACTTGGTGGATAGGTCGTGGGACCTGGGAACCTGGTGCCGCAACACCATATATCGCTACAGTCCCTTTATAACCCCTAAGCAGGTCAGGCTGGCCTGTCGGAGGGCCTTCGGCAGGATGGCCCTGCTTGGTGCTTCGTCGGTGATGGTGTCTTTCTACCTCCACGGAGGAAAGGGCAACGTCAACGATCGAGAGGTAATAGCCGCAGCTAAGGACGTAGGCATAAGGCTCATCTTCGGAAGGATGACCTACGACATGGTATCCCCTCAGGCCTACGAGGGAAAGAAAAAAGCCCAGGAGAGCTACTACGAATCCCCCGACCAGGGAGAGGCCTACCTGAGGGAGCTTATGGCCGACGAGGGACCGACGGTCATGGTCGCTCCCGCGGTCCACAGCATGCACGCGTCCACCGCCCAGGCGATAGAGAGGGCTATAAACCTGGGATACGACCTCAAACGGCCGGTGCAGTTTCACCTCTCCGAGGACCAGGGAGACGTGGACATCTCCGTCAGCGAACACGGAGTCAGGCCGGTGGTTTTCCTTAAATCCATGGCCGACTCCCATCGGATCCCCGGTCTGGGGCGTCTGATATTCTCCGACTGCTGCTGGCTGGACGACCAGGAGAGATCCATAATGGCCGAATGTTCTATATCGGTGGTCCTGAACCCCAGGATGAACCACAGGGTCGGGGTTGGAGAGTCGGACCTGCCCTCGCTCCTCAGCTCTGGGATATCGGTGTTCGTGGGGACCGACGGCGAGGCCAGCAACGACGACCTATCGGTCCAGGGAGAGAGGGAGTTCCTGAATGTACGTTACAGCGGTGTACTACCCTCCTCGACGATAGAGGCCCTGGGCAGACAGCCCTTTCAGTTCCTGGACAGGGAGATAGGGCCCCTGTCACCGGGCCGACTTTGCGACTTCGTGGTCGAATCCGACGGTAGAACGGTCCATCTATTTGTGGGGGCCGAGCCTGTGGTCCGGAACGGGGCCCTGGTAAACCTCGATATGGAGAAAGATATAGAGGCCCCCTTGGCGGAGGAGATAGAGGCAATGAAAAAAGCGGTGGAAATATAGGCCGATCTGGCTTATAATATCTCCCGCATGTCGATGATTGCCCCGTGGTGCAATGGCAGCACAACGGATTTTGGTTCCGTTGATCTTGGTTCGAATCCAGGCGGGGCAGCCAATGTCAGTATTACCAACGGTTGGGAGCGTTTAATGTGTCTGTTTTTGACCTAACACGCAACGGATTCACTTTATTTAGCATGCTTATTTCAATTAAAAAATAGATCCGTATTACGGACGTCAACCTAGGCCCTATCTCCCCCTGTTTCGGCAGGGGCAAGAGGTAGGGCCTTTTTTCGTATCCCCATTGTAACGATTCTTCCCCTCAAAGGGAACACTAGGCATCACAGGGAAAATAGCCTTTTTGATGCTCCATGACGCTCTATGATGCTCTGCGGTTGGATTAAAATCATAATCTAATTTTATGCACCACATATATAGCGTATGCTGTTTTTTGGGCGGTCCTGTGCGTTCGTTCTGGGACAACGTTTGTGGGCGTTTGAGTGGCACACTATAAAATTTGCGGTGAACGGCTAGAGTGGTATAATAGATTTCAGGAATCAAGATTTCTTTAAGAGGAGGCTGTATCATGAAATACTTCCCGGCATATAGGCGGCGCAGGATGGCTATGGGCATTGAGTCAGACAGGGAGCTATCACGGAAGGCAGGACTAGCGGTACAGAGGATTACCCTGTGGGTAAACAGTAGGCCCTTGAAGAGGGAGGAAGCGGAGAAGCTGGCGGCGTTCCTGAGCTGTCCAGTGACGGAGATATGGGAGCCTGAGACAGGTAGGCCGGTCCTGATAGCATGAGGACAAAAAGAAAGCCGTCTCCCGGGCGTGGAGGCGGCAAGAATGGAGCTGAGAACCTTGTATGTTAGGAAAGATTATAGCACAGATAGATCTCCGCTTACAACAGAAATGATTGACATTGAATTTAAGCAAGCCATAAAAGATGTCGACTCTGTGATGTCAACGATATTCCTTTGCAACAACCTTTCACTGTTTACGGGGCCTGGCGAGCTTACTAAACTTATCTATTCCTCTGAGTGGGACAACCTTTTTTGGACGCGAGACGGCTTTTCAGTAGAGAGGAGCAAGGTGGCTTCTGAATACAAAGATCTCTTGCTATCTGTGGATGTAAGAAAGAATCCTAAAAAGCTTTTGTCTTACATGGTGGGGCTTTGTGAAAGATGTTATCCCCTTCTTGATGAGCAGGCTAAGAAGCTATTTTTAAAAAAATACAAAAAAGTATACCGTTCTTA
>CAYNAN010000007.1:26003-48689 GCA_964395085.1 uncultured Synergistaceae bacterium
GGAGCTCCGGCAATTCTGTTTAGCAGATGCAATAGCTAACGGAGTTCCAAATCATTATCAAAAAGCTATATTCGGGGCAATGTTTACAAAGTATAATTCTAACCTTTTAGCCTTTAAGCATTGTTCACAACAATTTTCCCGTCGTAGAGCCCCCAGGTCTCACCACCGGGTGGCCGTCTCTGTCCGTGGCGGCGACTCGGGAGACGACGACTCTGGAGAATCAGACCCACCGGCCCCACCGTTATCACGGTATGGCTGTCCCTACCTCTCTGTAACCTGTAATCCCCAACCTATCACAATCGTTCCCTGTGGACCTTATATCCCGTGTGCCTATGGCAGACGGTCATTTTGCGTGGACTTTTGGAGGTGTGTAGCATGACGACCCCGAGACGTAGAACCCATAAATCGATCATCCTTGAAGCCCTGCGCCGTGGTGAGGTCGTATCCCCAGAGGTCGCACGGCGTGAATGGCGTTGCATGAGGCTAGCGGCGAGGATTCACGACCTGAGGAAGGCCGGGCACGTGATTGTCTCCCTGAGAGGACAGGGCGCAGATACAGAGGCGAGATACTTTTTGATAGATTCCCCGGAGGTGAGGGCATGAGTAAGTATCCACAGGGGAACTATCTCTCCTTCAACCCCGACGGTATCCCTGAGGAGCTAAAGGCCCTCTCCCAGTGGTGCTGTTGGAGGCTACAGCCAAGAGGTGAGGGACGGAAGCCTGGCAAGGTCCCGGTGATGGCCATGTCCCCGGAGCGGAACGCCTCTGTATCTGACCCATCCACCTGGACGACGTTTGACCGGGCGATGGAGGCCTACACGGACGGTAAGACTGATGGCCTGTCGCTTGTCCTTACCGCAGGAGATCCCTACACGATCATCGACTTGGACGACGTGATACAGGCAGATGGTTCCCTCACCGAGATGGCGGCGGCAACGGTGAAGGCGTTCGGTTCGTATACGGAAGTTTCGGCAGGTGGCAGCGGACTACATATCATCGTCAAAGGCCGTCTCACAGGTGGAGGCATCCACAAGAAGATCGAGGTCTACAGCGACAAAAAGGTAATGGCCCTTACCGGCGTGGCTTGGGGTGAGCCTAGCTCCATAGTGGACGGACAGAGGCCCATAGACGCTTTGGAGATCTTTTACAACGAGATCAAGCGCAGAGAAGAGCAAGAACAGGCCAAGGCGGCAGAGGCCCGGAGAAAGAATCTCTCTGTGATCACAGGAGGAAAGGACTTCCCCTCGAGGTCAGATGATGAAGTCCTGAGAGTGATGGCTGAGCATAGCTCCAAAGCCAAGAGTCTATATGACGGAAGGTCAGAGCATGGGGACGCATCATCCGATGACTTAGCCCTGTGCGCTCACCTGGCCTATTACTGTAATGGAGTCAGGGAGCAGATAGACCGTCTCTTTAGGCAAAGCGGATTGATGCGTCCAAAATGGAATCGAGCAGACTACCGTCGCAAGACGTTAGATAAAGCCCTTCAGGGCAGGAGGTGACCCCTATGGTAGCGATACCCTATGGCAAGACGAAAGACGACGTACAGGCCCATCCCTCTGTGCCCACAGGGAAGATCCTCCCTCCTGAGGGGCAGGACGATAGAGGCCTAGAGGCCATGATAAAGGCCCTTTTTGACGAGGAAGTCCGAGCATCAACAAAGGCCCCATGGGCAGATATGGAGGACCTGGAGGAGGGATTGAAACCCCATAAGTATTACTGGGACGGTCAAGAGCCACAGAAACCAAGGACGTGGCTAGTACATCGGTTGATCCCTGAGGGGCGACATATAACTGTCTTTGCGCCGCCTAAGTCCGGTAAATCTACCTGGGTGGTCCACATGGCTTGCTGTGTAGCTACAGGGACGCCTTTTCATACCTCTGAGGGTGACAGGAGATCCAAAAAAGGGTGGGTGCTATACGTCGCAGAAGAGGACCCCATCGGAATTGAAGAGAGGCGGAAGGCTTGGAAAATGGCCCATGGGATAAAAGAGCAAGTGGACATAGCCATCATGTCTGACGGAACGGATCTGAGCGATCCTGCTTCTGTGGAAAGGATATCCCTAGCACTGTCAGAAATGGCGGCCGAGAAGGGCGAACCTTGCTCTTTGGTGGTGTTCGATACCATGGGTGCATGTTCCCCCGGCATAGACGAGAACTCTAGCAAGGAAATCACCGTGTTATTCCAGGGCCTCAAGCGGTTGAGAGTCGAGAACCCCGGCATGTGTACATGCCTTGTGACCCATACAGGACACGCTGACCAGAGCAGGGCAAAAGGTTCTATCACCATAAGCGGATCGACAGACCAAGAGTTTTCCGTCTCCGGGAACGGAGAGACCCTAAAGATCACGCAGACCAAGAACAAAAGCGGAAGGCTGTATGACCCCTGGTGCTACCGATTCAAGCAGATCCCCATAGAGATAGACGAAGAGGACGGAGAGCCTGTCTGGATGCCTGTACTTGTCCCCACAGATGAAGACATGTCCCAGAGGGTAGCGAAGAGGTCTAAGGGTGCAGAACGTGGCCTAAAGGCATGGAGAGAGGCGGCAGAGGAATATGGATTGCTGGACGATAACGGCGACTTCTTGGGCGTTCACAATGATGCGTTCGGCGAGGTTATGAAAAGCCTATCTACTGCGTCTAACCTCAAAGCGAAAAACACAGAATTCAGTAGGGCAAAAAAGGAACTGACAGATCACAACTGGTTAGTGGTGTGTGACGACATATACAGGCTTGGACCTGCGATGGAGCAAGGCGAAGCAGAGATGAATCTTATAGCTGAACGGCTGAGGGCAAAAAGGCAGCTGCCACAGGAAGAGGTTCAAGAAGTGAACTCCGAAGAGGGCTTTTGTCTCGAGATTGTCGAGAATGATTCTTGATAAAGAGGTTACAAGAGTTACAAAAGGTTACAACTGTAACTCTTGTAACTCGGTGCCGCTCCCAATACGGTTACAAGAGTTACAACAACTCTATAGAGTTGTAACTTGTAACCGTTGACGGGCCTCAAGTGGGAATCAAAAGAGATATATTTTCAGGCAAAAGAGAGCAATTCTTCTGTGATATCAAAAATAAACTAAGCGACTCCACATAATAAACTATAGTTCGCAAGGCTATAGCCCAAGACCTTCCCTGTGGCTACGGCCCTATCCCCTAGGAGGTGGACCCATGAAGCTGACAGGCGAGCAAATGATAACGGCGGCACTAGTCCGAGGCGTGGCGTTCTTCCGTCGTGATGATAGCGGCAAGGTCTCTTGCTCCCCTCTGGGTGACCCCATCCCTGATAACGGTTGGGCGTGGCTGAATCTCCATAAGGCAGATATCCATAAGGCCCTAGCCCCGGAGAACAGTTACCACCTGGAGACCTGTATCAGGGCAGGACTAGGCGGCGTATGGCTGGAGGCTCACAGGAGGGCATTGGCTAAGCTGGAGGAGGATAACCCCACCTGGACGGCGCAGAGGCTAAACATGACCGCATGGGCGCAGGTACTCGGAGCAGGAAGGCCGATCCCATGGCCTGAGGTGGAGACGGAGGAAGTGAAGAATGGCCCGGTGAGACCACCGCAGCCCACCGGGCCTGAGGTAAAGCCGAGGTTACAGGAGAGGCATACAGGGCAACTATTCAAAGACGATAGGAGGTGGACGGCGTGAGGGCAATAGTAGACTCCCATCTGAGGGTGACCGGTATCCCCGGTCCCCTCTTGGGGCAGCTCCAGGCAAAGAGCACCTGCGCAAACCCGGCATACAAGACGGCGGTGAAGCAAGGCTGATCGACCTGGAGAATCCCCCAGACCATCGAGGTGTTCACCGAGAGCGAGGACGGATGGATATTCCCCCGTGGCCTTACTCCCCTTGTGGTCAAAGCTGGCGTCCCGATCGAGGACGTGCGGACAGTAGCCCCTCTGAAGCTGTCGTTCACCGGCGAGCTGAGGGACTACCAGTTCAAGGCGGTACAGGAGATCCGGCAGCATGGCAGTGGCCTCCTTCAGGCTCCCTGTGGAAGCGGAAAGACGGTCATGTTATCGGCCCTGCTGGCTGAGGTGGGGCAGAGATCCATGGTCCTGTGCCATACCGTGGACCTAGCCCGGCAGCTGAGGACGGAGTTATCCAAGTGGCTGGACAGGCCGGTTGGGCTTTTAGGTGGTGGCGTGGACGACCTGACCGGCGAGGTGGACGTCTCTACCGTCCAAAGGCTGTACAGCGACGAGCGGAGATCTTCCCTTGCGGACAGATACGGCCTGATAGCCCTGGACGAGTGCCACCACGCACCGGCCCGGTATTTCTCTCAAGTGGTCCAGTCCTTCAGTGCCGCCTATCGCTATGGCCTGACTGCGACCCCGGAACGGTCCGACGGACTGACCCCACTATTACAGGCAGTCATAGGCCCCACAAGGGCGGTCGTTCCTCCTGAGGCACTAGAGGGCGCAGGTGTGAGGGTGAGAGCGTTCCTCCTGTGGAGACGTGGAGTAGAAGTGGACGTTCCGGCGGACAAGTGGACCCTGCTACTGTCCAAGCTAGGCGACGACACCGGCAGGGCGGCGATACTGGCAGATATCACAGAAGACCTCCTGAGGGATGGCCATACGGTCCTGGTGCTGGTCCCCCGGGTAAGTGCTATCTCCCTCTTGGGTGAAGAGCTGTCCCTGAGGGGCATAAACGCACTGGGTATATCAGGCAAGACCAAGAAAGCGGACAGGCCCCGGATACTGGAGGCGGTGAGATCCGGTGACGTGAAGGTACTGGTAGCGGTGAACGTGGCAGACGAGGGCCTGGACCTCCCGGAGCTGTCGGCGTTGGTGTTGGCGGCTCTCTCCCGATCCCCTGCGAAAGCGGAACAGAGGGTAGGCCGGATACTGAGGCCCTGCGCAGGTAAGCCCGATCCTGTCCTTGTGGACGTGGTGGATTATCACGGGGCACTGGAGTATCAGGCAAGGTGCAGATTCTTTGACGTGTGGCGGCGGCTGTGTGAAGGGGCGCAGAGGCCGTCATGGCTGTGACCGAGGAGGTGGCCACCTATGGATAGGGTGGAAAAGATCACGAGTTTCTTTGAGTTAGTAGTCGCCGTTGGTGGTCTGAGATCCCTGACAGGAGAGGAACCCCCTCTCTCTATTGACTACCTGGTGGACGCTGTGGAATCCCTCAAGGAGACCCCGGAGAGATTACCGGTGCAGATCCCCAGAGGGATGGTCAACAGGGCAGAAGCCCGAATGTTCATCATGGACAGAATCGAGGAATCCCTTGCCTTGTGTGGTGGTTGGGAACGGATCATAGAGGCCACCAGAGGGATAAGAGAGATTGACCCAACAAGGTGGAGAATCTTTGTAGATCATCTGGCGTGGGTATCTACGCATCCCGGAAAGTTGTCTGATGTTCCCCCCTTGGAGTTTTTGGCTAGAAGGCACGGAGTTAGCCCTAACACCGTAACGAGAACGAGGCAGAGAATCCCTGAGCAAATAGCCCACGCCTGTATGTTCGTGGGTGCTTGATGTGGCTGTAGTCGGCATAGACCCCGGCCTGAAAGGAGCTGTTGCCGTTCTGGGTGAGGCCGTGGACGTGATAGATATGCCTGTCCTCGGAGGCGAGATAGATGGCCGCTCTCTTGCGGAATATCTGTCCCGGGCGTCTCCGGGCCTGGCAGTGGTCGAGAAGGTCCATTCAATGCCAAAGCAGGGCGTCCGGTCCACCTTCACCTTTGGTAAGGGCGTCGGCGTGGTCCTCGGCGTCCTACAGGCCCTTAAAATCCCTTGGGTGGAGGTATCCCCCCAGGTGTGGCAAAAGGCGGTACTGTGGGGCGCCCCTGGCGAGGGAAAGGCCAAGTCTCTCCTGTGGGCACAGAAAATCTTCCCCGGTGTGCCGTTGGAGACCAAGCGAGGTAGGAAGCTGGACGGACAAGCGGACGCGTTGGCGTTGGCGTGGTATGGGGCAACCAAAACCGATTGACATTTGTTGACATTGGGCAAGTCTGAGGACCTCAAAACTGATGGACAAAAGTGGACATTCCCCGGAGTCCCCAGACATGGAAGAAGTGGCTGAGAAAGTGGCTTCTAAGCACAAGCGCAGGGCCTGAGACCCTTCTGTGGGCACAGAGAGACCCTGAGGTGGACTATATCCACTTTTGGATTCTTCTGTGACCACAGGGAGACCCCACAGGCTGCGCAGGATGGTCCCAGAGGCCCTATCTTTGGCGTAAAGGTGTATCCCCATCTTGCGGATAGCAGGGGCGTTATTGAGGCCGAGGCGAACGGCTGGCGAGCGATGAAGGAGGAGCAACTAGGAAGGAGCGCATCAACACCAATCCGATGAAAGCCGGTGGACTCTATGACGAAAGTAACCCCTCTTAGCAAAGATATCCCCGTTGTTGAGCGGTATGGAAAAGAGATCTGGGTAGACGGTCGCAGGTGTGCTGAGGGCGTTCCCTTTAGCTGTCGTCTCTCCTGCGTGTTTAGACCTGACCACGCTTGTATTGGCTCCCAGTGCATGGCCTGGATGGCCCATCCAGTAGATCCCCACCTAGGCAGATGCAAGATGATCCCCCTAGACGGCATGATGGTATCTGAGACCGCTATCAGGTGGGGTGAGTCGGACGACGACGAAGATCCAGGCTTACAGACAGGAGAGTGACCCCATGGGCCACAGGCAAGACCCTAAGACCATGGCCCTCGGTAGGCTGATAGAGCTGTTGGCGATAACCGACCCTCTGGGTATAAAGCGGCTGGAAGGACTATCCCCTGCGCCGGACTGGGTGGACCTGGTGGAGACGATACAGGAGGCCCCACCGGCAAAGCTACCGGTCAAGATCCCCAGGGGCAACATGACTGAGGCCGAACGCAGGGTGTTCCTCCTGGAGAAGATCGAGGCGGTGCTGTCGGTGTGCGGTGGCTGGACTCCTGTGGTTGAGGCCGTGAGGGAGTTTAAGCGGCTGTATCCTGACCGGTGGGATATCGTTAAGCGGTATGCCTGGGTGAAGGTAGCTCCTGCGAGGTTCGAGACGGTGCAGGACATGGCCGACCGCCTACACGTGGACAGAAGCACCATACCCCGAAATTGTCGCAGGGTGACCACGATGGTGGCCTACATGGCTGTAGCTGGATGCACTCCCTAAAAAGAAAAAATGGCCCGGAGAATCTATCTCACCGGGCCTCTCTATCCTTTTTTGTACACGTCTCCTCTGTGGCCTATACGTACCACCAAAATGGTGACCTTCTTATCTTCGATCGAGCATATCAGGCGGTAATCTCCGACCCTATAACGCCAAAAGGCTCCAAGAGGCCCCTTAAGAGACTTGCCTAAGGACCTGGGATTGTCTTGTCCGGCTATACGTTTCTCCATATAGTCCATGATTCGCTTAGCTTCTTGTTTGCCTATGTGCTTTAGGTCCTTTACTGCCGCAACGTCGTACTCAATCGTCCAGGCCAAGTTCACGCCTCACTTCTTCTGAGCTTAACGGCTTAGCTCCTTTTTTTCTGCTTAAGGCCATAGCTTCAGCAGCGAGGTAATAATCCTCCATGTCGTCGATATTATCCTCTATCAACTTTCGGACATAGAAGGCTTTGGTTCTCCCTGTCGCCTTGGAGAGGCGGTCCAGTCTCCCCCCTGTCTCTTCGTCGAGACGGATGGATAACGGTGTAGGCATGAAAGCACCCCCCTTTTCTTGTAGTCTATGTAGTCATCGTAGCACAGAGTCAAAAAAGGTCAAGCGAGATCTATGGTTTCTCATGCTCTATAACCGATTCAATGGGGCAGTCTAGGACGGTGCAGATGCGGTCAAGGAGATCCATGGAGATATTTTCTCCCTTCCCTATACGGGCAAAGCTAGAGGGCCCTGCTTTCACTTTTCGTCTAAGGTCTTCCCTCGACATGTCTTTATCTATCAGAGTCTTAAATAATGGCTTGTAGCTAAAGGCCATGTTCCCACCTCCTTCTACGAGGAGTTTATCATTTATCTACCTCTATAGGAAGTGTAGCTATTGACATAAGAAGATTTGGCCGGTAGTATGCCTACAGGTTTCGATAGGCACAGATACAAAAAGTCCCCACCGCTTGACCTTCACAACGTCCTAGCAGACAAGTGGTCAAACGGCAGGGCAACCCCTCCCATGTGGGAGTGGGTATATCTTACCACAGAAGGACGTGTTTCTTGTGATGAGTATCCCCCTTTTCGTCGTAGGCTTCACCATGGGCCTGTTGGTCAACGGGTGGAAGGTTACCACCTTGCGGAGGCGGTTAGCCCTCCTGAGGAAGACTTACCGGGTGTGTGCGTAATGGCTGGCAAAAAGGATCTGGGCAAACTGTTCTGTGACATAGCCCGGTTCACCGATATGGTCAATAGGCTAGCCCTGTTGGCCGGAAACAACATGACTGCTAGGTTGTCTGAATCGGCTTCAAAAGAGTTGCCACTTTCGGAAAGGTTATGCCTGGACTCTCATCGGTATAAGGGTGGTTGCGAAGATGCAGACCTCCTGTTCTCTGTGATCACCGATTACGCAGAGAGGATCGTTGAGATGGCCCAAGAGGGAGAGGAAGCCGTCCTGAGGGGCTAGCCCACAGGAGAACCTTGACAACTCCGAGGCTACCGCAGGGCCTGAGACCGGCGGCGTTCTCCTGAGCGGAAGTGGGCGAGCTGGATAGCCAAGACCCCGCAAGGATCGTGACGATGGAGAGCGAGAGGCAAAAGTAAAACTGATGGACAAAAGTGGACATTCAACGAGGCCCTAATCACCGGGCCTCATTTTTGTTTCACGTGAAACAATCAGGCTGAAAGACACGTAGCCACAAGAAAGGACTGATAGGCCGATGGCGATAGCCGAAGTGACCGACCCCGGATTACTATTCCGGTACTCCGATGCGCATGAGTTCACCACGAAGAGCGGACTTTGCAGGAAGGCCGGAGTCAAAGAAGAGGACCTACTCAAGATCGTAGCAAAGGAGCTGACGGACAACGCACTTGATGCAGTGGAGAAAGCAGGGGTGACCGCTGATACCGTCCGTGTGGGCCTACTCCCCGGTAATGGCTTCTTTGTACAAGACGGCGCAGGTGGCTTTTCCCGTGATGGGGTGCTGGAGTTCTGGAGGGTGGATCGAGGCTATACGTCGTCCAAGCGGCTGAGACTCCCGACCCGTGGAGCTCTCGGCAATGGCCTTAGGGTGGTTGCTGGTGCGGTTATCGCCTTTGGAGCGGCCCTAACCGTCCATACGCAGGGCATACGGTACAGGCTGGAGCTTAGGGCAGAGGGTGGCCCGGTGATCCTCGAGGAGGCCGAAAGCAGCTACCAGGGGACACGGATAGAGATATCCTTTCCCGATGATCCACTGGACGAGGAGATCCTAGAGTGGGCGAACAGGGCGGTATCTTTGTCCAGTGGCGGTTACTTCCCCTGGAAGACGTCTCCATACTGGTACACGGCGCAGGACCTACACGAGATCCTAAAGGCCACCGCAGACGGTCAGACAGTGGCGTCGGTTGTAGCTGAGTTCGACGGATGCAGTGGAGCAAAGGCCGGCATGGTGGTCAAGGGATATCGGAGAGTAGCCGCTAACAGCCTCTCCCTCGAGGACGCTGGGACGATCCTTTCCCGGATGCGTGAGGTAGCCAAGCCCTTCAACCACAGGAAGATGAATAAAATAGGCGACGAGACCTCCTTTGCCACAGGAGAATATGAGACAACCACCGGAGTGGCCATACCCTTTTCCGTCTCTGTGTGGGCCTCCCCGTCCAGGAACCCCGAGGTGGAGCTATGTCTTAACCGGTCTACCTTTGCGGCAGATTGTTGGGCCTGGCACAATAACAGCTCTCAAATGGTCAATCTCCCCTCCCAGGACGGTATCGGAGTAACCACAAAGAAGCCCCTTTCCTTTGTGATCAACATATCTTCCCCCCTGGTCCCCTTCACGTCCGACGGCAAGGCCCCGGACCTGAACGGATTCTTTTCCTGTGGCATCGTCCAGGAGACTGTGAGGAAGGCGACAACCAGGGCGAAGGTCCGTTTAAGAGAGCCAAGGGCGGCGAGGAAGACGCAGAAAGAGGCAGTCTTTGAGGCATTGCCTGAGGCGTTGCGGATAGCTGGCGGCGGTTATGCGTTCTCCCAGAGACAGGTCTTTTACGCCATAAGGCCGCTGTTGGACTCCGACCTGGACTATGGGTATTTTTGCGACGTGCTCACCAAGTATGAGGCAGAGTTCGGAGAGGTGGAGAACCTATACAGGGATAACCGAGGATCGTTGATAATCCCCCATACGAGAGAGGAAATCCCTGTGGGAACCCTTAGCGTTGCCAACTTCAAAAGGCCGGAGTGGACGTTTAGCAGGATTCTTTACGTGGAGAAGCAGGGATTCTTCCCTCTCTTGAAATCGGCTGGATGGATGGAGAAGTGGGACTGTGCCTTGATATCGTCGTCCGGTTATGCGTCCAGGGCGGTAAAGGACCTGATAGACGCTCTCGGAAGTGATGGCGAGCCTATAGAGGTATTCGCACTCCATGACGCAGACGGTCCAGGGACCTGTATCCTTCAATCGCTGATAGAGGCCACCGCAAGCAGAGGGGCTAGGCAGGTCCATATCCACAACCTTGGACTAGAGCCATGGGACGCCTTATCTATGGGCCTAGTCCCGGAGAAGCTGGAGCGGAAATCAGGGGCGGTCCCTGTGGCTGACTACATCCCGGAAGAATGGAGGGCGTGGCTTCAATGTAAACGGGTGGAGCTAAACGCCATGACAACGCCACAGTTCATCTCCTGGCTTGATGAGAAGATGGAGGCGGCGACGAGATCCCCTGCGAAGCTAGTCCCACCTGATGCGGTCCTCAAGGCAGAGTATGAGGCAAAGACCCGAGACCGGATAAAGTCCGTACTGGCTGAGAGGATCTTAGCCGAGGCCGGGTATAGCGACCTGGTGGAGGCGGCACTAAAGGACGTGATGGCGAAGGCCGTCCATGGTCTCCCTGACCTGGTGACGGCATCGTTAGCCGACGATCGAGGGCAGAGGTGGCAAGACCCAGTAAAAGAGATGGCCATCAAAGCCGCTGAATCGGCTGGTTTTTGAAATCTGCGATTTTCGCCCTCTTTGTCGGCAAGTAGACGAGTGACAAAAACCCCTGTTTTTCAAAAAGCCCTGTCCAGGGACTCCCGATCCTGACCCCCTAAACCCATAACAGACCGGAATAAAAGTTCCCAAAAAGAGCGGGCCGAGAGGTGTTGAAAGGGCCTGAGAGGGCTAAAATGGGGCAATGCCTTGGTATCACTGGACTTGTGGCGATTGACCAATGTATCTCAAGTAGATTGTGTTACATTCAGATCACCGCAAGGAGGAGATTCCCTGTGGACACAGATGTTCACAAAAGATCACCTCTGACGGTCCAGATTTGGACCTGTACACAGGCTCAATTTTGAGCAGGTGGCCTGCGCAGGTGCAACCAGACACGAAATGCCATAGCCACAGGAAGACCTCCCCCCTTGCGGAGATCCCCCGGGTGGTCAATAAAACTCTAGGTGCTGGCAAAGGGGTATCTCAAAGACATATCCCTACAGGTGGCGATGGGTACAACGTTGACGTATCCATGTAGGTGATGGGTATAACAACGATATACCCATGTATCTGGTGGATGGGGTAGTCAAAGACATACCCATGTCCAGGCACGTAGGGGTACATCAACGACGTATCCCCGAGCGGTCCCCTTGTCCTTCCTGTGGCTACACTGTCCAGGTGGATCACGTGGCCCGGTGACTCCTGGAGGGGTGAACGATTCGTTCATCCACCACAGCCCACCGGTCAAAGGGTGTGAATCCGATTCACTCCCTCCTGAGGATGGCTCAACTCTGAGCATTCCAACCCCTCCTGAGGACGGTGCAATTTTGCACTGTCGGATTTTCGACAGTCCAGCCCCTCGAGGAGGACGGCACGATTCGGTGCAGTCTAGCCCCTCAAATCCCTTCCCTGTGACCACAGGAAGAACAGGGCAATATCCACCTCAAATCAGAGGTATCAATATACCTCTTGCGGAAAGTAGGCCCCTTAGGAGCGATTCTGAGAGGTGTTATTGTTCATGCCTATGTGACCAAAAGGAGCAATCCCTTGCGGCAGTTGGCCTGGAGCGATTAAGGCCCCTGATGCTCCCGAAATCAGTTTCGGTAACATCGTCCAGGTGAAGGACTAAGTTTTTACTAAATCCCGCGCAAGAGGAGGGCCTGACCGGCTGAGGTCCCCAAAATCGGTGAGCGCAAAAATGGGAGGTGCTACGTCCGATGTGACCCCTCTGGTTGGTTCGCCAAAATTGGCGAACCAAAGACGAGAGATATAAGATTGACAAGGTCTTTTTTTGTGGGGTATATTCTCTATAGAAGGCCTTTCTTTGATCTCCCCCCGGGCACTGCTAGCCCGGGCTGGCTAGACCAAAGAGGGGCTTTTTATATGCGATTGAGTCCCAGCGTGGCTGCTAAATTTTACCGAGCGATAAGGTAGGTATCCCCTCTAGTTAGGGCCATTGCATAATTACTGACTGACCCCCCAGATTCATGGAACAAAAAAACAAGAGATATCTTGACAAGGTTCTTTCCTGTGGGTAAATTTCCATTAGAAAGCTTCTCTTTGAGCCTCCCCTCGGGCCAGTCTTGCCCGAGCTGGCGCGCCCAAAGAGAGGCTTTTGTATTCGTATTTTCCCTAAGGCCGCAAGGTAGAGACCCCACCTCCTCCAGGCCCGGTGAATAGGACCATCCACAATATGGACTCCCTAAAATTGGACAGTCGACTTTTCCCCAGAATCGGGGAAAATTACCGTTTAACCGTTGGCCTGTGCTTGGAGGACTCGGCGAAAGTGCCGATCCCCTCTGGAGGTTTTTCCGGGAATCCAGAAAAACCATTTTGTTGGCGTCAACAACATGGTGGCCCCTTCCCTCTGGTGGATCATATCGGTGACGTCACCAACATGATCGATCCCACTCCCCAACCTTCCGGAAATCCCGGATAGTTCTCCTGTGGCCACAAAAAAGCCCCTCCCCGGAGATCGAGGAAGGGCCTGTCTGATTATCCATGGTCGTACACTGAAAAGTCCCTGTCTAACCAGAGCACGTAGAAGATATCTCTTTCCCTGAAGCCAACCATAGGCTTCTTCCCTGAAAAGCGGAAAGCGATAATAGCCTTTCCTGCCGCTACTTTAGGGACCTGGACATTGAGCCCATGCTTGATTTTTTCATATCCCAAACCTTGGTAGTCACAGCTTGATAGGGTATTCCAAGAGGTCTCTTTTCTCTTAAGCATGGCCTCCAGGAAGGCAAGCCGGTCTTCCTTTTCACATTCGCTGATACAGTAAGCCTTTTGGATGTATTTCAGAGAAAAGGCTGGCGGTTCGTCCATGTAAGAAACTGGCGATTCGTCTCTGGGTCTGATGTCGCCGGATTTTTCTACGCTTCTTCCCTTTATCCTGTTCGGGCGTTTAGCCATTCCCATTTTCCAAGAGAGAGGGGAAGAAGGACCTTAGCGAGTCGATCGATATAGTGACGTCTTCTTTGTTTTCCGCCTCCATCCATGGAGTCTCGTTGTGTGTGAGGTTGCGGAGTTTAGATGCTGAATATTCCCCATAGACGGAAAAAACGTCGTCGATCAATGCCTTTTCCTCTATCGTTAGATTGTCCGGCGTGCCGTCCTGCGCTTGGTCTATGATTTTTGCCCCGAAGTTACTATACTTATTGTACAGTTTGGGGACCACTGGTCCATGTGGCCACGCCTCTATAACCTCCTGGAACAGAGGGCGTCCGAGCAGAACGACAGAAAAGCCCTGAACATAGTAGACTAGCTTCTGTAACTTAAGATGGGTTATCCCATCACCTTCGTCGAGGTCGGCCTTGCCTAAAATATAACTTGCAACATCAAATACCGATGCCATGGATAACACCTCCCTTATGTAACTAATGTTACCACAGAACAGAGATTGCTTGTAAAAAATTTGTGTTCTACCGTCGATTTACACTGCGCTTAGCCCTCTCCCTTGTGGGCGGTATCAGGGCATCCACAGGAGAACTGGCCCGCTGTTGGTCCCTTAGGTCGTCTATATCCAGGTGGGTATAGCGCATGGTCATTTGTGGTCCTGTATGGCCCATGAGTTTCTGTAGGACCAGGGTATTCATCCCGGCCCGGAGGTGGAGGGTACAGGCGGCATGGCGCAGGTCATAGGGCGTTAGATTGACCCCGGCACGTTGGGCGTGCTCCTTCACTCTGTGCCCCCAGTGGGATGGCCCTATCTGTCTCCCCCTCTCGGAGGCAAAGACTGGAACGGTAGGTTCCCATGAGGTAGGCCGGTGGCGCAGAAAGGCCCGGAGGAGGCCGACAGTACCCGGCGATAAGGGTAACGTCCTGGACTCCCTGGTCTTGGCGATATGGGCAGGGATGACCACCACAAGGTCGGACAGGTCCAAGTTACCAGGGACCAAGGCAAGCATCTCACCGGGCCTGACGGCAACGTCCAGGGTGAGCACCATGGCGCAAAGATCCCTCTCACATGCGTATGTCCCCCTCGGTACTGCGTCTATAAGGGCCTTCACGTCGTCCAGTGAGACCGTCTTAAACTTACCTGCGTCCTTCCGTCTCTTTAGGCCACGGAAAGGCTCCGGCGTCTCTGGCTGTAGTCCTTCCACAACGGCCCACCGCCAAAAGGCACGGAGGTAAACAAGTCGCAGATTATAGGTGGCCGGTGCTATGTCCTGAGAGAGCCAAGCGGTGATGGCTGTGCGCATGGTCTGAGGGGTATTCCATGCCTCCCTGTGGTCACGGAAGAAAGAGCCTACTACCTTGTGATAGTCGGTGATGGTCCTAGGTGCTATCCCGCTGGCCTTCTTGAAGGTCATAAACGTATTGAGTGCCTGTTCTGGTGATGGCCCGGTGTCCCATTGCTCAATTGATATAACGTTAGACATAATGAAGTCGCCTCCCTAGATAGCCTCATTGGAGACGTCCGATTAGGCAACGGATTTATTTTTTATCCTTTATCTAAAAAATGATACAATACTGTAAGCCCTTGCTATCACTGATATAGGCGTGTTAATATTTTGCCCCGTGGTGCAATGGCAGCACAACGGATTTTGGTTCCGTTGATCTTGGTTCGAATCCAGGCGGGGCAGCCAATGTCAGTATTACCAACGGTTGGGAGCGTTTGATTAAATCAGGCAAGCCTCCAATAAGAACGGATTTGCATGATAGGCAGCAGTTAGTTGTGACATGATCCGTTGCGTTAGGTTCCTTAATAGTTATTCTTTTCTCTTGAATTGAGAAGTTAATTTTCAAAGCCTTTTTTCATGGAAAGCCCCTCTTTGAGCCTCCCCTCGGGCCAGTCTTGCCCGAGCTGGTGCGCTCAAAGAGGGGCTTTTGTATTCGCATCTTTACCAAGGTCGCAAGGTAGATCCCCTAAATCCCCCAGTACTGGAGAAGGAGGACTTATCGAAACTGCCTATACTATCTTTGCGTCGATGGCTTTATCCAGCCATGTTTCGTTTGCTTTTACCTCGCCCTGGGTACAGTAGCCCTTTTGGTGCATAACAGACGAGGTTATTAGATATATTTTTTTTAGAGAGAGGCTATGTACGTCTAAAACACCCCTATGGACACGGAATCTATTTGATAAAATTTTATCCGATGTCACTTCTTTGACGATAATAAGGGCGATCTTTTTAGGTGGCTCCGATTTTTTCATGGCTATCTTTATATCCTCTTCCTTTCTGTAAATGGCTCGCTTTGCCTCGGAGCAGACCTCATCCACCGTCGAAAGCAGGAACTCTCCGCTTGCTTTCTTTGCTTTTTCATGGAACGCGTCTATATATAGATTTATGCCTTGAGTGTATTTTTTTAGGTCTTCTAAGCCGCATTGGGCTATGTCGCCTTCATATAGATCCGTAAAAGGGGGAAGGTCCTCGTTTGGGCACTCCTCTTCCTCGTAGGGAGCTTTTATGGGGTGGCATTCGGTTTTTTGGAGGTACCTGTGCAATAGCCACGCTGGAGCTATGTCGATTAAAAACCCTATCGTAGTTACTGCGAGCAAGGTAGAGGAAGAGGAATGCAAAGGCGAAAAGATAGATCTGTGCCCTTGAGTCGATAGTATAAAAGTTATCTTGAGGGCTATGCCGATGATCCACGCCATGGTCCAGCCTGCAACTCTCTTTGTCAAAGGGACTTCTTTTGCGTAGATTACGATAATGAGCGACCAAAAAGCTGCTTTGGCTAGGAGTCCCTCCATATCGGGATAAGAGGCGTAGATAGGGCTTAGAAACGCGAAGTCAACGGTAAAAATAACCGAAAATATGCCCACGAGGGTCGCTGTTTTTTTGATAAAAATTAATATTTTTAAACTACCTCCCGTCTCTCTCTTCGTGTATATACTAGTATAGTATCAAGAGATAGCAAGAAAGGAAAGTTATGTAAAACACAGCTCAACAGATAGGGGAGAGGTTGTTTGAGGAGGGTAAAGATAAGTTCATGTCGGAATGGGGAAATTGTATATGGAACCATGATAAAAGATTCCTTCCCTGAGCATGTCCATATCCACCCCTGCCACGGCAAAGTTTTGTCGGGACGTGGCTGGCTCGTCTTGGGAGGGAGTATAGTCCCTCTCTCGAAGGGAATGGCTTATTATATACCTCCTCTTTGTCCTCACATTATCGAGACCGATACCGAGCTGTCATACAGGATTTTCAGCCCCAGGGTGGAGCCTTTTTCCTGGGGAGATCTTCTGTCCCTTGAATATGGACAACGGTTTGGCATAACTCCCATCGCGGAAAATCATGAGGGAGTGGAAGGATACGATCTATGCTACGAAGAGATGAGAGATAAAATGAAGAAAAAAGGGCTCAGCCCTTCCATGCTGAGCCACTCTTTTCGCGGTAGATGGGGCATCTCTTTTAGGTCGTGGAAGATCTCGCTGAGGGTGTCTTTAGTCCGCACCCTACTCAGAGATGACGCCGCTTCCATGATGGACGTCGTGGTGGACGCCGGATTCTACGACCAAAGCCAGATGTGCCATCAGTTCAGCCGATATATGGGATTATCCCCCCAGAGCTACAGGGCTTCGGTTATGGCTGAGGTTATAGGCAAGGGGTGAAAATCGCCAGTAGCTTTAGCCCCTTCTCGCTGCTGACGCTGTGTAGTCGGCCCTTAGGCATTACCGCCAAGACCCCCGGCGAATAGGGAATTTCCGTCCCCTCAAGGACGCAGGTTCCCGTTCCCTCCAACACGTAATGTATCTCGGTGTTATCCTCGTGCACGTGTTTACCTATCTCCATGTTGGCGTCGATTTTGACCAAAAGGCAGGTTGCAGAACCGTCGGTCGTTTCTCCTGCTATGACCTTTTCGGTGAACACTCCTGGAAAACTTCCATGAGGTGTCCAACTCCTGATGTCCTCCAGAACGTCTCTAATCTCGATATCCTTCATCGTTGTATGCTCCCTTCCTGTGTTTTTTTATCCACCCACAGTATGGGATTTTATCTGGGCTTGCCTCCTTTATCTTGTACGTTTTTGAATATCCCTTAGGTTATAATGACCGGAGTTTGGATACGAAATGGAGGTGGCTTGATGGAGACCGCTGGTATACTTTTCGCTTTAGGGGCCTCTTTATGTTGGGGAACCGTCCCTGTCATATACAAGCTCGGCATGGGAAAGGTTCTCATGGAGAAGATGAACGCCATAAGGTCCTTCGGATTTTTGGGAAGTTCCCTGATAATATTCTGGCTCGCCGGAGAGGGATCTATGGAAGGTGCCAGCTGGGTCATACTGGTTGGATTGGCTTCGGCGGTGCTATTGGCCAACGTGGCAGGGGACCTTCTTTTCTTCATAGGTATCGACGCTATCGGCGTAGGGAAGGCCACCGCCGTGACCTGTAGCTATCCTCTGTTCGTGACGGTCATATCGGTGGCTCTGCTTGGAGAGTCGGTCACCGTCATGACCCTGTCCGCGACGATAGCGGTTATAGCGGGCCTGGTTCTGCTGCGAAGTCGGTCTATCGCTCAGGTGGAAGGGTCGGGAGCTACCTTGAAAGGGCTCGCTGCATCCTTAGGAGCCGCCTTTCTCTGGGGTGGAAGTCTGGTGGTAACCAGATGGGCGGTCCTTGAGAGCGACCTGGGACCGGCGGCCCTCAATCTTTGGAGGGCTCTCTTTTTCATGCCCATATCCTGGGGATGGTGGAGCTGTCGGTATCTTTCGATGGACGGAAAGGACCGTCCCGATTTTTTTAGGACAGATGGCAAAAGTTGGATAGCCCTAGTCCTAGCCGGGGCCTTGGCCCTCTCCATAGGGGGTTTTTCCATCACCAAGGCGATGATGCTGGCTCCTGCCTCTCTGGTGAGTCCCATAGCGGCCACCAGTCCTCTGATAGCCGCTATATGGGGCAGGTTGCTCTTCTCAGAGAGGCTGTCTCCCTCTCAGCTCTTGGGTGTGGTGCTCATAATCGCTGGTTCCGTTGCGTTAACGTACTCATAAGATCCCTGCCGTCCGGTCAGCAGGGGTTTTTCGTATATTTTTATCCTTCTAAGCCGTGGCGGAATGATCATCGACAAAGCCATCGTATTCCCTGAAGGACCTCTGGGAGAGCCTGTCGGCCATAGCCTGGGCTGTCATTACCGTCTTTCTGACCTTTTTCTTGTGGCTCAGGCCATAGCCTATGAAGTGTCCGTTGTTGACTATCATTTTTATCGTCGTCTGATCCATGTTATCCCCTCCGAATTATCTTTGATACGGATATTACGACGACCTGATCATCCTGTCAAGGGATAAAAATGGGCTATTGTGGGATATATCCTTTTGAGGGATAATAAAGGCCGATCTACATGGAGGTGGTTTTATGACCAGAGGAGAGAGGCTCAGAAGGGCCAGAAAAGATCAGGGGCTAACTCAGACAGAGCTCGCCAGGCTCTCGGGGATAAAGCAAAACACCTTGAGCCAGGCGGAAAACGATATCATCGGCCTATCCATAGAGAACTGGGAAAAGTTATCGTCGGTGTTGGGGTGCCATGTGGGTTATCTGGTAGCAGGGGAAGCCCATACTCAGGAGACAAAAGGCTCCTCCAAGAGCCTGTCCTTCTCCCGTTGGGTTGACGTCCCGATTTTGGATAACTCGTCGGTGGCCTGTGCGGGAAACGGCGTCGGAGGGATGGCGGAGGTCTACGCCGATGCCTGCGAGTCCATTATGCTGCCCGGTGAGCTGTTGGGGACCGTCTCGGTCAACGCCGACAGAAGGCCTTTTATAGTCACCGTGGAGGGAGACAGCATGGAGGAGGCTGGCATAATGGACGGATGTCAGGTGGTGGTAAATCCCGAGGAGGAGGTCTACGATGGCGACCCGGCCCTGGTTAGCTTCGGTCGAAACGGAGACTGGGCGGTCAAATGGGTCTACTGGCAAAGAGGCGGCGGGGTGGAGATTCGCTCCTCTTCCTTGAGGTATCCTCCCCGGGTCTTCTCCGACGGCGACATCCAGGAAGGGCTTTTCCAGCTCATAGGAAAGGTAGTCAGGACATTGGGAAAGCCTCGAAGAGGGGCTTAGGGATTTCTTGCCATTTTCCCCCTCAAGATGTACGATCAATATGCAATCGATGTTGGTTATCAAGATCGTTGAGGAGGGGAATCAATGTCCGAGATAGTTAGAATTGGCATCTTCATATGCAACAGGTATCACACCTGCGCCGGGGGGAAGTGTCTGAGGGCCATGAGAAACCGAGAGGGAGGTTTCGACAGATACGAGGGTAAGGAGCTCCAGTTGGTGGGTTACACCACCTGCGACGGCTGTCCCGGTGGGAACATCGAGTATGCCCCTGGGGAGATGGTGAAAAACGGGGTAGACGTCATACACTTTGCGACTGGGATGATAGTGGGATATCCTCCCTGCCCCAGGATAGATTTCTTCCGCCGCTTTATAATGGAGAAGTACGGCATTCCGGTGGTCACAGGAACCCACCCTATCCCTGAAAGCTACTACACAACCCACTCCGCCCTAAAGACATGGGAGTCCCCTATGTGGAAGGAGATAATAGCCCCGGTTCTCACGACGGAGGAAATGCGACTGGCCTACAACTAAAGTCGAGGGCGACCTTTCAAAGGGCCGCCCTCGACTTTGTTTATCCTATTTTTTCAAGTGAAAGAGCTCCCGTAGGGCAGGCATGGACGCACAGACCGCAGCCCCAACATCGGGAAGAGTCGAAGGTCATAGATTTACCTTCGCCCGATCTTTTCACCTCGAACACGTCGAAGTGGCACTTGTCAGCACAGAGACCGCACCGTAAGCAACGTCGGTCGTCCCACAGGACTCTGTAATCCTGCCTGGGCCATATTCCCTTGCTCCCCAGCCTCTCGGAGCTCCTGAAGGGGTAGCAGCAACAGCTATCGCAGTTACAGAGGGCCTCGTCGCCTACGGTCTGCATCAGGCCATCTTTGCTGGCTGATTCGATTATACCCTTTGCCTCCTCCAGGGACACCTTTCGTCCCCAGCCCCTATGGATCGGGGTGTTTATGGTATCCGATCGGTAGTACTGTAAACAGGTGTCCACCGGAAACTGGCAGTTCATGGCGAGACATCGACAGTTACAGGGCAGGACGTATATATCCTCTTCGATAGTGTCCATGAAGGTCAAAGCCTCCTCCAGAGGGATCACCCTATCGTTTCCGAGATGGCAAGGTCTGTCCTGTTCGAGGCCGTAGTTGCCCCTCGCCCTGTTCTCCAGCTTTGCCACTATGCCAGGGAGGCACCTTTTCCCGTATTCCTCCAGATACCAGTTATCCAGCTTTTTTCTGACATCCTCTGGTAGCTCTCTCCATCGTCTGTTTTCAAACTGGGCGAAAAGGTCGAGCCTGGAATAGAGGCAACCGGTGACGTAAAGGCCCTCCTCGGTCAGAGAGATGAACCCCCTCTTATAACAGGATCTTACCAACTCCTCCGCCTCCGGCAGAGACAGCCCCATAGCCTCGGCGACCCGACTTTCGGAGAACTCTCCCCGTTCCGCCATAGCGATGACCAGAGCTCTCTCTTCCTCTATGGACATGGCCTCCAGTGCTGCGTCGACACCATTAGGGGCTCCAAAGGCTTTTGCGAAACTAGACATTTCCATCTCTAAAACTCCAGAGGTCCTGTCACCGACTCGGCGGCGGATAGGATCTCGCCGTCTTTCACCATCCTCGCTATGGCCTCCATGAGAGGAGACATAAAGGTGTCCTGCTCAACCTTCGGGACCTCCTGCCTGACCCTGTCGTGGACCGCCTTAGTGGCAGGGGATGGGGCTATGTCATAAAAATCCTGGGCCTGACAGGCGTTCAGGATCTCCACCGATAGTATGTACTTCGCCAAAGAGGCCCCTCTGTAGAGCTTGACCGCCGCATTGGCTCCCATGCTGGTATAGTCCTCCTGATTGGCGCAGGTGAAGCCGTTGTCCACCGTGGAAGGGTGACTTAAGGTCTTCATCTCCCCTAAAAGCCCTGCCGCGGCGTACTGAGGGATCATCAGGCCGTTGTTGAAGCCGGGGTTTGCGTTTAAAAAGGCGGGAAGCTCACTGACGTGGTGGTTCACCGTCCTGTCCAGCCGCCTCTCGGACATCTTGGCGAGACCTGTAAGGGCTATGATTGCGCAATCGCAGGCCATTCCCACGTAAGATCCGTCGGCGTTGCATCCCATAAGGGCCTCGCCACCGTCCTCGGTGTCGAATATGAGGGGATTGTCCACTGACGAGTTAAGCTCAACCGAGACCGTCTCAAGGCCGTCGGTGAGTACCTTCTTCGCCGCACCGTGCAGCTGAGGGATACACCTAAGGGATAGGGCGTCCTGGACCCGATGTCCTCGGTAGGTCCTCTCGATTTCGCTGTCCTCAAGGAGTCGCCTGACGTTGGAGGCCGTGTCCCCCTGGTGTCTGTGGGGCCGAACCTCCTGTATCCTTGGGTCCATCGCCATCAGGGTTCCCTTTAAAACCTCCAGCGACATGGCTCCTGCGACGTCGGCGGTCTGGGCTATCATAAGGGAATCGTATAGGCCGAGGGCCCCTATAGCGGTCACCGAGGTGGTCCCCGATACTATGGTCAGACCTTCTTTGGTGGAAAGCACCACCGGATCCAGTCCCGAAGCCTTTAGGGCCTCTGATCCACTCATCCTCCGCTCGCCGTACACAGCCTGTCCCTCTCCTATGAGGACCGATCCGATATGGGCCTCGTAGCATATATAGCCCACCGATCCGTGTCCTGGCACCACCGGAACGACTCCGGCGTTTAGCATTCCGGCCAAAAGCTTCAGAGGGGCCATGCTCATTCCCGTGTGTCCCGACCCGAAGTGCTGGAGCATGACGAACATCATGGCCCTGACGCACTCCTCCTCCAGAGGCTCTCCTACCGAGCAGGAGTGGGAAAGGACGTGGTTTCTCTGGACTATCTCCCTGTCCTCCTGGGATATGAACCTGTTCCAGTTCTCCCCCAGCCCTGTGGTTATGCCGTAGATGGCTTTCTCCTCTTTGGAGAAACGATCCACGTGGGCCCTGCAACGGTTCACCCTCTCTATATATTCCTCTCCGAATTCCACCTTGGCACCGTGGCGGGCCACCGCCACCACGTCCTCGATGGAGATCGGCCCTCCTAATACGACCTTCGATATGGAGGGAGCCTGACGCCAGCTTATTTTTTTTATCTCTTCCGTGATCAAATTGATCCCTCCCTTTGCATCTTTGGGGGAACTCTAAAAACTCAACGTTAAG
>CAYNAN010000008.1:0-19682 GCA_964395085.1 uncultured Synergistaceae bacterium
ACATCTATATCCGCCCCCTTCATCTCTTTCCTGCGCCCGTTCCAGGCGGTCATGGCGACGCTGATCAATATCACCGCTCCGATGGCGACCTTATGCCAGTAGGAGGATACCCCTAGTAGCGTAAGCCCGTTTTGAAGCACGCCTATTATGGCCACGCCGAGAATCGCTCCCATGACCGACCCCTCTCCACCGCTGAGGCTGGCCCCACCTAATACGACCGCGGCGAGCACCTCCATCTCCCTACCGACTATGGAGTTAGGCGCGACGGTCTGGAGCAACTGGGCCTGGACCGTGGCCCCGATAGCGGCCATCAGCCCCATATAGCAGTACACGAAGGTTCTCAGATGAAAGAGGTTAAACCCCATGCGTCTGGCCCCATCTGCGTTGCCTCCCATAGCGTATATGCGACGACCCGTAACGGTTAAATTAAGCAATATCCATGTAACCACGATCGAGAGCAAAAGAGCGACCACCGGCAATGACATGGAGTACATGTCGTCCGGGCCGAAGGAGAAGAGGGTCACTCCGTCACCAAACCAGTCGGGAAAGCTGTAGAGCCAACGTCCCTTGGTGACAAAGACGAGAAGGCCGTAAAAAACGTTGAGGGTGGCTATCGTTACTATTATGGCTGAGACCCTCAGATGGTGGACCAGAAAACCGTTGATCCATCCCAGTACTATTCCCACAGCGGAGGCCACGGCGAAAGCGGTTATCCATCCTCCACCGTGGTCCATGATCACCAACGCCATAGCGTATTGAGCCACCGTCGCGGTAGCGGTGAAGGATATATCTATTCCGCCCGATATAAGCACCACAAGAAGCCCTACTGCCATTATCCCGACGAAGGAATAACCGATCAAAAGGTCAAACAGGTTGGCCAGGGAGAGAAACTCGTCGGAACCGAGGGAGAACACCGCCATCATGGCCAAAAGGACCAACGACAGATAAAACTCGTTTTTCTTGAAAAAATCGCCCATATCTATACCTCATCTATCCTGGAAGCCAGATCCTGCTCGGAGATCTCTGTAGGCCTATATTCACCGGTAATCCTGCCTCTTTGCATTGTGATGATCCTGTGGCAATTGTAGTAGACCTCGGGGATCTCATCGGAGATCAGGATGATCCCCATCCCCCGGGATGCTAAGTCCTTGACTATGTCGTATATTCCCTTTTTAGCGGCGATATCCACACCTACAGTAGGGGAGTCCAGTATGAGTACCTTAGGCTCTGTGGCCAACCACTTCGCCAGGACCACCTTCTGCTGGTTTCCACCGGACAGGGTTCTTACCGGGAGGTTTACGTCCGAGACCTTCACGGAAAGGTCCTTTATCGACGAGGATACCAGCTTATCCCGCCTCTCTCTATCTATGACGCCTAAAGAGGACTTCAACCTGTCCAGCACCGATAGCACGGCGTTATCCCTTATGGACTGGTCCATCACTATACCCAAGGTTAGCCTGTCCTCGGAGACATATCCTATTCCGGCGTAGATGCCGTCCCTTATGGACCTTAGAGATAGCTCTTTACCCTCTAGGGCGACGGTCCCCGAGTCAGGGGTATTTTTACCGAATAAACTAAGAGCCAACTCCGTCCTGCCCGAGCCTAAAAGGCCGGTGATACCGAGGATCTCGCCTTTATGCAGTTTAAAAGACACGTCTTTATAGTTGTTTTTTCTGGTGAGGTTATCCACGCTCAAAAGGATCGATCCCTGATGCTCTCCGTTGTGGAGCGACATATCGAACTCCAGGCCCGTCATGTATGTAGCCAGTTTTTTATCGTCCAGATCGGAGGCCTCAAACACCCCCACTAACTTTCCGTCCCTTAGGACTGTGACCCTCTCCGCGACCTCTATAACCTCATCAAGCCTGTGAGAGACGAACACTACGGCTATATCCCTGGCCTGGAGCTCTCTCACCACCGATAGCAGACCGTTGACCTCCGTCCTGGTTAAAGAGGCGGTGGGCTCGTCCATTATGACCAGCCTGGCGTCGTTCGCCAGGGCCCGGCAGATAGCCACAAGCTGACGATCCGCTATGGAGAGCTCAGAGACCTTTTTAGCGAGTGGAAGAGACACCCCTATTTTTTCCATGGCGGCCTTGGCGTCGGAGAGAAGCCGGCCCTTATCCACGAAAAGACGGCCCTTTTCGCAATACTGTCCAAGACCGATGTTCTCAGCCACGGACAGTCCAGGGAAGATCGACAGATCCTGATATATCACCTGAATACCCATCTCTATGGCTCTCGCCGGATCAAGGATTACGGCATCCCCGTCGATAAATATCTTCGCCCCATCCTCCGGCCTATATACGCCGGATATTATCTTTATCAGGGTGCTTTTACCGGACCCATTCTGTCCGGCCAAACAGTGAACCTCTCCTGGGGAGAGGGAGAGTCCTACATCGTTAAGCGCCACTACCCCTCCGAATCGCTTATTGATATGGCGAAGCTCAATAAAAGGAATTTTTTCTTTCATCAAAAACCCACCCTATTCCCGTAGTTCTACGATGTTCGACGAAAACAAAGGGCGGAGCCTTGGACTCCGCCCTCTACGCCTCCGAGACTATGACAGTTTAAAAGCCAAGGTCCTTGGCGTTCTCGGCGGTTATCTCCAGTATGGCGTTGAGCTTTATCATATTGCCGTCAAGTGTGATGGCCTTGGTCCCGGTCATCATGGGAAGCTCCATTCCATCCTTGATCTCTTTGCCATCAAGGATCTCCTTGGCCACAGCCACCATAGCATAGCCGGGATCGGCAGGATCCCAGAGGAACCCCTTGGTTATGAGTCCCCTGCTCAGGTATCTTGAGGCGTGACCGGGCATTACCGTGCCAACTATAGCCACTTCCCCAGGCTTGGCCTTCTGCTTCTCCATGGCCCTGGCTGCACCTATGGGGCCGAGGCTCCCGAATCCGACTATGCCCTTAAGGTCGGGATATGTTTTAAGGAGTTCCATGGTTTTTTTGTAGGACTCCTCGGCGCTCTCGCCGCATGGAATCCTATCGGTAACGAGCTTCATATCAGGATAATTTTTTTTGACGTACTCAAGACCTATGTCGGCCCATAGATTGTGCAGAGGAACGGTAAGGGATCCCACGAATATGGCGAAATCGCCCTTGCCTCCCATAGCGTCAGCGACGCAGGCAAAGTTCATCTCTCCGAATTTGACGTTATCTATGGCCTCTACGTCGTAGTCGGCACCGGGCTGGTTTGGGGATTCGTGGGTTATGACCACGATGCCCTTATCCCTCGCCTTCTGAAGCACCGGGCCCATGGCGTTGGCGTCGTTGGGGACCACACAGATGGCGTCGACCCCTTTAGCGATAAGATCCTCGACTATTCTGATCTGCTGGGCCGGGTCGGCGTCGGAGGGACCGACCTGGTATGCCATGACGTTAAGGTCCTGGGCGGCCTTTTTGACGCCATCCTCAAGGCGGTTAAACCAGGGGATTCCGGTGATTTTGACCACTGTGGCTATCTCGTACTCCTTAGCTCCGGCTATGCCGGAAAAAAGGAAAGCGCCCATAAGGGCGGATATAGCTAGAGAACGGATCGTTTTTTTCACGGTAAAATACCTCCAAGTCATAAACATCTATATCTCTTCCGGATAAAGGGAATCTCAATGACGCTTTGGCTCATAACGACAAAGCTCACACGACCTCCTGATCACATCCCTCCCCTCCTCTAGCCCATTTACGACCCCCAGGGCCTGAAGTTGACACAGCAGGTTACCCATAGTGGTGGCCTCCACCGGGCCAGCTATAACCGTTTTTCCTGTGGAATCGGAGGTCAACTGACAGAGGAGGGACGCCTTAGTTCCCCCACCGACGATGTTCACCCTGTCCACATCCATACCGACTGTGGTCTCCATGTCCCTAAGTGTATCACCATACCGTGACGCTAGGCTATCGTAGATCGATCTGGCAAACTCACCTACTGTCCCAGGGGCCATCAGCCCCCTTTCGGTAAACCAAGACGCTATCGCCTCCGGCATGTTATCGGGGCTCATAAACCTGGGATCGTCTGGGTCGAGCACAAAACGCCCTGGCGTTGCCGACTGGGCCGCTCCATGTATGTCGTCGTAGGACAGGTCGGAACCCCTCTCCCGCCAGCACCTCCTGCACTCCTGTATCAGCCAGAGTCCAGCGATTATCTTGTGGTATACGACCTTACCGCCCACTCCCATCTCGTTGGTGAAGTTCATCTCCATCGATTTGGGGGATAGCTCCGGTCGATCAAGCTCCATTCCCAGAAGGGACCACGTTCCAAGGCTTATGAAGGCGCTTCGCCCCTCTGAGTCAAAAGGGGCCGCTGCGAGAGCCGAAGCTGTGTCATGTCCCCCCACCGCTACGACGGATATACCGCTCGGTAGCCCCGAGGCTTGGCGAAATCCCTCGTCGAGAGGCCCTATAAAGGTTCCAGGCGAGACAAGAGGGCACAGGAGCCTGGACGGTATTCCAGCTTTCTCCATTATGTCTGGAGCCCAGTCACGGATAGACGGGTCGAAAAACTGGGACGTAGAGGCGATGGTCATCTCGCTGAACTTCCTACCGGTCAGGAAATAGGCGAAAAGGTCGGGAGGAAAAAGCAGGCTCTCAGCCTCGTCGAATATCCAGGGCTTCTCCTTTCGGTGGGCGTAAAGCTGAAGCAACGTGTTGAACTGGATGAACATTATGCCGGTCCTACCGTATATCTCGCGCTTCGGAACAAGCTCAAACAGCTCGTCGTAAAGGCCTTCCGTTCTGGGATCACGGTAGGAGTGTACCGGAACCATAAGGTCCCCTGTCCTGTCTATAAGCCCATAATCGACGCCCCAGGTATCTATTCCGACGGTAAAGGGCCTGCCGTCCAGCTTGGCTGAGGCCTTTACAAGCCCCTTTCTTATCTCCTCCAGGTCGTAGAGGATCTCCCAATACCAGCGAGAACCTATTCTGACCGGTCGTCTCTCGAAGGAGTGAACCGTCTCAAGGGACAGCCTCTCGCCGTCGTAGGTTCCCAGGGTCGCCCTTCCACCGGAACTTCCCAGGTCGAAGGCCAGACAGTGGACAGGCATCTCCACCGGGCTCACCTCTTTTTGGTCTGTCCGTAGGAGGCAAACTGCCTTTGAGTCCCCTCTATGGCCTCTTTAGGCAGTATAACCGGTTCTCCAGAGCTCTTGGCTAGAACGTAGAGCCTGGCGACGTACTCTACGTTCAGTGCCACTGTGAAGGCGGCCTTCATAGACCTGCCCAGGGCTATCTGACCGTGGTTTGCCATGAGCACGGCGTTATAATCTCCGATGTTATCGGCCACGTTTTTAGCGAGTTCAGGGGTCCCATATACCGCAAAAGGCGTTATCGGAACTTTATCCCCAGCGACTGCGACCATGTAGTTGACGGCAGGCAGGTCTATTCCAAGGCAGGACACCGCTGTGGCGTAGTCGGAATGGCAGTGTACTATAGCCGACGCGTCGGATCTGACCCTGTAGAGCCCCAGATGTAGACCCCATTCCGAGGTGGGAACCATATGATCATCCTCCACAAACCCACCGTCCAGGGTCATGATGACCACGTCCTCGGGCTTCACATCAAAATAGTCCATCCCCGATGGACTGAGGGCTATATATCCCTCCGCCCTGTTGAATATGCTCAGGTTTCCCCCTGTCCCGGTGGTGAGGTTGGCCTCCATCAGTTTCCTGCCGTACTCGACGATAAGTTCTCTTTCTTCCCGTAATATCAAAGCGAATCCCTCCAATAAGACCACCCAAGGGCGGTCGATTTAACTATCTGCGGACAGTTTCCCCAGGTCGTGCATCAGGCCGGAGGTGCTTTTATAGAGATCTATATATATCCTGTGATATAGGTCGTAGACAGGCTTAATGTTTAAATTGTTGTGGATCCTTGTCGGTTCTCCGACCCAGGAGTTAATCTGACCGTGATCACTGAAAAGGCCGATTCCAAGACCGGCCAGGAACGCATCGCCGTAGGATGCCCCGAAGGTCACGGGTGGCACGAGCTGATCTATACCGCAGATATCGCTGACCATCTGAAGCCATGGGAGGTTTTTCGTTCCACCGCCCACGGCACGGAACTCCCTGGGCTCAGCTCCAATCTCGCGTAGCAGGTCCACATGATGCCGGACACCGTGCCCGACCCCCTCCAGTATTGCCCTGTAAATGTGCTCCCTCCTGTGGGACAGGGTAAGTCCGAAGACGACTCCTCTGGCCCTTGGATCGTTAATGGGAGTCCTCTCACCACTGAAATAGGGAAGCACCACCAACCCCTCCGATCCAGGAGGGACCGATGAGGCCATACCGGCCAAAGAGGAAAAGGCCGATGCACCTCCATCGGACTCCTGATTCAGCAGATCTAAGGCGCAGTTGTCCCTGAACCATTTGGTGAGAACACCTGTGGTGGCCATGCCAGCCATAAGCGAATATGTCCCTGGGAACAGAAAAGGAGCGGACCAGAGCCTGGTATCGGTCACAGGAGAATCCGTGACCTGGATCATGAAAAGGGTCGATCCGTACATGAGCATCATCTGCCCCGGCTCTACGACCCCAACTGACACAGCCTCCGAGGCGGCGTCGGTAGCGCCAACTATGACGGGAGTCCCTATCGCTAGGCCAGTCTCCCTTGCTGCGGTTTCAGTGACGTAGCCTGCGATCTGCGAGGTCCAGCCAATAGAGGGAAGCTTATCTATATCGACGACGGAGGAACAGAGATCCTCAGCCCATCCCTGAGAGGCCACATCATAGCAAGGAACGTAGTTACAGGCCGTGTAGTGGTCGATCCACCACTCTCCTGTTAGCCTGGCCACCAGGTAAGTGCTCCCTGTGCCTATCTTGTAGGTCTTTTCGTAGATCTCAGGCTCGTTCTTTCTGAGCCAGAGAATTTTAGGTCCTACGGACTGGGACGACAGAGAGTTGCCACAGCGGGAAAAGATCTCCTCCTCCCCTATGGAGGAGTTTAATTCCGCTATTTCCTCTGTGGCCCTGGTGTCTATGCCGTAGAGGACCGCGTTTCTGAGGGCCACCCCCGTTTCGTCCATGGGGACCATGCAGGGAGCTATGGTGCTACACCCGAAGGAGGCTATCGAATCGGGAGAGACACCGCTGTTGTCCAGAAGGTCCTTTATCACCGACTTAAGCCCACCCCACCAAGCCACCTCTGGATCGTGTTCCGCCCATCCCTGTCTGGGTATTATCAGTTCATGGGGGTTAGATGCTGAAGCGACAACCCTCCCATAAAAATCCACCAAAACCCCCTTGGTCTCGCTGGTTCCCACGTCAACACCCATCAAATACCTTTTATCCAAACCCACCACCCCTATTCAGTTCATCTGTTTCTGGGACAGATCCCCTCGCCGCAGGCCTTGACCTCCAAAGAGACAAATTCGCTATCCTTCAGGAAAAGAAAGGTCACAGCCAAAAGGGCACACCCTATAGGCACGAACGGAGAGGACAAGACGTTCATATCCCTTAGATAGCCAGCTAAAAGGGGGCCAAGTATCATACCTAGCCCAAAGGATATGTTGTAAAGACCCATGGTTCTGCCGGAACCAAATCCCTTTCCTCTTATGGAGGCCATGGAGGCAGCCGAGGGAGATCCCATCCCGGAACCCAATCCAAAGGCCAACGCCCCGAGAAGAAGCAGGGGAAAGGTCCCCAAATGGGGTAGAGCAAACATAGTCAGAGCAGAAGCCATTCCACCTATTAGGACTAACCTGTTTTTGGGGTATCGATCGGCAAGCTCTCCAGACGTCTTCTGACACAGGGCGGTAGAGATGGAGAGGACAGAAAGTATCGTCCCTATCTCCATGAAGGACATACCCATCTCAGTTGCCAACAACGGCACGAACATTAGCATAGCTCCCCTTCCAAGCGCGGTGGAGAACTGAAAGGAATAGACCCTGAGCAATATACCATCCGAGAGCAAAAAACGATACGCCGATATTTCACCCTCGTCTGTATTCACCGTGGAGGACGGTATGTCCGACGGCAGCAACAAAAATATGCCGAACAAGGCGATCATCGTCATCGCCGTCATAACCAAAAAGGGAGCCTGAACCCCAAGCCAGTCCGTCATGAGCCCGCTGACGAGAGGCCCGGCTCCTATACCGGAAAACAGGGCCATCTGGAGAGAGCCAAAAAAATGTCCCTCTTCCCCTGGGGTAACCACATCAGAGCCAATCGACATAGCGACAGGGACCACAAAGGCAGAGCCCATCCCGTTAAAAAACCTTATAGCGACCATATGCCAGGCAGAATCCACAAAAAGGTAGGCCAAGGACGATATGGTGTAGATCGAGAGGCCAAACACCATAAGTTTTTTTCTGTTAATTCTGTCCGCTAAAGACCCGGAGAACAGGGTACAACCCATACGGGAGACCGAAAACGCGCTGAACATGAGCCCCAACAGGGTTCCGCCGGCACCAAGCTTGACCGCATATAGAGGCAAAACAGGGCTAATAACGCCCACGCCCATCATGCAACAAAAAAGTGAAAAAGATAGGACCACCAAGATCCTTCCTCCATCGACCTTCGCCATCATAAAACCCCTCCCCCTAAAAATGGTCCTCCCCCGTTACCTTTACTATCATACCAAAAAAGGAAAACCAGGGAGAAAAAGTATCCAGAAATTTGGGTATCCGCGCTAGTACCTTTTAGGAGAGGCGTCGTCGATAAGGGCATAATAACCGCGAGTAAAAAAATCAAATATATATTAGTATATACTACAATCTCAGTCTTTGATATACTATAACCTCAAAAATACATACCATAGATAAATCATTCCTCTCGACACGAATAAGACCTTCGCTCAAGATGACTATTTTCTTGCTATGGACAAAAAAACGGATACGTATTAGTATACACCATGATCTTAGCCTTTGTTACACCGTTAGGCTGAGAATTTTACGTTACTGAAGAGGAACTCTGAACCAGGAAGCCGGTGGAAATCCGGCACAGCCCCGCTGCGGTGAGGATGACGAGACGAAAAACACGCCACTGGATAGTATCTGGGAAGGCTTTCGTCGAGGATGACTCCAAGTCCGAATACTGATCAGAGAATTCCTGCATCGTGCCGCCCTCGAGGGCAAAAGCGGCACGGTCTTTTTTTGCGCGCTGGCCCTGCCAGCGCGCTTTTTTTGCCCCTCTGTACAGGAGGTGAGACGCAAAAAAATAGGAAACAAGCTCGGTAAAAAATAAAAGGAGGTTTTGAATTTGTCTCTCAAAAACATGCGTAATATTTCAATTTTTTTATCACTAATAATTAATATTAATGTCGCCCAAGCAGGTTCAGACATAGCAGGAAGAAACGACTACCTCAAGGCTCAATCGCCCTTCGCGGTGGAGGTCACCGCCAGCTCCGGCTACGGTCCAGTCAACCTATATCAAGCGCCGCAAGCCGTTTTGGGAAAGCCCCATCCGCTCAACTCGGGGTGGGGTCCCTGCCCAGCTGGACCTGTATCCATGATAGAGCCTACATTTGGAACCGATCCCATAACCAGAGAACACAAGATAACCACCATAAAGGCAGGGCAGGAGATCACTGTCGCCTTCGACCATCCTATAAAGGACGACCCTGAGAACCCTTACGGGATTGACTTTATAGTCTTTGGCAACCCCATGTTCGTATACGGAGGATATGCCAATATACCATACACAAAGCCTATAGCGGACAAGACCAGTGTCTTTGCCGAGCAGGTTACCGTTTCGGTCAGCCCAGACGGGAAAAACTGGTACACCTATGAAAGCGGCCCCTATGGGGACGACATGTTCCCAACTCAGGCGGTGAAGATGAGACCAGATAACACTTTTCGAGACGAGGAAAAACGCTTTTGGGAAAAGAACTTTACCAAGCCGGCAGACCCAAAACTAACCGTTGACGATTTCGGAGGCATCACTGTATACGACGCAGATCAAAAGTACGGGGTTTCGGCGGGAGGAACTGGGTTTGACCTAAAGGATTCGGGCTTTGAAGAGATCAAATATGTAAAGCTTAAATCCGACGGCGGGGAGATAGACGCAATTTCCGACGTCGACCCGGATCTGGACGAGCTGCACGTGGTGCCGGAGAACGGGATTTCCCTGGATGTGGAGCCAGGCGATCTCTCCATCCGCTGGGAAGCCCCCCAGTCAAAGGGAGATGTGACCTACCACATAAACCTTTACGGTAACAGTAGCAGCTCAGACATATCCAGACAGGTAACGGGAAGTGGCTACATAGAAACCACCTTAGAGAACCTTAAGGGCAACCAAGGATACAGGCTATACATAACCGCCGATTACGAAAACGTAAGCGGCAACAAAAAGCGCGAGTCGGGGCTATGGCAGTTTTACACGAAAAATAGGTCTCCCGAGATAACCAACATGACACCCGGCGACGGGAACAGCATCCCCATAGATGGACAGCTCAGGATCGAAGCTCAAGATCCCGACGGTGACGACATCGGACTCTGCCTGTTCCTCTGGAGCGGCGACGTGAAAGGAGATATCAGTCCAGATCGGACCTACACAGTAACACCTTCAGATAAATCCTACTGGGCGATCGGACTATCCGAAGACTTAGAGGTCAGTCCAGAATCGACCTATACCTGGCAGGTAACGGTCTCCGACGACCAAGGGGATCCGACCCAGAGCAGAAGGTTTACCTTTAAGACCTCACCGACGGGCTATTCCAGGAGGGCTATCGATGAAGGGTCCATATCCGGAGACATCTCTCTGATGCCGTTTCACGCGCTGGACATCGTCCCAGACCTCGACTTAACCGACCTAAAACATGCACTTTCATTCGAAATAGTCCTCTGCAAAGAGCCTGGATCGACGGACATAACCTCGATGGACCCCTTCTCCTTGAAGGTCGATTTCAACGCCTCCGCGGATAGGGTCCTCGGTAGATCCATAGCCTTTAACATCGCCTCCAGCGGCGACGCTAACGCAGCTATCTTGCCGGTCACCTTGAGCTTCCTCGAAGAGGATTTCAAAACACTGGGTATAGACCCTCTCAGTCTCACGGAGGATAACCTACTTGGGAAACTCCATCCGGCCAAAATAGTAAACGGCAACCTATTTGACCTGGTCGAGATCGCCGGATCAAAGAACGGTGACATATTCAACGTAACTAAGGTTGCATCCTCCGGAAACAGGTACAGCGTCGAATTTTCCCTTTTGCTGATGGACAGCGACTCGGTGGACGTCAAGGCGGTATCTGTGGGAGATCGAAGCTACATAGCGGTATGGGACGGGAAAAAGGACGGAAAATTATCCGACCCGATAACGGCTATAACGCCTAAAGGAGAGGTACAGCCGACACCATCGCCATCTCCATCTCCATCTCCATCCGACGGTGGATCCGGTGGCTGTAGCCTGTCGACAAATCCTATGGTATTGGTTCTCCTCGTTCCCATGATAGGCATGTTGAGGAGATAGAGATTACTCAAGAAGAGGAGGCTTGTACAAGCCCCCTCTTCTACAGGAGGTGGTTTCTTTGAGAAAAACGCGATATATCACTTTATTCGTTTCGATATTTATCCTTACGCTAGCAGGCCTGTCCTGGGCGGAGCTTCCAGATATCGTCTACCACACCATGGATTTTCCAAACGGAGCGATGGGAGTTCTATCCAACGTGGATGGGGTGGGAAAAAACGGCTCCGGTGGAATTGTCAGGGTAAACGTTTACGGAGACGCAGTAATTTACGGGTATACACACCACGGAGAGTCTCGAATATTACTGGCGGAGCACTCCGGTTACGGGCTCGGTCAGGATATAATCTACCTCTTTGAACCAGGTAAATGGGGAAACCCGGTCAGTCTATCGAAACAAGACGCCTTCTCCTGGGATATGAGGGGCTTCGCCTACGATGACAGCTATTTTTACGTGGCAAACCTAATGAGAGGCACGATAACAAAAGTCAGAATTGACGATTACAGCTTAATGCCGGTCAGTTTTGACATGAAGACATACAATACTGGAGAGCAATTTGATAAGGATTTTGGACACCTCGCGGAGGATCTGCTCCTCGCCCCTGATGGCTATCTATACGCCATGGATCAGACCTATGAGACCTACCCACTTGAGCTTGGTTCTGGGACGATCTTTAAGATAAATCCTGCCACCATGGAGGTAGTAGACTGGGGAAAGGTAGGGGCAAGTCCATGGGACATGACCTACCACGATGGATACATCTACGTCTCCTGCTTTGGGGGATCCATGTTCACAAACGGTTACAAGGAGACCGATAGGCCCCTGCTCCAGAGAATCCCAACCGCGTCGATGAGAGGTAAGACGGAAACCATAGCCGATGGATCTCTGATAAATACCGTAGATGACATGAACGGATATATGCTGCTGGAGATAGGGGATGATGGGACCCTTTACACCACCAGCTATCAGATAAAAACCCCTTTTTCCTCCAGGGTGTACATAGGGAACGTGTCGTCTCTGTCATCAGGAACGCCCTTTAGCCCGTCTAATCTACGGCTAGTATCCACTTTTGAGGGATGGAGCAGAGCCAGCATAATGGACAGGAGCAGAAATTTATGCTGGATATCCGACTCTGGCACAAATCGTAACGATTCCAAGTTGGTCGCATTCAACTCTCAAGGAGAGGCCGCTAGATACGACGGCTCAAAGCTTGGGGGATATCCTAATATGCTCGCGTTGACGGGCAAAAACGCCAAGCCCCCGACGGATGAAAACCGCCCTCCATCGATCCCCCAGATTACATCACCTATCGACGGAGGCCTAGTCTCCTCTGACGAAGCAGTATTAGCCTGGAAAAGATCCATCGATCCCGACGGAGATGAAGTGTCTTACCAAGTGACCTTTCAAGAGTCCGGATCTGTGGATTCGATCACGTTCAATACGACGGTAGCTTCGTTGTTTCCGCTGTTAAAAGACGAAACTCTATACTCATGGCATGTAACGGCAAAAGACGGAAGGGGCGGAGAAAGCAGCTCTAAAAAGCAATCTTTTTCCACCGGAACCCCTGAAAATTTAATTTTACCTGCGACGTCACAGGACAGGCATCAGGCCATTGGAATCCCATTTTTGAGGATCAGAGGGATAGAGCTGTCGTCCTCACTTTTAGATGGACTGATCCCGGCTAGATCAGGGGATATCACTGACACCGAGGCTTGCGAAGGGGAGGTCCACGGAGAGGGCATCCTTAAATCACTCAAAGTTTCCCTTGAATCTAAAGATTCATCGCATAAATATGTAACCTTAGATATCTCAGTCGAGATCACATCAAAAGATTTAAGCGATTGGCCAGGGCTTTGGGATAAGTTAAGCGCTCCATCGTCTGATCAAAAGGCTATGACTCACCTGCTGCTCTCCAAGATAAGACCGATGATATATATGGGGGAAAACAAGGTTGATTTGCTTACCGCAGACGGAGACATAAAAAGCTCACTCACAACGGTCGCCACGGCAGAAAAGGAAAGTTGGTTTAATACCCATATCACAGATAGGGGGATGGCCATCGGGTTATCGTTTGTGATCGTCAAAGGAGCACCAGCCAAATGCCTGGCTATCGAGGATCCCCTTAAGGGCAAGTTCTTCATAGTCAGGGACGAAAGCTCAGAAAATGCATGGGATTTATCGCTATATCTAAGGGTTTACGACGAAGGGGCCACCGACAATAACGACTACGTATTTCCCAGCTCGACCGGCTGTAACGCCACAGCCTCCGGGTGGTTGTGCATGCTTCTATTGACCCCGATAGTGGCCCTTTTAGGCGACAAAAGGTCTAAAAGATGAGATCAGTTTGGGCTATAGCGGTCGCTTTATGCCTGTCCATCACAGGATCTTCAATCGGCGTTGCGATGGATTTAGCCCCAGTGACGGTGAAATCCTCGATCCTGCACGACGATCAGGAGCTATCTCCTGGAACGATAACGGTGATTAGGCCTGAGGAGACAAAAGGGGAGTTCAAAACTCTCCCAGATCTGCTAAGGCAATCAGCGGGAGTGCATATAACCGAAGTTCAAGGGCACGGCGGCTACACAGTAGCCGCCATCAGGGGCAGTACTTCCTCTCAGGTGGCCGTATATCTGGATGGAGTCCTTCTCAACAGCGCCGGGGAACCGACGGTGGATCTGTCCACGATACCTGTGGAGAACGTCGAGCGAATCGAAATATACAGAGGACACGTTCCAGCACGATTTGGTGTGTCTGGGATGGGAGCTGTTATCAACATAGTCACCCAAGGAACATGGGAAGCGACTAATACCCTCATGGTTGGGGTTGGATCCCTTGGATTAAAAAAGTGGTCCTCTCGGACCTCTTTCCCGACCGGCAATGGGATCTCACTTCTCACTACAGAGCTCGAGGGTTACGACGGAAATTTTTCCTTCCGCAACACAGGAGGAACCAGCAACGCCGCTGACGACTATCAAGCGACAAGAAGGTTTAACAGTTACTCGCAGGAAAACATAATGTATAAATGGGAGGATGACGATTGGGGACTCAAGCTCAACTATTACCATAAAAATAGAGACGTTCCCTACTCTGCAAGACTTAACTGGGATACCCTGGAAAATCCCGATATATACGGCAGGAGAAGGCAGGATATACAGAAAAAAGAGGTCTCTTTGGGGAGATCCTTTGAGATAAGCGGGGTTGAGGGAAACCTATACCTGCTCTATCTCCAGGAATCCAAGGACTTTTCCGATCCGACGGGAATGAAAAGGGGCAACATGCCAAGCTGGAGCAAATCCGATTCATCCAGGATAGAGGGAGGTTTACAGCTTGGCAGATGGATTGGAGATAACAACCAGCTGTCCTTCTACGGCAACTGGTCATTTGAGGACTACGACGTAGATGGAGATGGAGGATATTCCATCTACAACATAAGACATTACAGCAGGCACAACCTCAGACTGACGATGGAGGACACTATATTTCCAATAAGGGGATCGGACCTACAGATAGTTCCGATGGTAAGGTACAACAGCGTAGGCGAAGATCATGGGTGGAGTTGGTCAACCGCAATCTCCTACCCTATCCCAGAGGGGTGGACCATCAAGTCCTCTATTGGGCACTACTTTAGAGCTCCTGGCTTTTTTGAGATATTTGGGGACGGCGTTTATATCGTTCCCAACGATGAGATAGAGCCAGAAGAGGGAGATCAGTGGGACATCGGCCTACGATGGGACGGCGATATAGGGTCCGCAAGGGCGGGGATAGGGGTTACATACTTCAGGACAAAGACAAAAAATCTAATTGTTTTTGTCAGCAGAGGTCCATTCCAGGGGAGATACGAAAATATAGACGAAGGGGAGGTCGAGGGTCTCGAGCTGGAGATATCCGCTGAATGGGAGAAGAGCTCTCTCTCGCTTGGCTACACCCACATGAACAGCACGAATCTGGCCTTGGACGATCAATACAGGGATAATCCACTGCCTAACAGGCCAGAGAACGCATGGCATGTTAGGTTCCAGCAGGGATTCGGGAGCGACCTCTCAGGTTTCGCGGAGTACTCCTATATATCCGATAATTATCTTGATCAGCTAGGAGAAGTCGTATGGAGCGACTACAGTCGATTCGACCTAGGGTTGAAGTGGCAAGTGAAGGAAAATTGGCTGATGTCTTTGGGGGTCAACGACGTTTTTGACAGAACCTCAAACATCCATTCCTACGGTGTATCTTTACCTGGATCCTCCCTTACCCCTGACTATCCTCTGGAGGGGAGGACATCTTACATCTCGTTGATTTGGGATATATAACCGCTATCCTAAAGGATATAGCAAATAGCCGCTACCTAAACCCCATCCACGCAAATGCGTCTCCACAAACGGAGCGTAGTAAAAAAAGCCTCGCGCTATGCGAGGCTTTTTTTACTACGCTCCCATCAGGTACAGCCAGATAGTTATGGTGAAGACCGAGCACACGGTCGAGGTCACGACGACGTTGCCAGCGTACTCTCCGTCCATCCCCATTCCCTTGGCCAGAACGAAGTTGTTAACCGCGGCAGGCATAGCCGCCACCAATACCGAGGTCTTTGCCAGCATAGGATCGACCGGGAAAAGCTGAAACGCCAACAGGGTCATCAGAGGGGACAGTATCAGCCTGACGATGAGATCGCTCCAGACCTGTCTAACCGATGAGACTAGGTCCTCAAGGACCAGGGATGCACCAAGGGCCATCAGGGCTACGCCGCTTCCAACGTTGCCTAATATAGCCAAAGTCTGGTCGATCCAGTGCGGTATAGGTCCAATCCCTATCAAGGCACCAGTGACCCCCAGCAGGCAGGATATGAGCATAGGATTTTTGATCAGCCTTACAAAAACTCGCTTGACGGAACCTACGGATAGCTCGCCTGACAGTGCCAGCTGCCCCATGGATATGGATATCATCTGATAGACCACGAGAGAAAGAGCGAGATATATGCCGTAGCTCTCCAAACCAGCCTCCCCCAGCGCTATGGTGACGGCAGGAAGTCCCATAAAGACGTTGTTTCCTCTTACGGACGTCAACACCGACACCGCCAGTTTCTCCACTGGGAGACCTCTTAGCCTCGCAAGGCCCCACGCTATAAAAGGAAGTATGGCAAATACGCTATACACAGCACACATAAAAGGCACGTTAGAAAATAATTCTGGATCAACCTTGACGGTGGAACGGAATAGGATAGCCGGCATGGCGACCCAGTAAAGTAACCTGTTCATCTCGTCCAAACCGACCTCGGTGACGATCCTTCTTTGCCTCAAAAACCATCCTACCGTCATCACCGCCCCAAGGGGCAAAACGATAAAAAAAGAGTTAATAACAAAAACCTCCCAATCAGAAGTCCCGCTATAGGCCATACCTCTCGACGAAGGCCTATTAACTGCACTATACTATGGTGTAAGGATATCAAAAACAAAGGATAAGGAGTGACAGCCTATGACAGTCCCATCGAATATATTCAGGGAATACGACATAAGAGGCATGGCAGATACGGACCTCTCCTCTCCCAACGTCCTGGCTATAGCCAGGGCTTACGGGACCTATCTGAAAAGACAGGGGATAACGAAGGCATCCGTAGGAGGGGACGTCCGTCAATCGACCAGCAGGATAAGCCAAGACGTCATCCAGGGGCTGAGGGAGACGGGGGTGGACGTCCTGGACATTGGAGTCGTGACCAGCCCTCTGCTTTACTGGAGCCTGTTCCACCACGATCTTAACGGTGGGGTGATGATAACAGGCAGCCACAATCCCAAGGACATGAACGGACTTAAACTGGCCTTCGGCAAGGCGACCCTCTACGGAGAGGAGATCCAGCGCATCAGGAAGATGGTCGAGGAGGAGGATTTCGATATGGCCTCGGGCCAAGGATCCCTGGAAGAGGAAAACCTCTGGGAGCCCTACCTGTCGATGCTGAAGGAGAAGATCGTCCTTGGACCTAGAAAACTAAAGGTCGTGGCAGACGCCGCCAACGGCACAGCGGCTCTGAGGATAGTCCCATTTCTGGAGAGCCTGGGATGCGAGGTCGTTCCTCTCTACTGCGAGCCAGACGGGACCTTCCCCAACCATCATCCAGACCCCCAAAAAAGGGCCAACATGCAGGACCTGATCGCCAAGGTCAGGGAACACAAGGCGGACGTCGGATTCGGTTTCGACGGCGACGCAGACCGGATAGGCGTAGTCGACGACGCAGGAGAGATAGTTTGGGGGGACATCCTCATGGCCCTCTACTGGAGGGAGATCCTCCCCAAAAATCCGGGAGCGACGGCGATAATAGAGGTCAAGTGCTCTCAGGCCCTGGAGGACGAGATCAGAAAGCTAGGAGGGGTTCCACACTACTACAAAGCTGGACATTCCCTCATAAAGGCTGAGATGAAGAGGATCAACGCCCTCTTCGCCGGAGAGTATTCTGGGCATATTTTCTTCGCCGACGAATATTACGGCTTCGACGACTCGTTCTACGCCGCAGGTAGACTGCTTCGTATCCTATCCAACAGCGACCTCGCCCTCTCCCAGATGCTGTCGGACATGCCGGTGTACTATCACACCGAGGAGATAAGGGTCGACTGCCCGGACGAGAAAAAGTTCGAGGTCATGGAGAGCATCACTACCAAGGCCCTTAGAGAGTACGAGGCCATCACAGTGGACGGCCTCAGGATAGTCTACCCAGATGGCAAGGGATGGGGCCTCATAAGGGCCTCCAACACCCAGCCTGTCCTGGCTACCAGGTGCGAGGGAAGGACCAAAGATGACCTAGCCTTCATATCAGAGGACATCAGACAGAGGATACTGGACGCAGGCCTGCCCGATTTTCAGTGGACTTACTGATACGGCCCTAAAACCAAAATGGGGATCCCTAAGGGGGTCCCTATTTTAGTGCCTCACGATAAAAGCGCGCCAGGTTTCCACCCATGACCATAGCAGCTTCGTCGTCAGAATATCCTCTCATAAGCAGCTCTGCGGTCAGGTCCGAGAGGTGGCTGTAACCGGATATACAGTCATAGCTGGAGCTTCCCGAATTGACCCGAAACATATCGCAAAAATCAAAGCCAAACCCCACGTGCTCTATTCCAACCAATTTTTTTATGTGATCGACGTGATCGGCCAAATGTTTGGCCGTCACTGGGCCAACCTTGGCCTCGTCGGCTACGAAAGAGCTACAGCTGTTCATACCCATTACGCCACCCCTTTGGGCCAAAGACATGATATGGTCGTCGGTCAGGTTTCTCATCGTACCCATCAGAGAACGACAGTTTGAGTGAGACGCTATAAAAGGACCGTCGTAGAAGTCCAGGACGTCCTGAAAGCCTTCGTCGTTGAGGTGACTGACGTCCAGAAACATCCCGAGAGAGGCTATCTCGTCCAGAACCTTAACGCCAAAATCGGTGAGTCCTCCCTTCCTCCCCTCTCGCCTCTCGGAGAAGAAGCAACCGTCTCCGGCGTAGTTTCTGCGACTCCACACCAACCCCACGCCTCTGACACCCAGCTCATAGAAGATCCTCAAAAGCCCTATATCGTTGGATATAGGCTCAACTCCCTCGAAGGACAGGATAACAGCCAACTTGCCTTGATCTTTCGCTGATTCCACGTCGCTCCAGGTCCTGCATAGGGCCAGTTTGTCACCGGACTCGTCTATCTCTCGATGGAGAGCCCCTATCTGATCCAGGGCTCTTCGAAGGGCCATATCCGGCACGAATCTATCGCTTACGAACAGCGAAGACACTACCACGTCAAGTCCCGCCTTTTTCATGGACGGAAGATGGTCCTCCTCTATAACACGACATCTGCCCTTATCCCTCTTGTCCAGGACGTCCACCAGAAGATCGAAGTGTGCGTCCACAACCAGATTGGAATCATGAAGCCTAACTGCCCTTTCCGTACATTCATCCCTTTTCTTCAACTTAGGCATCCCCCAGTTTGCCCCGGCTGGGCTAATATGGGTAGGATTATAACATCACAAAAAAAGCGAGGAGGATCAAAAGATCCTCCTCCGATGAACGATATCAGGTAGCCTTGCAACTCAAGTTATACTGCTATCGCCTAAACCTAGTGCGGTCCTGCTACGATTACGGTGATATGCTTTTTCGATGGACCTCACCCCTCTCGAAAGGAAGAAGGCCGGGACGCCCTGTTGCGTCTCCATATCTCTCAATCGCATCAACCTTTGCAGTTACTCCAAGTTACACCGACAAACCATACTGGTTACTGGTTACTGGTTACTGGTTACTGGTTACTGGTTACTGGTTACTGGTTACTGG
>CAYNAN010000008.1:19782-44489 GCA_964395085.1 uncultured Synergistaceae bacterium
TTACTCCCACCCCGACTATTTCCGATTCCGAGCATCCCGGCCCGATGGAGGGTTTTGTATCTCTCGGGGAAGGCGTTTCAACTACTCCCTCCGTCTGAGCCCATTCTACAGCCATCTGGACCAGAAACCAAGCACATATAAGAGCGATAGCATCAAAATAAAGCGCATAAGACCGATTTATCTAGCTAAATCAAGTGTTTTTATAGGTTATCTCCGTTCTGCAAAATCGGTTCTTGCAATAATATAGGTTCTGCTATATCATTCTTGACTAGTGTCCTTCAGTTGATGGACCTCAAAATCTATAAACAGGAGGTAATTCAAGAATGGACATCGCCATCAGAGTGCGGGACCTCCATAAATCCTTTGGAGATCTACAGGTCTTGAAGGGGGTATCCCTGGACATCGCAAATGGAGAGGTTGTATCCATAATAGGGCCAAGTGGATCGGGAAAGAGCACATTGGCAAGATGTGTCTGCCATCTCGAGGACATAGACCGAGGTGAGATATCCCTTTACGGCAGAAGGGCCGACAAGGGAGACATGTCCAACAAAGAGCAGTCACAACTGGTGGGGATGATCTTCCAGCAGTTCAACCTGTTCCCCCACCTATCGGTGCTGGACAACATCATTCTGTCCCCCATGAAAGTGCGCGGGATCACCAGGGAAAAGGCGATCAGCAAAGCAGCTGAACTACTTGAGAGGGTCGGACTTTCCGAAAAAATAGATTCTAGACCCAACGAGCTATCAGGAGGTCAGCAACAGAGGGTAGCCATAGCCAGAGCTCTGGCCATGGAACCCAGGATAATGGTCTTCGACGAGCCCACAAGCGCTCTGGATCCGGAGCTTGTGGGAGAGGTTCTGGAGGTTATAGCAGAGCTTGCAGGAAGCGGCATGACGATGATGATTATAACCCACGAGATGTCCTTTGCCAAAGACGTATCGAACAGGGTCGTCTTCATGGCGGATGGTGCTATCCTGGAGCAAGGTCCACCGGAGCAGATATTAGAGAGACCAAAAGAGGATAGGACCAGGACTTTTCTCCAGAGAATGTTACCACACCACACGAACGTCAAGGGAGCTGAGATTTAGATGTCGCTGGATTTTTCCGTTATATCGCCTTATATTCCGATGATACTCACAGGGGCCTGGTTCACCGTCAAGGCCTCTCTGTGTAGCGTAGCGTTAGGGTCTTTTTTCGGCCTTATCGTGGGGGCTTTGAGGGTACTGCCTCTAGCCCCTGTAAGGTGGATCGCCGCCGCCTATATATACGTGATAAGGGGGACACCCCTTTTAATCCAGCTCTTTCTCATCTACTTTGGACTCCCTTCCTTGGGCATAAACCTCAACGCCTTTACAGCTGGCATAATCGGCTTATCGATCAACTCCTCCGGTTATGTAGGTGAAATAGTCAGGGGAGGAATAGAGGCGGTTCCAAAAGGTCAATGGGAGGCCTCAAGGGTACTAGGCCTATCGTACGTACAGTCGATGAGGAACATCATACTGCCCCAGGCGATCAGAAATATGCTCCCCGCTATCGGCAACGAGTTCGTCACTCTGATAAAGGAGTCCTCTCTCCTCTCTACACTGGCGATAACCGAGCTTACCATGGCGGGGCAACAGGTCAGAAGCGTTACTTACGCGTCTTTCGAGACCTTTATCGCTGTAGGACTGGTATATCTGTGCCTCACCAGCTCCACAAGTTTGGCGCTTCAACTGATAGAGCGAAGATGGCAGACGAGATAGAAAAAGCCAGCCCACGGGATTAGACCGTGGGCTGGCTTTATTTGACGTCTATTGGCTCCTCTACGACAAACGGGAGTCTATACCGCTCCATCTCCCTCACAGCTTCAAGGGCGTCTAGGAACCCCCAGGAGAGTATCACTATTTCCTGAGGACGGAGTCCTCTCCTGTCCTTCATATCCTCCCATAGGGGGAACGAGAAGTACATCCACACCGAGACGGAGACCTCCCCGAAAGGTCTTTGCCCCTCAAATCTCACTAGATATCCCGAATCACCTCTGAAAACAACGGAGCCACTCTTCTCCAGGTTCATCCTCCTGAGTTGCTCCGGTTTGAACAAAAGGGCCTCCAGCTCCTCTATGCCCTTGTTGCCAGGCAGATCTCCGACCGAGACCCACATCTTGGGGATCACAGATTCATCGCCAAAGGTATTCAGCCCTCGCCTGACCCATACCTTTATCCTGCCCACCATGGAGTAATCTCCCAGGACAAGGGCCTTTCTTATTCCCCAATAGACCAGCCTCAGGTTTCCGAGCTCTCCCAGACTAGACAGAAAGACCTCCTCGTCCTCCCATTGCGGTTGGGACATGAAGTCAGGCTGCCCCCCGTAGAAGTCCTCCAGCACGGACATCGTCTCTCTATGGCTTCCAGGAGGAGGGAGATGTCCTATAAGCTGAGAACGAAGCTCGGAGGTGATATCGGTGCTAACCGAGGCGGAAAAACCATCCGTATCGATACGGAACGGTATGCCATCGTAGAGAAAAACCTCTTTCCATCCTGACGGATCCCCGCTTTTACCGCAAAGCCACATCTCGTAGGCTCCCTTATGGGCTACGCCGACCAGTATCCTGTTATAGGGCATCAAAAGAGCCACAACAGGGTTCCCGACGGATACATCGCCCAAGACTGCCTGGTCGGGCAGCCTGACTATATGCCCTTTGCTCATCAGTTCATAGACTATCATTCTGCCCACCTTCCTCTCTCCACTAGCATATCACCTATCTCCAAGCAGTTCAAACTAAGGGCACATCTAAGGAACGGTCTTCCATCTCCTGTGCATCCAAAGCCATTCACCGGGACATCTGATGACCATTCGCTCCAGAGCGTCGTTCACAAGGTAGGCCAATGCCCCTATCCTTTCCCCTCTGGACCCATCGCTTGGAGGACGGAGGGGAGCCTCAACGATAACCCTGTGACGAAAAGGGGCGATTCTCTCTATGGAGACAGGTATTATCGGGACATCGGCAAGAATCGAGATAGACGCCGGACCACTGGGCATGGTACAGGGACGCCCCAGAAAATTAACAGGTATCCCTAGGGGACCTCCGTCTTGGTCGGCTACCAGTCCGATAAAGCCGCCCCGCTGGGGCAAACGAACCATCTCCCTAAGGCCACCGGTCTCCTTCCTCAAGGTGACTAGGCCAATCCTATTGCGGTAGAGCTCCATAAGCTCCGCCAGCTCCCTGTCGTTAGGGTCTCTGACCGCGGCCTGAAGGGGATATCCGCTCTGACAGAGCCACGCCGAAAGAAGCTCCCAGTTTCCTCCGTGGCTGGCAAGGATAACGCACCCCTTGCCGGATTCGACCAAGGAATCCAGGATATCCTTACCATCGACCTGTACCACCCATTTTATAGCCTTGGAAGGGTCCTCTATGAGGGCCAGGTATTCCACAGTCATCCAGCTGAAATGATCGTACATCCTTTTCAGTGTGGATCTATGCCATGATAGATCCTTATCGGGGAAAGATAGTCTGAGGTTCTCCATTGCGACGGATTTTCTGGGGGATACAATCCCTAGGATCGTCCTTATAAACCCATACAGTATCCTTCCCCTGACCCCGGTAGAGGCGAATGACCTTACCGCCTCTACCGATAATCGCTTAATCGTCATTTAGAGGATCCAGTCACGGCTCTGTATATTGACCGGAGGGACTCAGCGGAAAGCTCTGGGGTAAAGTGCTCGGAAAGCCTGTGCCTCGCTGCGGCTGCGACTGTTCGCCCTATATCAGCCGTTGCAGAGGGTCTATCCTTAACGTACCCGTCAGCTCCCAGCAGATCGTCCAGAAGGGGGGACCAAGGGGCCCAGGTCGGGACACCGTAGAGCGCGGCAAAACCGGCCAATACCGCGGCGGACAGGTCCACCCCCGGTAGGATGAGAAGCCTGGCCCTGCTAGCTAGGAGCCTAACTGCATCGCTCTCCTCCACAATGCCACCGGACCCAGGAAGGGAGCCGGTCTGATCAGAGAGCCTCACCAAGGGCATCCCTATGCCCTTGGTGAGTGCCTCCAACATGGCCCTATCGGGGCGAACGGAGGATGGTGGGAAAACCACCAAAGCGAGAGGATCACCCTTATCCTCCCCAGGCCGTCCCCAGGATAGATCCCTCTCGAAAGCGGGGATCCAGGCGTTCCTCTCCGAGAACATGCCAGTACCGGCGAAGACCGCAGGATGACCTTGCCAATCCTCGTCGCTCCCCTTGAAAGAGTGTACCGTGGTAGCCCTGGTCCTGACGACCGGCCACCACCTTGGGGCCTGTCCCCAAAGATGCCACATACGTCCCCTGAAGGCTACCGACATAGCTCTATCGAATCCGTCCATACCCCTCCAGGACAAGACGTCAGCCCCTCCACAGGGAAAAAAGCCGGACTGAGACATCACGGTAAGTCTAACTCCTGAGGAACTGAGCTGACGAGCCACGAGGCCCAGGGACATAACGTCCCAGGACCTGAGGGACCTGGACAAAAACCACACCCAGCCTCTTGGCTTCATGGGGATTCCCCCTTTCCTACTCTTCGTGGCGAAGGACGAAAAATCTCTTTTTGCCTACCTTGAGAAACAGGTAACCGTCCTGCAGCAACATGCCACGATCCAGTTCGCCACGATCGTCGGATATCTTCGCTCCATTTATCGAAACTCCGCCGCCCTTTATCAGTCTCTTGGCATCTCCCTTGCTGGAAGCCGCTCCAGCCTCGACCATTACGTCGGCGATGGCAATCGGCAACTCCGACCTCAAACGACAGAACGGCACCTCCGACTCAAGGGTTTTCATCATGTCCGGGGACAAATCCTGGAGGTCAAACGCAGCTCCAAAAAGTATATCGCTTGCCCTCTTCGCCATCTCGGCGTTATCCGTACCGTGGACCAGGGATGTTATCTCAAAGGCCAGGACCTTCTGGGCCTCTCTGAGCTCTGGAGACGCCGTATGCTTATCCATTATCTCGGCTATTTTCTCCAACGGCATAAAGGTAAAAAGTTTCATCAGTTTTTCCACAGAGGAGTCCTCGCTGTTTACCCAGAACTGGTAGAAACGGTACGGAGAGGTCCTCTCCCTGTCAAGCCATACGGCTCCTCCCTCGGTTTTGCCGAACTTGGTGCCGGACGAGGTCAGGAGCAGAGGATTGGTCCCACCGTAAACCTGTTTTCCGTCCACCTTACGGAGCAGATCTATGCCAGAGACTATGTTGCCCTGTTGGTCATTTCCTCCCATCTGAAGTTTACAGCCATAGGCTCTGTTCAGATGCAGAAAGTCATAGGCCTGTAGCAGAGTGTAGGAGAACTCGGTAAAGGAAAGGGTTTTATCGGGGTCGTTAAGCCTGGACTTGACGTGTTCCTTGGCTATCATATAGTTGACCGAGAAATATTTTCCGACGTCACGCAGGAAGTCCAAGAACGATATCTCCCCCAGCCAGTCGTAATTGTTCAAAAGAAGGGCTGAGTTATCGCCACAGTCAAAATCCACAAAGTGAGCGAGCTGTTTTTTTACCCCCTCTACGTTTTTCCTGATCGCCTCTATGGAGAGTAGGTTTCTCTCCTTGTTCTTTCCCGAGGGATCCCCTATCATACCGGTTCCGCCCCCAGCTAGGAGTATCGGCCTGTGACCAAGTTTCTGTAACCAAGCCAGTCCCATCAGGGGTATTAGATGCCCCACGTGAAGGCTGTCGGCGGTGGGATCAAAACCCACGTAAGCCGTCACCCTCTCCTCATCAAAGAGCCTCTCAAGCTCCTCAGGGTGGCTGCACCAATCTATGTAACCTCTCTGTCTAAGGATATTGAGTCCACCTTGCTCCATATCTGCTTCCTCCAAATTCATTCTAGAATAAAGTTATCTCCAAAGGAGAGTACCTTCTGCTAAATTAGGCATTACAAACGAAAAGACCCCTATTTTTCTCATCTTTCTAGTCAGAGTGACCAAGGAGTCCATCTGAGGCAAAGACGATGCCCCCTTCTGCGCCGGAAATAAAAGCCTGCCTGCTTTTACAAGGCCCTCTAGGGTCTGAGCCAGGGAAGGCCCGTTCACGTAGCCCCAGGAGAAGCTCCTTTCCCACCCGGGGAGGAGAAAACCGTCAATTTCAAAGGGGTCAAAATTCCGCAAAGATCCTACGTCGATTATTCCAGACACGGAACACCTCTCCGAATCCGCCAGTAGAACGGTTGCCGGTGAAGAAGCGGTCCATCCAGTACGATAAAGATCAGAGGAAAGTGGCTTAAACCTGTATTCTGAAAGAGGCCCTTTTTTAAGCCTCTCCGATATGGGCTCACCTGATGGCTCTATCTCAACCACGATCATTCCAGGCAGAGGAACGGAGAGGATAGAACCCTTACCCCCTGTAGCAAAGACGACAGAGCTCTCCCAAGGGACGGAGAAGAGGGACCTCAGTCCAGCCATAGAGGCAAGACCCCATACCGCCCCGAGAGGGCTCGGTAGATCCGGCAGAGACCCCCAATCGACAGGGGGACAGGAGGAGGATAGTCCATCTACGCCGTCGATCCTCCAGGAAAAAGCCCCGCTTTCGTCTCCGTTACTCTTCCATGCGCAGTGAATAACCGTGTCCCCCACGATCGAGGGGACGGACCAGTCCCGCTTTTTGCCCCTCAGATCAACCCTCATATGACCGTCCCAGTAGGGCTCTATTCCCTTGATTGACGACGACGGCTCAAGATCCAACCTCATGGATTTAACCATATTTTGAAGTCCTGCCGGTGAGGAAGAGAGGAGGACCAAACCATCCTGAAAAACACAGTATATGGGCCTGGAGGAGAAGCCACCGGAGATCTGAAGGTATCGAAAAGCATCCGATCCCCCTTGGGACACAGTAGATTTCCCGATAAAACCTTCAAAAGAGAGAGGGAGTTTTCCGTTCTTTAGAGATCTAACTACGCTCTCCGAGAACAAAAAGGCCCCATAGAAATCCCCATCCGATTCCGAGGAGAGGTCTATGAGAAAGGCCGCCTTAATCGACCTAGGGACGAGCCTGAGGGAGATTCCAACGCTTCCGGATAAATCGTCCAAAAAGCTATCGGGGACGATAGATCCTCGGCCGGAAAAGATCACATGAGGAACGCCATCAGGCAAACGAGGCAAGGCTATAGAAGGATCCGTATCCCCCCTGGGCATGGCGAAGAAAAACAGCGAGACCAGAGCCGAAAGGCCTAAAAATATAGCGCAAAACCAAGACACACTTTTTTGAGCAACGCCCATCCTCATGCCCGATGCCTCCAAGAAAAAGTTCTCGCCGTATATTAGCATAAATCGAGGGACGGGCCACAGCCAGTCCCTCGATTTATGCGTAGTGTCAATATTTAACCTGGTTGGTAACAGTATCCAGGAGGATTTTGGCCGACTTCAAGAGGGGGAGGGCCTGCTCAACGTTGTTTATCTTTGGAGCGGAATCGCTTAACCGGTTGACCGCGAGGGATATCTCGTCCAGCACCTTAGCCAGATCCACATAGCTGGCGACATCCCTCTGTGGTGATGATAGCACTATCCGTGCCACCCTCTCCTTTTTGCTGGCGGTAAGCTCAAACTCCTGGTCCACAACCGGAACGGTGGACTGAAAACCGGCGTCCTTAAGGGCCGCAGCAAGGGAGTTAGCTGCCTTAGGCTCTCCGTGGGTCACCAAAAAGGTCGGGGCGCTCTCGGAGAAGTTCTCAGCCCAGGCGAGAAGGTCCCTCCTGTCAGCATGAGCGGAAAATCCGTTTATGGTGTGAAGCTGAGCTCTAACTGTGACGTCTTCCCCTGCGATCCGGAGCTTCTTCTGCCCGTCCACCAACCGACGCCCCAGAGTCCCAACCGCCTGATATCCCACGAACACGACGTGGTTCTCGGGGTTCCATATACCGTGCTTGAGGTGGTGGACTATACGACCTCCGTTGCACATCCCACTACCGGCCAGGACTATTCCGTGATCGACATCGTTTATCGCCTGAGATTCCTCTACCCCTGAGACGTATTTCAGCCTGTCGGGAGAGAACGGATGCCTTCCGCTATGGCGATACTCCTGGATCTCGCTGGAGCATAGATCCAGATGCTCCTCGTATATCTTGGTGGCCTTGACCCCCATAGGAGAGTCAAAGTATATAGGTAAATCCGAGGCCAGCCCCTGATCCTGGAGCAGCATGAGCTCGTACATGACCCTTTGAGCCCTATCGACGACGAAAGTAGGTATAAAAACTTTTGCCTTCTTCACCAATATCTGTCTCATGAGATCCTGAAACTCTTCTCTGCTTTCCTCGTTGGTCTTGTGATCTCTGTCGCCGTAGGTCGACTCTATTACTACGTAGTCAGCACCGGTTATGGCTGCTGGGTTTCTCTCCATAACGGTCTTCTGAGGACCTAAGTCGCCACTGAAGACCACCTTTACGCTTTGGCCTCCTTCCTCAAGCCATATCTCAAGGATGGCGCTTCCCATTATATGACCAGCGTCCCTGAACCTCACCATAACCCCAGGAACCACGTCTATCTTATCGTCATAGGTAACGGGGGACAGAAAATCCAAAGCTACATCGACGTCGATGTCCTCAAAGAGTGGCAGGACCTCAGGAAGACCCTTTCGGAAGTTTTTCTTGGTCTTCCATTCTGCCTCCTCCCTCATAAGCCTAGCTGAATCCCTCCACAGGACCTCCGTCAGCTCTACCGTCGGAAGGGTGGCCAATATCCTGCCTTTAAATCCCTGCTTGACCAGGAGTGGGACCCGCCCTGTGTGATCTATATGTGCGTGGGTCAGTATAACCGCGTCTATGCTGGTAGGGTCAAAGTGAAAAGGCTCTCTGTTTCTGGTTTCTTCGTCCCTGCCCTGATGAAGTCCACAATCTATCAGGACCCTCTTGGAACCGACCTCCAACATATAGTTGGACCCCGTAACCTCTTCTGCAGCCCCTAGAATCTTGAGCCTCATTCAAGAAACACCTCCCAAAATATCGACGTAAGGATCATTACCATAAAATGATACCATGAAGAGCCGCTTTTTCAGCTATCCGGGACGGAAAAAATTAAACTACAACCTTTATTTTCCTCAGACAGGATCTCCATATCCCCACCGATCAGGTTTATCCTCTCCTTCATGTTGAGGAGCCCTCTGTGGCCGGAACATCTGTAGGCCTCGAAGTCACCAGAAAAAGAGAAGCCGGAACCGTTATCGTGAATTTTAAGCGTGGTCATGGTAGCTTCTCTCTGAACGCAGATATCTACCGAATCGGCACCCCCGTGTCTGAATGCGTTGTGTATGGCCTCTTGGGCTATGCGGAAGAAGGCCAAAGTACGGTCAGGAGATTCCGGCACAGATTCACCGACCTCCACGTTTATCGATATGCCGAGATGCCGGGATAGTCTGTCCCCTAGCTCGTCCAGTGCGTGTTTTAGGCCCAGGTCAAGCCATGGAGGTGAGAGCTGTGTGCATAACTCCCTGAGCTGTCGTACCGTCTCCCTGCCTATATCCTCAGCCAACTTGAGGTGTTCCTCCGTGCACTCAGGAGGATCTATCGAGGCCAATTTAAGCCTTTGGATGAGCGCTGTTATCTCCTGCACCGGCCCATCGTGGAGATCTCTGGCTATTCTGGACTTCTCCCCTTCCTGAACCCTGACCACGTCCTGGAGGTAGCGATTCCACAGCTCAACCTTGTCCCTGGCGGCGGCGGACAGACGGCATAACACCTTCCTTAGGCCGTCTATCTCCACCACAGAGGGGTAGAAAACCCTGTCCGGTATCTCACAGCCCCAGTTCAGCCTGGAGATTTCCTCGGATAGCTTTTTTAGCGGACTGACGACCCAACGCCAGAGTAGATAACCGGATGTTACCGCCGCCACCGCAACGGCTGTCATCAAAATAACCCACAGCCTCGTGGCCTGTACCATGGGCCCTATAAGCTGACTCCAGCCCACTGCCGCCACGACAAAGGTCGATGAGGCAGGCCAGACCGCGACTGTGTATTTATCACCGTCAGAATCGGCCAGCTCCACCGCCCTTCCGACCGGAATGCCCTCGATCCAGAGTTTTTTTAGGGTATTTTCGGCACCAGGCGAGGCCAGAAGGACCTTCCCGTCCACGTCCACGACTGCGACCCAACCGGGCAAGGATGGTCCCCATTCGAAGATCTGGAGCTGTCTGAGGAGGCCGATGACAGGTATAGGGAGATCCCACCTCGAGTCCTGGACGTTGACCCTTGAGGCCACGCTCTCAGCTAAGTTTTCGACGTAAGAGGCCATCACCCTGGTCATGGCCTTATCGTGACGGTATATTCCAATCCCTGCCGTAATCACCACAGCGACGGCGGGCAACAGAAGGGCCAGAAAAAAAACCTTGGAAAGGCTCCAGCGGAAAGGAGCCTTTATCCATCTCATCCTATGAGCTCCTCCAAGGTCAGGACACCGGTCTTGAGGGCCAGAAGCATAGCCTCCGTCTTGTTGTGGGCCCCCAGCTTATCGTATATGGACGCCAGGTGGGTCTGCACCGTCCTCTCACTTATGAAGAGCTCAGATGCGACCTCTTTGCTGGATAAACCTTTTGCGGCGCAAAGCAGAACCTCCCTCTCCCTAGGGGATAGGTCCTCCAGGTGGGGATCAAGTCCGACTACGGATGCGACCTCGCTGTCCAGATAAAGCCCTCCTGACATAACCGTCTGAAGGGCCTTGGCCAGGGCCTCCGGCGAGGTCGTCTTAAGCACGAATCCCTTGGCGCCTGCCCTCAAAGACGCCAAAACGTACTGCTGAGAGTCATACGACGTCAACATGACAGAATGAACCGGAAGCCCAGCCTCTTTGACCTTCCTAGCCAGGGATATGCCGTCCTCGTGGGGCATCCTTATATCCAGCAACGCCACGTCCGGCACCAAATTTTCTATTAATTCCCAGGCCTCCTTACCGTCAGAGGCCTCGCCTACCAACTCGACACCGCTCTCTCTGGTCAGATAAGCCTTAAGACCCTGTCTGGTCAGAGGATGATCGTCCGCCAAAATTACCCTTATCTTGCCCATATCATCACGCCCCATCCCAATCGAAACTAGTCAGTCGCGATCTCCTCCAGCCCAAGATCACTCTGTATGGGCTTCATCGCCTCTATAACCCCACCGATCAGGTCCGAAAGATCTACTCCCATCATAGAGGCTCCCCTCTCTATGAGGCCACGATCCACACCGGCGGCGAACCTCTTATCGTTCCACTTTTTCTTAACCGACTTGACCGTGAGGTCCGATAGAGACCTGCTGGGACGCACCAGAGCTGTTGTCATGACCAACCCAGTCAGTTCATCCACGGAGAACAGGGTCTTTTCCATCTCAGAGATAGGCTCGACATCGGAACAGATACCCCAGCCATGGGCCCTAACCGCCCTTATAATTTCCTCGGGGTATCCCTCTTCACTCAGTATGGACGCTGCCAGCTCCGTATGTCTCTCAGGACAGGAGGACACCTCTTCCCAGTCCAGATCGTGGACCAGTCCAGCGAGCCCCCAGTAATCCTGGTCCTGACCAGCCCTCTTTGCAAAGTACCTCATGCAGGCCTCCACTGCCAGAGCGTGACGAACGTGCCCCTGATCCTTGTTATGTTTTTTCAGCAAATCCAGCGCGTTTTCTCTTGAGACAGACATTTGCTTTCCCCCTCTTTATGATGTCATTCCACAGGTTCTGCCATCTCGGTTACCTTCATCCTGGCAAGAGATCCATCCTGATTCAGGCAGATAACCTGGTCTATTCTAGCGTTTTTTATCATCCTACGACACAGCATACAGGGATCTCCCTTAGCAAGAGACCCGTCGGAGACGTTGAAACCTGCTATATAGATTACACCTCCGGCCATTTTCTCGGGATCACCGTTTATTATAGCGTTCTGCTCCGCGTGGACAGCGACGCAGAGCTCGTATCTCTGTCCTTTTGGCACGCCCAGGGCTTCCCTGCGACAGATCCCAACATCGATACAGTTAGGCTCTCCACGACAGGCCCCATTGTAGCCGGTGCTTATTATGACATGGTCCTTAACTATAACCGCTCCATACCTCCTCCTGAGACAAGTAGACCTTTCCGCCACGGTCTGTGCTATCTTTATAAAGTAACTGTCCCAATCTGGACGCTCTTTTCCCATATGGATCCTCTCCTAACCGATGAGCTGACTTGTCGCCTCACAATAGGCCATCTCTAAAAACTCACACTTGAGTCCCCCGGAGAGACCGTTCCGCCTATGCCCTGTCTCGCCCAGGCGTATTTTCGACCTGCCTGTTCCGTACGAACCGCCTCGGAGGGCACGTCCTGTGCCCCCTCGGCTTGGGGCGACGTCCTGTCGCCCCATTCGACTACACGACGGCATGTCGAAAATACGGGCTCAAATGGGTTCCGTCGGAGCGATCTCTCCGAGGATCAGAGTTTTTAGAGATTCCCAATAGAGACCGTGAGACTAATCTCGAACACAAAAAAACTACGCTCTCGACGCTTTTGAGATATAATTGAAATTTATATTATGTATTTCGTATCATGAATGTACCTGGATGGAGGCGGTTGACGTGAGAAAAAAAATAGATCCTATCACAGCTTGGTGCCTTTACGATGTTGGGAACTCGGCCTTCGCCACGACCATAATGGCCGTGATATACCCGGTTTACTTCCATTCCGTGGCAGCTTCGACTATATCTCCGTCCAACGCAACCGCCTTCTGGGGATATGGGTCATCCTTAGGCATATTGATCGGAGCGCTGATCGCTCCTTTTTTAGGGACCATCGCGGACATGATGGCTATCAGGAAAAGACTACTGGCCTATTTCACCCTGTTAGGGGCTTTTTCGTCCATGGCCATGGCGACGATCGGAAAAGGAGACTGGCTGATCGCTATAATACTCCTGATAACCGGTTCGGTGGGTTTCTCAGCCTCCGCAATATGCTACGATTCACTTCTGCCCCATATAGCTCCACCGGGAAAGCTTGATCGGATATCGACCAGAGGCTATGCGATGGGATATCTGGGAGGTGGGACCTTACTGGCACTAAACCTAGCAACTATAACAGCCCTACCTGGCAATTTGGGGGTGCAGATGTCCTTTGTATCGGTGGGGCTATGGTGGATCCTCTTCTCTTTACCGGTATTGACATCCGTATCGGAACCGACCTCAGAAGAGCCTAGGCATGGATACGGTATCGGAGGTGCGCTGAGATCGTTAAGGCAAACCTTCAAGGAAATGAGAGAGTACAAGGATGCATTCACATTTCTGGTGGCTTTTTGGCTCTACAACGACGGCATAGGCACGGTTATAAGGATGGCCGCCATATTCGGGGCTCAGGTGGGTATCGGCCAAAAAACCCTCGTATCGGCCCTTCTGGTTACCCAGTTCGTAGGTATTCCCTTCTCTCTGCTTTTCGGAAAATTGGCCGACACTGTGGGAAGCAAAAAGGCCCTCTACGGGGCCTTAGTGTGGTATATAGCCGTAGCGATAGGGGCCTTCTGGATGGAGACCCAGTTGCACTTCTGGATACTGGCCATATCTGTCGGCATGGTCCAGGGTGGAGCGCAAGCCATAAGCAGAAGCATATTCGCGTCCATGTTGCCGCCCAAAAGGAGCGGTGAGTTTTTCGGATTTTACGACGTGTCCAGCAAGTTCGCTGGAATAGCCGGACCAACCATCTTCGGCATAGTGACTCAGATGACGGGAAATCCCCGTTTTGCGGTCCTTGCTATATCGTCCACATTTATCGTGGGATTGGTCATACTGAGCAAGGTCGACGTTGAAAGAGGCCGCAAGAGGAGCGTAGATTGAAGGCCACTGCCGTTAATCCTGGGCCCTCCTGCTGAAGATCATCTTTACCACCAGCGACTCGTTCCAGCTTCTGCCTGGATTGCTCAAAACGTCCGCAACAAAGACCACTACCAAGCAGGCAAAGACTATCAGAAGGACCGTGACTATCTGCTTTATGAGATTATTTTTCTTCCAAACGTTTATCTTTTTGTCCATGGCACACACACCTCGTTTCCGTGGTATTATCCTATGAGAATCTCCAGTCGCAGAGGAGGACCGATTAAATCAGATGACTACAAAACCTAAACCGCCGGTATTTAAAAAAGTCCTCGTGGTTGACGACGCCGCCTTCGTTAGGGCGATGTTGAAGAGGCTCATAGAGGACAACGGCTTCGTCGTATCGGGCGAGGCTGAAAACGGCGAAGAGGCACTGAGAGCCTACCGCTCTCTCAGACCAGACCTGGTGATAATGGACATAACCATGCCGCTGATGGATGGCTTGGAGGCCACGAAGAAGATCGTATCATTCGACCCTAAAGCCAAGATAGTCATAGTCAGCGCAAGAGGAGAGAAACCAATGGTTATAAAAGCGATAGAGGCAGGAGCCCAGGACTTCATAGTCAAGCCATTTGAGGTCCCCAGGGTGGTCAAAACGCTAAACAAGTTCAGATAGGGTTGTATCAGCACCTAAAACTGAACTGCTCGACAAAGCAAACCATGTCCATAAGCCCCAAGGGATCAAGCTCCTCTACCGTAAGGTTAAACAGCATATGGCAGTAGCGACAGTCTTTCAGCGCTCTGTGGTGTCCGAGGTCTGGCATAGAAAGATGTCTGGACAGGGACTCCAAGCTGTAACTTTTCATCCCTGGATAGGCCTTTTTAGAAAGAGAACAGGTGTCAAATACGGGCGTTTTAAGCCACTCCTCATCCAGAAGGCTCATTCCACCGTCCAAAAAGGACAGGTCGAATTTAGGGTTATGCAGCACGAGAGGCTCTTTTTCCCAAAAGAGCTCAAAGGCATCCAGGGCCTCCTCCAAAGACGAGGCCCCCTTTACCATATCATCGGTTATACCGTGGATTGAGATAACCTCCTGAGGTATAGGTCTGCCAGGATCCACTAAAATTTGAAATTCATCTATAGGATCGCCCGATCTGAACTTCAGGGCCCCTATCTCCACGACGCTATCCCACCTTGGGGACAGTCCAGTCGTCTCTATATCCAACGCAATGAAGGTACATTCCCTCACTGACAAGCTCCTGCTATACAGCTAAAACACCATCCTCCCTCTACTATCGTGATCCGATCAGATCGGCTATATTCATGTCCGGCCTGATCCCAAACCTGGTCAGTGCAAAATCGTACCTTACCGGATCGTCTGGCCTAAGGGAACGGAAAAAAGCTGTTATATCCTCTGCGGTCCTCATATCCCCACTCTTCCTCTTTGTGAACCCTAACGACAGAGAGATCCTGTGCATATGGGTATCCAGAGGAACCAGCAGATCGGAGGGGGATAGGCTGTTCCATCCGCCGGGATCCACCTCATCCTTTCTTACCATCCACCTCAGATAAAGCATGAGCCTTTTGCAGGCGCTTCCCCCCTCAGGACGAGGCAAGAGGGTGTTTCGATCCCTTCTGCCCGATCTAAGGATCAAATTCGCGAAGGATTGGATCCCTGCTAGGACGGTGTTAGCCTCTGAGATAGATATCCCCATTGCCCTATCCAACGAGCCATGGGCGGAGATGACCTCCCTCATACCTAAAATGAGGTCTGCTAAATCGACATCGTCGGTAAAACGATGTTTAAACCCATTGAAAATATCTCCTAAAGATTCACGGTCAGCCCTTTCCACGAAAATCCTCGGAGAAGGGCCCATTCTTTCAAGAACGTAAGACACGCTTTTGAGTATCTGAGATACCCTCCCATAGGCCAGAGACGAGGCCACCATGCCTACGATCTCTCTGTCCTCCAGCAGGGGATAATCGAGCAAAAACTGGAGCGGATCGGGTTTTATCAGGTCTTTTCTGTTGTAGGAGCTATAAATTCCATCCAACCAGGATAGGATCTCTCCATCTGCCTGGCCGATCAGTGGGACACCTGGTTAAAAACGTGAGTAGGGGCATTCGCTGGAGATTTACCTTTTTTTACCGAGTGATATTCGGCATAGGTCAGTGGAAGTCCATCCCCCACAACCTGGGCACTTACCAGCTCTCCCACGAATATCCTGTGGGTATGGACCTCGGTCACTGAGATCACCTTAGCGTCCATGGCCGCGACGGCATAATCCAGGACGATCGGAGCTCCGGTGGGGCCTAGAGAATAATTACAGTTACAGAATTTGTCCACGTTACGACCGCACTTGAAGCCAAAAGGACCTATGAATATCATGGGGACGGATTTATCCAACACCGAAAGGGAGAACACCCCACTCTTCTCGATATACTCCCCTGTAAGGTTATCCCTGTGTATGGATACCGCTATGGTGGCGGGATCACCAGATATCTGCATCGCCGAGTTGGCTATCTGGCCGTTATATCGCCCCTCCCACACGCTACTGACGATATAGACCCCATAAGAGAGGCTGAATAAAGCACGAGGATCGATCTCTGACATGAAAAAACCTCCTAATCAAACGGATTGATTACGTTGCCTCCCAATATACCATCAAGGGCCAAAAACTCAAAAGACGGACACATCAGTGCCCGTCTTTTGAGTTTTTGGCCAAGTGTCACTCGGTCACAGGAGGAGTGTAAACCCTGGAGGCAAACTCCCTGTCCAACATATACATACCCCTCTTTGAGTCCTTTAACATGTCGACCTTAGCGACGTTGTCAGAGGCGTTGTCCTCTTCCTCAACCTGCTCCTCTACGAACCAGTTGAGCATGATCCTGGTGGCGTGATCCTTTTCCTCTAGCGACATGTCCATCAGATCGTCGATTCGACGAGAAATATATATCTCGTGATCAAGGGCGGCCTTAAATGCCTCTAGTGGAGAGTCCCAGCTAGACTGAGGAGCCTCTATAGCCTGGAAGATAACCCGACCGCCTCGCTCTATGACGTAGTCGTAGAATTTCATGGCGTGGTCCATCTCCTCCTTGGCCTGGATATCCATCCAATTAGCCATCCCTGGAAGGTCCTGAGACTCAAACCAACTCGCCATCGATTTGTAAAGGTATGAGGAAAAAAGCTCCGCGTTTATCTGATCGTTTATAGCCTTCTCCATCTTCTCTTTCAATGCCATAAAAATACCCCCATTCGAGATGGCCCACCGTCAAGGGGGCCCATTTCCTAGTTATTATCTAGGGAATAGAATAACACCGAAAACGACCTCCGTCAATAGAGGGAGGAAAATTATCAGGAATTTTTCCTGGTAATGCCCCTTTCCTCGTCCGTACCTGGTATTATATTATCCAGTATTCCGGCAGAGATACCTGCAACAGCCATAGCTGTTTTTCCGATGGCCCAGAGAACCTGACCGACTATACCGAAGGAGAAGAATATCTCCTGCTGTCCCTCGACCCACCCTGGCAGTCCCAGAGCCATAAGGAAGGAGAAACCAACTATCATGACGTTTCTCTGTGACCCCATGTCGGCCCTGGTGAGTGCCTGGATACCTAGAGCTCCTATTATCCCGAATAAGGCTATATAGCACCCGCCTATTATGGGACTCGGCATGGTGGCCACCAGAGCTCCGAGTTTACCGACGAAACTCATCAGTATGAGTATGACCGCGCCGATCCTCACGACCCATCTAGAGGCTACGCCAGTGAGACCTATAAGCCCTATGTTCTCCGTATAGGATGTACAGGCGACCCCCCCGAAAAGGCCTCCTATTGCGCAGCCGAGTCCCTCTGCGCCTATACCTCTGTTTATTGTGCTCTCGCTGGGATCGTCCAGGCCACAGGCGTTGCTCACATTATAATAGTCCCCTATGCTCTCGATGAACACGGCGAAAAAGCCCGCTAAGATAGCACCAAAGGCTATTATGCTGAACTTGGGAGCTCCCCATGGGGAGATACCGGTGAACTGGAACCACTTTGCGTTGGATATGGACGACAGGTCCACGTGAGCAGGATGCCCCGAAGGGAAAACCCCTACCAAGCTCATGGCTAGACATATAAGGTATACTATAACCACACTTGAGAGGATGGAAAAGATGTTAATATAACGTCCCTTCATTCCGAGGCTAAAAAGAAAAATCAACCCAACCACGGCCAAGGACACGGGCCAATAGTTAGCGGCGTTCATACCGACCGCCACAGGGGCCAGGGAAAAGCCTATTGCCATTATGGTTGGTCCCACTGTAACGGGAGTTATATACTTTTTTATCTTTCCCACTAGGCCGATATATCCAGTAAAGGCCATCAATAAACCTCCAAGGATAAGGGCCCCACCGATATGCTGAAGACACACGTCCGAGCCTTGAGAGCCGTAGACGCCTATTATGGTCATGATAGGCGGTATAAAGCTGAGGCTGGACCCCTGTACTATAGGCAATCCAGACCCTAATGAGCTGGTCTGCAACAAAGTGGCCAATCCCATCGAGAGATAGACGCAACTTATGAAGAACCCTATCTGGACAGGGGACATGTTCATCGCAGGTCCAAAGATCAGAGGAACCAGGGTAGTTGCACCAAAAAGGGTAAGCACGTGTTGAGCCCCCGCCAGGACCATTATGGGAAAACGAGGCTTATCGTCCACTCCGTACACTAATTTAGCCATATCCAACACCTCCATGATTTTGTCGAGGGGAATTGTATCATTATGCGTAACCGGTTGCATTAAACAAGAAAGGAGTTAAAATGACTTGAATATTAAAGAAGACGCAAAAAAATGCTCGAGGTTGCTAGAAAGATCTAGATCTGCTTTAGCCCTGACAGGTGCAGGGATATCGACTGCGGCAGGGATACCGGATTTCAGGGGACCAAATGGGATTTATTCCGGCAAGAACGGCTTGAACATGGAGAGGATATTTGACATAGATTTTTTCATGGAAAACCCCGATATCTTTTATGATTTTTACAAAAATTTTATCAATGCAGTGGACGAAGCAATTCCCACCTACACACACAGTTTTTTGGCCGCCTTAGAATCTTTGAAAAAGCTAAGCGGAGTGATCACCCAGAATATAGACGCCCTGCACCACAGGGCCGGATCCAAGTCTGTCCACGAGATACACGGAAGCGTGTGGACAAGCAGCTGTACCCTGTGCGGCAAAAAATACGACTATCAAACGGCAAAAGATAGAATGCTGTCTCGTTCCGTTCCTACATGCGATTGCGGCGGCATCATAAAGCCGGATATCGTCTTCTTTGGAGAAAAGGTTAGACACATGGCGGAATGCACCTGTCTGTCGGAGAAGGCGGATCTCCTTTTCGTGTTAGGATCGTCCCTTGCCGTCGCTCCTGCCTCCTATCTGCCCTCCCTGTGTCGAGGCACAGTGGTGATCGTCAACAAGGGAGAGGTGAATTTTAGCAATGCTGCATCGTCTGAGATAGTCCATTTATCCTACGATCTGGACGATTTTTTCACCGCGCTAAACGATGAGCTAAAACTGTCGATACACTAGTTTGGAGGAACAGATATAGATGGGAGGAAGAGAATGATTAAAAATTTCGCCATATTGCTGGCGCTTGTCGTGTTAACCATCAAGCCTGCCTACTCAAACGTACTGACCGAACCAGGCATCCACATAACGGTGCTACCGGTTGTTAACGAGACCGATCTCCAGGTATGGGAGAGCAAGTATTATCCCGTGGACGTCTTCAAGCAGAGGATAACGGAAGAATTTGTGACCCTGCTAAGGGAGTATCCATACGCAAGGGTAACGGTTCTATCCCCTCTGGAGGAAGAGATATGGTTCAGCGGTGGAGGAACACCGTCGGACATGGGGGTCAGGCTCCACATCTACAAGCTAAAGATGACCGACAGACAGCATCTAGGAAGCGACAGGATGGGCTACGTAGCTCTTAGAACGGAGATATTCGACGGCGAGACGAAGGAGATGCTCTTCGCAACCTCCTCAGCAGGAGAAGACCGACGTTTTACCTTCTCCCCCGGGGACGGCAGGGTTTTTTACCTCACCGATAAGCTGGACTTTGTTCAGCTTTTTGCCGACCCGAAAGACTACGATCAACCCTTGAGCCGTCCCCTGTGGAGCTCATTTAAAACCACCTCCTACTGGAACGCGTTCAAGAAAGCCCTGAAAAAAAGCAGGGACTCTTTGTTCGACGGGATCACGGGCTATCACATGATAGGGCGTATAATCTCTCCCACCAAGGACAGTTTAAGCTCGTCTCCGCCGATAAGGAGAAGGTATATCGTGAGCTTAGGCAAGATAGAGGGTATCAAGGTTGGAGACCTTCTTAGCGTACTGAGGAGCGATAGGTATGACACTGTGGACCCAGAGAGACCGATAGTGGTGCTGCCAGACAGAGGTGGACTGGTAAAGGTGATATCGGTACAAAATCACGAGGCGGTCATCGAGGTGGTCAAGGAGTCCGAGGACGACCCGATAAAACTCAGGGACCTCGTTATAATGCCCCTCTACCCCTCAAACAGGAGGTAAACCTAAAAAAGGAGACATGGCCATGAAAAAAACGATAAAAATGCTGATATGCTTATTCGCGTTATCCACAGCCTCAGTGTCGTGGGCCGTCACCACTCAGGCTGAGAACGACCTGTTGATAAAGCAGGCGTGGAGAGCGGGACAACAGCTCGTAGAGAACGGCATGTACACCAGAGGGGTGGAATATCTTAAGGCCTACGTCAAAAGCTGCCCTAGGTCTGCCGACGGTTGGTACTGGCTGGCCAAGGGATATCAGGGAATGGGGATGTTGCAGAAAGCGCAGGGCGCGTTTACACAGGCCCTGGAGGTGGATCCAGAGTACCCACCTCTATCCAGGGTGCTCCAAAACAGGGCCAATGGCGAGGCCATCCCTCTTATGGACCCAGCTGGTAGCGTGTATCGAAAGGGGTTGCCTGTTATAGATCCTGGCAGCGGAATATTCAACGATAGGGCTATAGCGAGGCCTGCCCCTGTAGATAAACCGGCAAAGGAGACGTCTTTGCCGGTGCAGGTCGTACAGCCTTCTCCTCAACCCTATCCTGTTGAGATGAGGGTAAACGAGGGATTTTCCCCTATGGGAGCCAGAAAGGTGGTTATAGAACCATCGTCCCGAGTCCCTGGGACCAACCCAGTCATCCCGATACCCCCTGTCGCGTCACTTACAGGGGAGCCAGAGGGGCCGGGTATCCCGATGATAACCGTTCCGGATGGAGAACCCAGCGTTAGCATCTCGACATCAACACCGACTTCACAAACGCCTGTGTCCCCCCCGGTCTACGTGCCCCCATCACCTAAAGAAGGGGACAACGCAAAGGTGCAGGAAAAACCGGTATACGTTCCCCCCTCACCTAAGGACTAAAAAAAGGACGTATCAGCGAGAACCCCGCGCTGATACGTCCTTTTTTTAGTTTTCAGGTATACACTGTCTGAAACTGCTGAAGCGTTCCTCACAGAAGCGACGGACCTCAGACACCGACGAGAGTGAAAGGATCTGCTCCACGACATCTCTCATCTCAGATCTCTCCACCTGGGCTATTATCCATCTAGCCCTCAGGATGGAGTCGGCGTTCATACTGAACCTCTCAAGCCCCATGCCTACCAACACCGGAATAAGGAGAGGGTCGCCTGCCATCTCCCCACAGATGCTGACCTTTACGCCCTTTTCCCTTCCGTTATCGATGACGGTTTTGACCAGACGAAGGACTCCAGGGTGAAACGGGCTAAAGAGATGGGATAGGTTACGGTTCATCCTGTCCACAGCCAACGTATATTGAATGAGGTCGTTGGTGCCTATGCTCATGAAATCGACCTCCCTGGCTATAAGATCGGATATTATGGCAGCGGACGGGACCTCGATCATAACACCGATCTCTATACTGGGGTTAAATGGCATCCCCTCTTTTTTGAGATCGTTTTTAACGTCATCGATGAGGCCCTTGGCCAACCTGAGCTCCTCCACTCCCGATATCATGGGAAACATTATCTTTGCCTTACCAAAGGCACTAGCTCTAAGGAGGGCCCTTATCTGAATCCTAAATATGTCTGCTCTGGACAGAGATAGCCGTATGGCCCTGTACCCAAGCGCTGGGTTTTCCTCGTCCGGCACGTTCAGATAACCAGGAACTTTATCGCAGCCGATATCCAAAGTCCTGAATATAACGGTCTTACCCCCAGCGTCAAGTACCGCCTTCTTATAGACACCCAACTGTTCGCTTTCGGTAGGAAGCCTGTCCCTGTCCATATACAGCCTTTCAGTTCGGAAAAGACCGATACCACTGACACCTTTTTCCATCGCGGACCGGAGATCCCTTATGTTGTCGCCGTTAGCGTATATCTTTAAAGGAATACCGTCCTTAGTTACTGTTTTTTTCATTTTCATTTCGGTTAATTTTTCATTGAATTTAGCAAGACAAGCCTGTTTGTTCCGGTATAGCTCGATTACTTCTTCATCAGGATTAAGGATAATCACTCCGTCCATTCCGTCGACGATCATCATATCCCCTGTCTCCACTACGTCCAGAATATTGGACACGTCCACCACCGCTGGAACTCCCCAGTTTCTGGCCATTATTATGGAATGAGAGGCGAGGGTACCCTCCTGTGAGACAAAGCCCAGAACTCTGTCTCTGTCTATCTGTACTATCTCGGACGCGGTGAAATTTCTGGCTACGACGATAGATTTTTCCTGAAGGGCTGTCATATCGCCTCCCTCTATATGGAGAAGGAGACGACATATTCTGGCCGAAACGTCCTTGACGTCGTCGGCCTTGGACTTAAGGTAATCGTCGTCCATGTCCTCGAAGACATGGATAAACTTATCAGCCACCGATCGCACTGCCCATTCGGCGTTCACGCTCTCGGTTATTATCCTGCCCTTTATCTGTCCGATAAACTCAGGGTCGGCTATCATCATACCGTGACAGGCAAACATCTCCACCTCGTCCCGTCCAAGCCTGGAGGATACGTCTTTGTAGAGATCCTGGATTTCCTGTCCTGCGACTTCGACCGCAGCGTTAAGCCTGTCAAGCTCCATCTCTACGTCGTCGACGTACTCTTTCTCTATCTCGACGTGCTCCTTCCAGTCCACGAAAGCCCTTCCGATCGCGATTCCTGAGGATACTCCTATGCCTTTGATAAAAATCCCCCCCCATGAATGGCCAGAGCGCGAGGCCCTAGCTTTTTTCCCCTCAGATCAGATATCTCTGTGATATAGCAGCCCACCGTCTACGAAAACCCCTTTTAGAGCCAGGGTCTCCCGATCTAGCAGGATAACGTCACCTCGACATCCCCTATCCAGCCTACCAATAGATCTATCCCCTATATATTTAGCTGGGTTCAGCGTGGCACCGTTTAGGGCCTGATGTAGTGTCAACGCTCCCCAGGATACGGCATTTTTAATAGCCTCCAACAAGGACAGGACGCTTCCGGCCAAAGTCCCTTCCATCAACTCAGCCCTGCCCGAGCTTACATTTACGATTTTTCCACCTAAGTCGAAGGATCCTTCCCCCAATCCTCTGGCCCTCATCGAATCGGTTATGAGCAAGACCCTGTCTGGACCTACAGCCTTACAGGCGGTCCTGAGAGCGGATGGATGGACGTGAACGCCGTCAAAAATCATCTCGCAATATGCCCCAGAGTCGAAAGCAGCTCCAACCATACCGGGACTTCTGTGCCCCATCTGAGACATGGCGTTGTACAGATGGGTAAAACCGGAAGCTCCAATGGACACCGCCTTCAAGGCCGACGTGTAATCACAGTCGCTGTGACCGATGGAACAGACGATCCCAAGGCGTTCTAAGAGGCGAATTAGATCGGAAGCCCCATCCAGCTCTGGAGCTATGGTCACTATCCTTAGGACATCCCTGTGTGATAGTATGATGCTCTGATCGGGAGTTCTCAGGTATCGTAGATCGTGGGCGCCTGCTCTAGATGGGGATAGAAACGGCCCCTCTAGATGAATTCCCAATAACCTAGATCCACCGTCAAGTAGGTTTTGAGAGCGACGGTATGACTCGGCCACCGAGAGCACGAGGTTTAGAGTATCCGTGGACTGCGACATGGTTGCACCGATAAAAGACGTCACTCCCGTAGGGATCATGGATTTAGCCATACCCGACAAGGCACTTAACGATCCATCCATAATATCGTAGCCCATAGAACCGTGGACGTGGACGTCGATAAGACCAGGAGAGACTATCATACCACTACAGTCTATCTCGTTAAACTTATAGAGATCTGATCCCACTTCCTCCTTAGAGAGGATGGTCCTCCCTAAAATAAGGTCTCCCATCTCAAATCCCCAGGGGCGACAAATGATCCCCCCCTTCAGGAGATAGAGACTATCGCCCTCGGAAGACAAAGAAAACCGCCCCACACAGACACAGCCCTGCCCAGGCGTAGTTCCAGGATAGTCTTTCTTTCATATAAAGGACGGAAAAGGGCACGAACACCGTGAGAGCTATAATCTCCTGCAACATCTTCAGCTGCCCCACGGTCATCACCGTGTGACCTACCCTGTTGGCCGGAACCTGTAGGAGATACTCAAAAAGAGCGATTCCCCAGCTAACTATGGCCGCAAATATCCATGTCCTACCGGAAAGATTTTTTAGGTGCCCGTACCAGGCGAAGGTCATGAACACGTTGCTACAGCACAGCATAATAACCGTAATAGCGTAGGGTTTCATGATTCGGGAATCAAATCCTCCTCCAAAAAGTTAACTATACAAAAACAGGCCCCGTCTCAGTGAGACAGAGCCTAAACATTTCGTTGGTGGGCCGAAGTGGACTCGAACCACTGACCTCTCGGTTATCAGCCGAGTGCTCTAGCCACCTGAGCTACCGGCCCACAAAAAGCGAAGAGAAAAGATCCTTGGCAACGGCCTACTCTCCCACGAAGCAAATCGCAGTACCA
>CAYNAN010000009.1:0-43596 GCA_964395085.1 uncultured Synergistaceae bacterium
AAAGGCTGATAGGTCGTCGAATAGGGTTTCGGCCCTGAGGAACTGGCCGGTACAGCTTAAGTTGATACCGGAGAACGCTCCCTATCTGGATGGGGCTCACTTGGTTATCGCGGCCGACTGCAGTGTACTGGCTCACCCTGATTTTCAAGGCTCCTTCCTGGGGGATGGGAGGGCCTGTCTGATGGGTTGTCCAAAGCTGGACGACGCAGGGGCTTATAGGGATAAATTGGCCAGGATGGTGGCGGCTCACCGTCCAAGGGCGATAACGGTTATACACATGGAGGTCCCCTGCTGCGGTGGTATGGTGAGATTGGTCGAATCCGCTATAGAGGAGGCAAAGTCGGACCTGGAATACACCAGGGTCAAGATCGCCATAGAGGGGGGCGAACTGGAGCGGGAGACTACCCGTTACCGTTTTGCTGTTTAGTCTACGAGAGGGGGAGTTGATACATGTCCTACGAGAACTACACGGGGAATAAAGGTGCCTTCCGAATGCAGGATCTGGTCAAGGTTCAAGATGGGTCGGTCGTCAGCAGGACCGTCATAGATAGGCCGGTCGGCACGGTAACGGCCTTTGCATTCGATGGTGGACAGGCGCTCAGCGAGCATTCCGCTCCCTACGATGCCTTGATCCAAATTATAGACGGGGCTATGGAGATAAAAGTGGGAGGAGTACCCCATAAGGTTAGGTCGGGAGAGTGGCTGGTGATGCCGGCTGAAATCCCTCACTCGGTGGAGGCCCTCGAGCCTTCCGTGATGGTACTCACGATGATTAGAGGGTAATTTTGATGGCGGGACCTCCCTTTTCGGGATTGGTCCCGCCTTATCTATCCCGATGTTGGCACAGCGGTGAAAGTCGATGTATAATTCCCCGATAACGTTTTGTTTTTGATAGGTCGAAGCCTAAATTTTGCGTCTATTTTATCGTACTGGAGGAATGAACATGGCTGAAAGCATAAAAGCTCCCAGGGGAGTCAGGGACATACTTCCGGAGGATTCTTGGAAATGGGACTATACCTTGGAGGTTACCAGAAAGATAGCGGATCTCTTCTCCTACCGTGAGGTCCACCTCCCTATATTTGAGCAGACCGATCTGTTCGCCAGAGGTATAGGTGATACCACCGACGTGGTAGAGAAGGAGATGTACACCTTTACCGATAAAGGAGGAAGGAGCATCACCCTTCGCCCTGAGCTGACAGCGTCGATGGTTCGAAGCTACCTGGAGCATAACATGTCTGGAGGTCAACAGCCGGTTAAGCTGTGGGAGGTTGGCCCCATGTTTCGGTACGAGAGGCCCCAGAAAGGCAGATACCGTCAGTTCTGGCAGCTTGACTTCGAGTCTATAGGCTCCGACAGCCCTATGGTGGATCTCGAGGTTATAATGACCGCCATAGAGCTCTTCAGCCGCCTTGGTATGTCCAATCTGGAGGTTATTCTGAACTCAGTCGGATGCCCTAAGTGTCGTCCAGTATACAGGAACGCCCTTATGGATTTTCTGAAACCCAGGCTAGGGGAGCTTTGTGAGACCTGCCAGAATAGGTTTGACAGAAACCCTCTGAGGATATTGGACTGCAAGGACGAGAAATGCAAGGAGATAACCGAGGGAGCTCCAGCTATATTCGAGTCCCTTTGTGAGGAGTGCAGCGAACACTTCAAGGCTGTCACCTCCGGCCTTGACTCTTTAGGCGTGGTCTACCACATAGACAAGAGACTGGTCAGAGGATTGGATTACTACACCAAGACCGCTTTTGAGGTCCAGTCCGGCGACCTAGGAGCCCAGAACGCCGTGTGCGGTGGCGGACGCTACGATAATCTAGCCGAGGCTATAGGGGGTCCACATGTGCCGGGAGTGGGTTTTGCAGCGGGGCTGGACAGGATAGTACTGACCATGGAACAGCAGGGATGTTCCTTCGGAAAGGAGCCTTCTCCGTCGGTCTACGTGGTATGCATCGACGAGCAGGCCCGTGCTTCGGCGGTGGACGTGCTCTACCGTCTGAGAAGGGAGGGGATCTCAGCGGACATGGATTATATGGGACGAGGAATGAAGGCCCAGATCAAGTCTGCGGTTAATGGAGGCTCTCTGGTGGCCTGTATTCTCGGAGGGGACGAGGTCGCCAGAGGGGTTGTCATGGTCAAGGACCTGGAAAAGTCGCAACAGGAGGAGGTCTCCCTGGATCAGGTCGTTTCCAGGGTCGCTCAGATCCTGAGGTGATTTAACTTTAAAGGCTAAGGTAGGATGATCTTAATATGGAGACAGGAGTTTTTTCGCCTTCGTGGAAGAGGACCGTCATGTGCGGTGCGGTATCGGAGGGTCATGTAGGTAAAAGCGTGACGGTGAACGGATGGGTCAGAAAGCGCAGGGACCTAGGCGGTATCATCTTCATAGAGCTCTGGGACAAATCCGGCGTTGTACAGGTCGTCTTCAACCCGGAGGTGTGTCCAGATCCCCACGAGAGAGCTAAGGGGCTCAGAAGCGAGTTTGTTCTGGCCGTTACCGGTACCGTTAGGGTGAGGCCGGAGGGAACGTCAAATGAAGATATGGGAACAGGAAAATGGGAACTGATGGTGGATGACTTTATCCTTCTCTCCTCCGCTGCGCCTCTTCCGTTCGAGATAGGGGAGGTTACCGATGGGGTGGACGAAAACCTGAGGCTTTCCTACCGATATCTGGACCTTCGAAGGGACAAGATGCAGCGTAATCTCAGGATAAGGCACGAGGTCGCCCGTTATACCAGGGACTTCCTCAGTGAGAGGGGCTTCTGTGAGGTTGAGACCCCTATCCTGACCAAGTCGACCCCCGAGGGAGCCAGGGATTATCTTGTCCCCAGCAGGGTCAACCCCGGGACCTTCTTTGCTTTGCCTCAGTCACCTCAGATATTCAAACAGCTTCTGATGATAAGTGGGACGGACAGATATTTCCAGATAGCTAAGTGCTTCAGGGATGAGGATCTCCGGGCCGATCGTCAGCCTGAGTTCACCCAGGTGGACATAGAGATGAGCTTCCTGACGGAAGAAGACATCTACGAGATGATGGAGGCCTACATGAAGACCCTCTTCAAGGAGAGGCTCGACGTGGACCTAGATACCCCCTTTAAGAGGATCTCCTACAGCGAGGCCATGGATCGTTTCGGAAGCGATAAGCCCGACCTCAGGATACCCTTCGAGATAGTCGACCTGAAACAGGTTTTCTCCGACGGTGGTTTTAAGCCTTTTGAGGATCTTCTCTCGAGAGGGGGGTACGTCAGAGGTGTTGTCCTGCCTGGTGGCACATCCCTTTCCAGGCGTTTGATAGAGGAGATATGCGAGAGGGGTAAGGCCCTCGGAGCGCCGGAGATGGCCTATTTCCAGTTCAAGGACGGTGGCATCAAGGGGCCCTTGGCCAAATTCCTGTCTGATGACAAGGCAAGGGAGCTGGGCGACGTCGCGAGCGCAGCCGAAGGAGATGTCCTATTCGTGATGGGACACGATGACTGGAACCTTGTCTGCTCTGTGCTTGGACAGACCCGTCTGGAGATAGCTAAGGCCCACGGTCACGTCAGAAAATCGTGGGAGTTCCTGTGGGTTACCGAGTTTCCCCTGTTCGAGTGGGACGACGAGGATAACCGCTGGGTCGCGGTCCACCATCCCTTCACCATGCCCCTGGTTGAGGACCTCCCTCTGATGGAGTCCGACCCTGGATCGGTGAGGGCTAGAGCCTACGACCTAGTCCTGAACGGCAACGAGGTCGGTGGGGGGTCCATCCGTATACATGATTCGTCGGTACAGAGCCAGGTTTTCAAGTGCCTTGCCTTCACCGAGGAGCAGGCGAGGGACAGGTTTGGTTTCTTGCTGGACGCCCTGAGCTATGGCACGCCACCTCACGGTGGTATTGCCCTGGGATTCGATAGGCTAGTCATGCTTTTGACCGGCTCACAGTCCATCAGAGAGGTCATGGCTTTCCCCAAGACAGCCAAGGCCCAGAGCCTCATGTGCGGGGCTCCTGCCTCTGTGGACGACAAACAGTTAAATGAACTTTTTATAAAAAACATATCTCTTTCAGTTAAATTTTAAGAAGAAAAGGGCCGGACCTCGTGCGTAAGGTCCGGCCCTTTGTTATACTTGTGTCAGAAGGGGGGCTTCTATATGTTGGTGAGATACCTTGGACACTCGGCCTTTTATGTCGAGGGAAGCGACGTAAAGCTGCTGATAGATCCGTTTTTATCGGGCAATCCAAAAGCGTCCGCCTCTGCCGATTCCTTCCAGGAGATGGACTATATATTCGTGACCCATGGACACGGCGATCACCTAGGCGATACCGTCGACATAGCGAAAAGGACCGGTGCTATAGTCGTATGTAACTACGAAATTTCGGTGTATCTCTCGGACAAAGGCGTTAGCTGTCATCCCATGCACATAGGGGGAAGCTATGCGTTTTCCTTCGGCAGGGTGAAAATGACCCCAGCCCTTCACGGATCTGGGATACAGACCGATCACGGGATGGTCCCCGGAGGCATGGCAGGAGGGTTTCTCTTAGAGGTCGACGGCAAAAAACTCTATCACGCCGGGGATACAGGCCTGACCAAGGAGATGGAGCTGCTGAGAGACGAGGGGATAGAGGTAGCCATGATCCCTATAGGGGGAAATTTCACCATGGACATACAGGACGGGGCTAGAGCGTCGGACATGATAAGGCCCAACCACGTCATACCGATGCACTACGACACTTTCGAAGTCATAAAAGTCGATCCTGAGGCTTTCGCAGCGATGGTGGGCGGTGTGGTGGACGTGGTGATCCTCAAGCCCGGAGAGGAGAGGGTCTTCCCCCTCATAGAGATCTCCGATCAGTAACGAAGTCCGAACACCGGGTGGTATATCCTCTCGTCGTGGAGGCACTTAGCCTGGTCCTCCAAGGCCTCCTTTGCCTGATCTCCAAGGCTTATTGACAGTATGGACGTCAACACGTGTACCAGAAAAATCGGTCCTATCAGGCTGCTGCCGAAGGTGGGGCTGTTGTCGCTAACGTAAAAGGACAGATCCGCAAAACGGCATATAGGGGCAGCGGGGCTGTCGGTTATGGTCACAACCGTGGCCCCGTTCTGCTTTGCCCTCTCGACCGACTCGGTCACCTGTATGGCGTATCCTGGCAGATCGCAGGCTATGATCATGTCATCTTTTTTTATGCCTCTAGCCTGCTCTATAAGGGTCATGGAGCCTCTTTTCATCAAAAATCCGTTCAGGGCCATCTCTCTGAATCGGGAGAACATGGACTCAGCCACCATCGAGGATATGCCCCATCCGGTGCAGTAGATGTTGTTGACCTTTTTGACTATCTCGCAAAAGGTGGCTATCTTTTCCTGAGATAGCTGGTTCCACGTGTCGTCCAGGTTGGCGTGCTCCATCTGGTGTATCTTGCTCGGAAGGTCGTTCTCGTCGTGTATGACCCTGTTCAACCTAGCCGCAGGGTTGACCTGCTCCAACACAGCCTCCTTGAGGGCCTCCTTCAAGTCGGCGTAACCTTTAAAACCCAGGACCCTGGCGACCCTTACCAGCTGGGCCTTAGATACCTCGAGCCTGTCCGCGACATCCCCTATAGAGACGAACGCAGCCTCCCTCATGTTGGTCAGAAGGTACTCCACGACTCGCCTGGCTTTTGTGGGCAGATGATCCATATGGGACCTGAGCAGGTCCTGTAATTTCTGTGTCTCCAAAAGAACGACCCCCTTAAAAATAAACCCTCTAACAGGCTAAGTTTAAAATGGTTTTGTGGTTTAGTCAACTACCATCGGACAAACAAAAATTCTTTTTTTTGCCTCTTGGACAGACAGATCTGCCTCCTTTGCCAAGACCTTGAGTCCCAGTTCACCGTGTCCTGTTAGGTAGGATATTCTGTTGGTGGGGATCTGCCACGGTCCAAGCCGTGACTGTCTTATAAGGGTCTGAGCCATGGAATATCCTCGGATCATCTCTCCTAGAGCCGGATGGTGCGGTCCACCTCTGACCGCTAAGGCGAGAGAAGGGGTCTCGCTAAGGCCTATTCTCTGGACGTGGAAGCCCATCCGATGGGCCTCCTGCAGCATCTTTCCCCCCCATGATACCGCCTCGTCCAGCGACAGGGGTGTGTAGCCCTCCTCCATCATCTCGTGAAGTCTAGTTCCCTCCAGAACCAAACATGGATATATTCTTAAGGTCATGCTTCTCGGTCCCTTGAGTTCCGCCAGCCTGTGAAGATCCTCTATTGAGCTCCGGCATGTCTGGCCAGGAAGGCCTATCATAAGCTGAGCGCATAGCTCATACCTATGATCTAGTATCAGCTTCATCGACCGTAGAGCCTCCTCTCCCGTGTAGCCCCTTCGGCATTGCTCCAGGATTTTGTCGTCCAGCGAACTTATCCCCAGCTCTATCATCGAGATGGGATAGCTCGAAAGCCTTGTGAGGGTTTCCTCGTCTATACACATAGGATGGGTGGACATCCTTGTCGGAATGGAAAGGTCTCTAGCTATCTTTAGATAACTGTCCTGGACAGCGGTAGGAAGGCAGGTAAAGCTTCCTCCGAAGAAACATATCTCATCGAACTTGACCCCTGAAGACGTAATGTCCTCCATTATTTTCTCCGGGGATGGGGGGACTTGGCCGGTTATAACCCTCTGATCGCAGTAGACGCATCTTCTTTTGCAACCGCTCATGGACAAAAATACGGAAAATCGCTTTTCTGACAAGTTAATTCCTCCTGTTTTTACTTCTAGTTATAGTTCATAAAATAAAGTTATTTAGACCTTGACGTGTATGCCATCAGAAAGATGATTAAACTTTTAATCCTTATCCGCTGTAGGCACAGCTTGTGGTTAGGCGTTATAATCTTCCTGGTCGCATGCGCCGCACGACGAACGCCCATTATAGTGCCTGAACTAGATGCACCCCTGGCCTAGGTTTGCATAAAGGGGCAGAAAATTGTAACGACAGTCTCGGGGCTCACTATTTTTGCCGTGAGAGATTCACGTATAATTATGTGGCAGCAAAGGCTGTACGGATCTTGCTGGAGAGGAATGAAAAGTATGGATTTTAGGGAACTTGAGACTTTTATCGCTATAGTTGAGAAGGGGAGTATCTCCGCAGCAGCTGCATCCTTAGGCGTGTCCCAGCCTGCCGTCAGCAAAAGGGTCGCTCGTCTTGAGAAGGAGATGGGAGCCTCGCTTTTTGCAAAGGGACATAAGCACTCCGCCCTTACCTCCGAGGGGTCTGTGTTCTACAAAGCGGCCCTTCGTATCCTGGATTACAGGCGGAAGACGAAGATACAGATCGCTGAAATATCGGAGGACCTTTACGGATCGGTCACGATAAGCGCGAGTTCCATCCCGGGAGATTATATACTCCCAGGGCTGTTGGTGGAGTTCACGGAAAGGCATCCAGGGGTAGACGTTAAGGTAAAAGTAAGCGACTCCCAAGCGGCTCTAGAAGACCTTTCCGATAAAAAAGCCGATTTGGCCATAGTTGGGACTGATAGGTCACTTCCAGGTTTTTCAAGCATACCATTCATGAACGACGAGCTGGTGCTGGTCGTAGGCAAACAACATCCTCTGGCGACGAGAAAGAGCGTCTCCATAGAGGAGCTTTCGGGCTTGAAGCTGGCGGGGAGAAGCTCCGGCTCCGGAACAAGGCATATATGGGAAAAACTCTATAAAAGCCGTTGTTCCTCCTCGAAGGAGATAGCCCTTCAGTTCGGTCACGCTTTGGCGGTCGTCAACGCCGTTGCCAGTGGGGCAGAGGGGGGAGTCGTCTCCAGGATAGCCGCTGAGAGCCATCCTGGCGTGGTAGCGGTGGATTTCGATCCACCTTTGCTGAGGCCTTTTTATATGGTGTACGGTCTGTGTGAGACTAAAGCGGTCGAGACCCTGGTCTCGTTCATGATAGACAAGGCGGAACATAAGGAGGGCTGATCCCATGCCTGTCAAAAAGGTCAATAGCTTTCTGGCTCTTCGTGGATATCGTGGCGATATCCACCATACCGAGGACACGATTTTCACCGTTGAAGATGCCTCAAGTGCCGTCGGAGCCCCACCTGAGGAGATATTGAAGAGCCTTATTTTCATGGTCGACGGGGATCCAATGCTGGTTTTGATGTCTGGAGTCAATAAGGTGGACATAAAAAAAGTCTCCATGGCGACGGGGAAAGCAAAATCTAAAATTAAAATGGCATCTCCAAATTACGTATTAAATTCATTCGGTTTTAAAGTTGGAGGGGTTCCTCCTGTTGGTTATGAGCCACCTCTGCCCGCTTTGATAGATGAGGAGGTCTTCTCTTTTGAAGTCGTATGGGCGGCGGCGGGGACCGACCACGATTTTTTCCCGATAGCACCTCAGGACCTTAAGGACTACACCGACGGATTGGTAGTGGACCTGAAGGAGTGATTAAAAATAAAGAGCCCATCCGCTCGGTCAGGCGGATGGGCTCTTTTTATGCTCTGTGTTCGGGTATGAGCGCCTCAAAGGCGTCCATCCTACGGCGATTGAAGTGGATAGAGTACACCGGTTTGAGGAAGAGCTCGATATTTCTGAAGGCGATGACCTCCATCACATGTCCGGCGAGCACACCGTGATCCGGGGTGCTGAATACTCCATGCAGATGGGGGTACATTCCATCCTGACGGAAGCTGACGTCACCGGAAATGGAGACTAACTCCAGAACATCGTCGTAGCATTTTTTGACGTACTCGGTTCCTGTGTACCATCCAAAAGTCACGGATTTGACCATACCTAGACCGGAGAGGATAACCGCAGAGTCCACGTTAACCCCTTGACAGGCGGTTATTATGGACGAATGAAGGTTTTCGCCATCCTCAAGGTGTAGCGCCAGAAGTTCCTCTGTTCCGCAGTACTGCATAAAATCGCCCCCTAGCTTTCGTGGTTTTCACCTATATGCTATCTTGGCTGATTTCATTGTACTACATAAAAGCGATTTTCCCAAACCTTCGGTCGAATGCGATGTTTTATCTATCCAGGATATACCTTTGTAAATCCTGTCCGGTTAAGCCAGCGCCTATTCCAACCGACAGTCGAAGTCTCGCTTTGAGCGGTGGAAGATCCCCGCCGTCCATTACCCCTATATCGAAGAGCCTGCTGGTCGATCCCTCAAATCCGAACATACTGATGACCTTCCCATGAGGGCATCTGGAGCTGAGAAGCACTGGAACCTCCGATTTTAAAAGGGCCTTTATATAGGGTATCCAGGCTGGGAATACGTTGCCGTTTCCGAAGGCTGCCAGTACCAAGCCATCGGGAAGATCGCTTGAAGACGCCAGAGAGGCTATCAGTCTCTCTCCTCCTCCTAGTGACGAGTACAGGACCTCGACGTTTCTAGCGGGAACGACCCCCTCCAGGACCTGCCCTCTCTTGGGGATTCTCTTTATGTCTATGGCTTCGCCTATTATCTCCCCTACAGGTCCTCTGTCGAAGGATATAAATCCATTTTTACGATAGTTCATTCCCTGGGACATTTCCGATGCCGCCAGCAGCTGGTCCTGGATACAGACCAAGACTCCCATACCCCAAGTCGTCTGTGAATGGGCCGATCTCACAGCGTTACGAAGGTTTATAACCGCGTCGGATCCGATTACGTCAGATGGGCTGTTTGTACCGGTGAATATTACCGGTTGAGGATAGGCCCAGATCAGATCGGCCAGGTAGGCCATCTCCTCCATGGCGTCGGTACCACAGGTAACTACTATTCCTTGGACGCCGTCTATGACCAGCTTGGACAGTATCTCCATCAAATCCGAGGTCATCCTGACTGTATAATGGCTACTGGCCTGGTGGCTCCAGTCCACCAATTGCACGCTATCAGATATGTCGCTGGGCAGCCAGCTTAGCATCTCCTCCGCTGAGAGTTCGGGGGTATGGCCGTTTTTTTTCTCTGAGTATTTCATCCCGATCTCTCCACCGGCGACCACTAAAGCGATCTTGTTTCTGGTAGGCATGATGCTTGCTTTAGAACCCTAGGCTTTCGCCGACTAGTATGACCGTCGCGTCTCGCCCCATGGTGACGTTCTCGGAGATGAGGATGGCCCTACATACGGTGTTAGGAAGGGTGCATCCCACGTGATAACCCAGCTTAGCGCATGGTACGTCCATGCCTAGTCTAGAGGCGTTTATAGGGGTCGCTACGTCCCTAACCCTAGCGATGGCCGAGTCCAGGTCTTTACAAACTTTGTTCATGCCTATCACGTAGATGATGCTTCCGGCTCCCCAACACATCCCCGCCAGCCTGTTGCCTGTGCCGTCTATGTTGACCATTCTGCCGTCGTGGGTTATGGCGTTTGAGCTGGTCAGGAATACATCGCAACACAGCTCCTCTTTTAGCCGTCCTTTTTTATCTTCTGGGGATTTTAGCGAGGGGTCCCAATGATGAACGACCCTGTTACCCCTGTCGGAAAGAGCCTCCATTGCTCCTATCTCCCTTATCGTTACGGTCCCTGGTACGGCTACAGAGGCCCCTTCAGGGACCATCTCCATCACTGATCTCAGGGCCTCCTCCTTTGTCGCCACGTAAAGGGCCCTGTAGCCTCTGTTTTTTAGGGCCTTCACGACGGTGTTACCCAGACGCTCTCTCCAGAGTCGTCTATGACCTTCGAAGTCCGATGCCGATGGTTGAGACATAGGTCGCATTCCTCCCGAGTTTCTGTTTTAGTGGTCTGATCCTGATTTTCGCTTCTCCCCATGATCATGGCAGAGTTTTTTCAAAAAGTCCAGCGTGAGTGTAAAGGTTTATCTCTTGACGGGAGGTGATCGTGACGATATACTATGGCGTCTCCTGATGGAGGGAGGTTGTATTATGGACGACCTATTGATCAAAAAAAGGGTTTATCTCGCCAGGCTCTACGACCTTTACGGGCCTGTTCTCACGGAAAAACAGCGGAAGACCTACGAGATGCACGACCTAGAGGACCTTTCCCTCTCCGAGATATCCCAGGAGTTGTCCATTACTCGTCAAGGTATATCGGACCAGCTACAGAGGGCAAGGGATAGGCTGGAGGAGCTTGAGCTGTCGCTCGGTATCGCCGCTAGGCTGGACGATCTTGAGGGTAGATTAAGAAAGATGGAAGCCCTCCTGAGTTCCAGTGCCGATATCCCTCATGATCTGACCTTGAAGATTAGATCGATTATCTCTGGAGATCTGAAAGACGAAGGGAGCGATAACGGTGTTTGATGCCCTTAAAAGTCGTCTGGGAGGGGTATTTGCCAGGCTGAGAGGCAAGGGAAAACTCACGGAGGAGGACGTCCAGGAGGCTCTCAGAGAGGTCAGAAGAGCCCTCTTGGAGGCCGATGTCAACTATAAGGTCGTTAAGGACCTTGTGGAGAACATCAGACTCAGGGCCATGGAAAAATCTGTCCTTGAGTCCATAACTCCGGGACAGCAGGTCGTAGGTGTTGTGTATGAAGAGCTGATGAAGCTCATGGGGCAGGATCCTAAACCCATAACCATATCCTCCAAGCCACCGACTATAGTTATGATGGTGGGGCTTCAGGGTGGAGGAAAGACCACCAGCACCGTCAAAATAGCTAAGAGACTGTCCAAGGGACATAAGCCGTTGGTGGTCGCCTGTGACCTTCGTCGCCCTGCTGCTATAGATCAGCTCAGAGTTTTGGCGGATTCCGCCGGAGTGGGCTTCCTAGGGCCTGAGCCCGGAGAGACCGACGTGATGTCCGTGGTCAAGAGGGCCAGGGAACACGCCAGGGAAAGGCTCATGGATGTCATCCTTTTCGATACCGCCGGTAGGCTTGCGGTCGATCAGGAGATGATGGCCGAGCTAGATAGCATGAAGGAGTACCTCTCGCCTCACGAGATTCTTCTCGTCGTCGACGCCATGTCAGGTCAGGAGGCTGTGTCCGTATCTCAGGCCTTTCACGATAGGCTTGGGCTTACCGGAGTGGTCCTCTCCAAGGTCGACGGTGATGCCAGAGGCGGAGCTGCCTTGGCGGTCCTCGCTTCAACTGGAGTTCCCATAAAGTACGCCGGGGTGGGAGAGGGAATAGACGCCCTAGAGGTCTTCGATGCCAGGAGGATGGCGGAGAGGATCATGGGCATGGGTGACGTCGCTGGCCTGGTCGAGAAAATACAGCAGGCCACCACAGAGGAAGACGTCAAGAGGATAGCCTCTTCCGTAAAGAAAAACAAACTTGACTTCAACGATCTCCTGTCCCAATTCGATCAGATAGAGAAGATGGGGCCTTTGGAGAAGGTCATAGAGATGATACCTGGAGCGGACAGGATAAAGGAACTGAAGGATGGGGAACTTGATCCTGCCAGGATGGCCAGAATGAAGGCCATAATCCAGTCCATGACTATCGATGAGAGAAAAAATCCGGCGATAATAAAAGGTAGCCGTCGCCGTCGCATCGCCGAGGGATCTGGCACGACCATCCAGATGGTAAACCAGCTTCTTAAACAACAGATTCAGATGAACGATTTGTGGAAGAAGATGGGGAAAGGTGCGGGCAGAAAGAGATTTCAGATGCCCAAGTTCAAGGGATTCAGCGGGCTTTTGAAATAATTCAGGCATAAAACCGGATATCCGGTTATGTGACTTATTGAAATCAGGAGGTGTTCTTCAAATGGCAGTAAGAATTCGTCTCGCCCGTCACGGGCGCAAAAAAGCTCCTTTCTACCGTCTTGTCGTAGCAGATTCGAGGAGTCCCAGGGATGGCCGTTACATCGAGCAGCTTGGAACCTACAACCCTATGACCGATCCATCTGAGATCAACGTGGACGTGGAAAAAGCTCTGGCTTGGCTCTCTAAGGGTGCCCTTCCTTCCGATACCGCTAGGGGGCTTCTCAAAAAAGCCGGTGTGTGGGAGAAGTTTGTAGAGTCAAAGGGTAAGGCTGAGTAACATGGCCGACTACGGCGCACTGGTCGAATACGTGGCTCGTTCACTGGTATCAAATCCAGAGGATGTTCGGGTTTCGTCAAGTGAGGCCGGTGACGGTACGGTCAAGGTTCTGATCGAGGTAGATAAAGTCGACATCGGTAGGATGATCGGACGGAGAGGCGCGACCATAAACGCACTCCGTCAGGTGGTCAGGGCAGCTGCGGTGAAATCTGGAGACAGAGTAGACGTGGATGTCCTGGAGGATAGAGAGGCCTAGCCGTGAACAGGGAAGACCTGGTCGATATAGGCAGGATAATCGCTCCTCACGGGGTGAAGGGCGAGTTCAGGATCTCTCCCCTTACCGACTTCCCCGATCGCTTTCTCTCCATGGATATCTTGCGTCTTTACGACGACGCGGGGAGTTTTAGGATGGAAATGCCCCTCTCCTCCGTCAGGATTAGACCGGATAAGGGCGATGTCCTGGTTCGGTCCGAGAAGATCGGGGACAGGGATTCGGCCGAGTCCCTTAAGGGGCTTCTGGTTAAGGTCAGAAGCGACGAGAGGGTCCCTCTCTCTGAGGACGAGTACTGGATAGACGATCTGATAGGGATGAAGGTCCTGGATCGGGAGTCAGGTGAGTCTATCGGGGAGATCCGTGACGTCATGGTTACAGGTGGAGCCGATGTCTACCTGATTGGTCGCCCTGACGGTCGGACCTTCATGGTTCCGGCTGTGGCGGATTACGTCTTTTCCGTGGACGTGGAGACCTCCATCATGGTGGTGCAAGGTGTTCAGGAGCTAATCGACCTATGAGGATCACCGTCGTTACGGCGTTTCCCCAGTTTTTTCGTTCTTTCCTGGATACCAGTATAGTGGGTAGAGCCGTAGAACGAGGTCTGTTGAACGTGACCGTGGTGGATCTAAGAGAGTACGGCGAGGGCGATTACCGCCAGATTGACGACTATTCTTTCGGTGGCAACGGCGGTATGGTCATAATGGCGGAACCTCTTTCCAAAGCCCTAGAGGATCTGGATGGCCCCTCTTTTGTGGTCTATCCTAGCCCTCAAGGGGTGACTATGACTCAGGAGATGGTCGAGTCCCTTTCGACCAAGGATCATCTCGTGATCGTCTGCGGCCACTATGAGGGCGTGGACGAGAGGTTCGTCCAATCCAAGGTTGATATGGAGCTATCCATAGGGGACTACGTCTTGACAGGCGGAGAGCTGCCGGCGATGGTGGTTATCGACTCGGTGTCCAGACTAATTCCCGGCGTGGTCGGCAAGGGCCGGGCCGTCGTCGAGGACTCATTCTACAGAGGCATGCTCGACAACCCCCATTTCACGAGGCCAGCGGAATGGAGGGGCATGGAGGTTCCTCCTGTCCTTCTGTCTGGAAACGACGGCGAGATAGATCTGTGGCGTAGGAGGGAAGCCGTCGTCAGGACCCTCGACCGTAGACCCGATCTTCTCTGTCGGGCCAGCCTGAGGAGCTACCTTGAGGTAGGATACTACGTTATGTGGTTTCCGTCTGATGAACTCGATCCTTGGACCTTGAGGACTATCTCTCTCAGCTGTTCCTCTTACGGTGTTTCCAGGCTTTTGATACCGGTTCAGGATGGCGAGGTAAGGGGAGAACTCAGGTCTCTCATCTCGGAGCTTGGACTTGATTCCGCGGTGAAGCTGTTCCCATCGGCACAGAAGGCCTCTCAGTGGGTCCTGAAAAAAGAAAAAAAAGAGCCCTTTTCTATAGCTATCGGAAAAGGGCATGGAGAGGAAAATATCTCCTGGCTTGAGGTGAAAAGGGAGATGCTCTCCAACGGTCGTCCCCCTGTGTTCGTGTTCGGCGAGAACGTCGCGAGTGCGGGAGACGTCACTATGCGTCCTGTCGCGGGAGATGATCGAGATCGATCCGCTCTTCCGGTACAGAACGCCGTTTCGGTCGTTTTAGATCGCTTCTTTGGATGGCGATAAATTAGGATTGTACACGACAGGGAAGGTGATTAATATGGATCCCAGAATTAAACTTATCGAACAAAAATTCATGAAGCACGATGGCTCTGCCTTCCGCGCAGGCGATTCCGTAAAGGTCCACGTCAGGGTTAAAGAGGGTACCAGAGAGCGTATCCAGATGTTCGAGGGAGTCGTAATAGCCAAGAAGCATGGCGGTCTGAGCGAGACTTTCACGGTTCGCAAGATCTCCGGAGGCGTCGGAGTGGAGAGGATATTCCCCCTTCACTGTCCCTCTGTGGAGAAGATAGAGGTCCTTCGTCACGGAAGAGTCCGCAGGGCCAAGCTCTATTACCTCAGGGATAGGAGCGGTAAGTCCGCTCGTATCAGGGAGCGTCGTCGTTAGTCTTACCTTTGGGTTGACGAATCGATCTGCGGTGGGTATAATATCCATCGTTCCTAAGCGGGGGTGGCGGAACTGGTAGACGCGCAAGACTAAGGATCTTGTGGGCATAGCCTGTGGGAGTTCAAGTCTCCCCCTCCGCACCAGATAATCATCGAGGCCGGAAGCTTTTGCTTCCGGCCTCGATTTTTTTGCGTTCGTAGGATTCTCTTTATTCCACTGTGGCCTTTACTATCACTACTGGCTCGAGAGGTACGTCCTGGTGGAATCCCACGTTGCCGGTCTTCACTCCCTTTATGGCGTCGACTATCTCCGTCCCCTCGACGACCTTTCCGAACACGGCGTATCCCCATCCTCTGGTAGTAGGAGCGGTGTGGTTCAGAAATTCGTTGTCCTTGACGTTTATAAAGAACTGGGCTGTAGCCGAGTGGGGATCCTGAGTCCTGGCCATGGCGACGGTGTACTTGTCGTTCTTGAGTCCGTTTTGAGCCTCGTTTTCGACCGGTTCCTTCGTGGTCTTCTGGTTCATTTGGTCGTCAAAACCGCCTCCTTGGATCATAAAGCCGTCTATTACCCTGTGAAAGATCGTACCATCGTAAAACCCGTCTCTGACGTAGGACAGAAAGTTCTCCGTCGTCTTTGGGGCTTTTTCCGAATCCAGTTCGATCTTTACTACTCCCATGTTGGTCTCCAGTTTTACCATGATATGATCTCCTCTTTCTTTTTTCTCCTCTTTGTCATCGTCCGCCCAGCTGTATGTTCTCGGCGACAGTAAAAGGGCTATTGTCATAAGGACCATCACTAACTTGCTCAAGGAATCACTCCTCCGTTTCGGGTTTACACCATTTCAGATATCTCTCGAGGGATACGTCTGGGTGATGATATCTGTTTCGCTCAAACGACGTAGTCTTGTTGTACTGTATAGCCTGGGTGGGGCACCAGTGAAAACAGGCGAGGCAGCCGGTGCATCTTCCGAGCCATCTGGGATTGCCAGCTTTATCCAGAGATATATTGCCCACGGGACATACCGACTGGCATATCCCGCAACTGTTGCAACTGTCGGTCTGGAAAAACTTCCGGTCCTCCTTGCAGGCTGCGGCTATGGCTCCTACGTTTATCTTCTCCGATGCCCACCTGAATAAGGTGGATGGCTTTGACTCACGCTTTTCCTTTATCCTGTCTATTATCCCGTCCAGTTTGCGATCCCCGCGGCTGAGGATCCTCTCTAGGGCCTTTCCTGAGGGGGGATTACTCAGTGGGGGGTAGTTCCCCGGCATCTTAACGGAGAACGACGCCCTTAGCTCAATGCCCTTTTGAGCCAGTATGCGCTGACATTGGGCCTCAGCCCCCAAGGGCATCCCTGCGCTGTCCACGACCAGGAAGACCCATGATGATCTCTCAACGGTGAGGTTGGACAGAAAACGATGCACCACCCCTGGAGCACCTATGGCGTGTACCGGGTAAAGTATCCCGACCCTTTCGCCCTCGGCTTTGATCTTTTTCCCCATCACGGACGCCATGTTTATGACTCGGCAGTCTCCGAGGCTCTGGCCTATTCTGTCCGCTATGTGAAGGGTGTTTCCCGTGCCAGAATATACGTAAAGGCTGTTCACTCGCTTATCCCCTCTCTAACGTTATAGTGGCGCTCTCCTTCATCCTCCTAGCCAGATACACAAAGGGCGTATCGCATAACGCCACTATGAATTTCAGAATATAGGTCGATATGAATATCTCCCATAGGATACCCATGGGAACGGTCCCGTAAAAGGCTATCAACGTGAAAACTGAGCTGTCCAGTGCCTGCGATACGATCGTTGACAGGTTGTTTCTGAGCCATAGGTGTCTTCCGTTGGTCATCTTTTTCCACCAATGAAATGCCCACACGTCGTGCATCTGCGAAATCCCGTAGGCGACCAAGGAGGCTATCGCTAGCCTGGGCATTATCCTGAATATCGTCTCGAGGGCTCCTTGAGCGAAATCGTCAGGATGAGGCGCAAACTGTAGGGCCAGGTTCATTATCACGGTGGTGACTATCAGGGAAAAAAAGCCTATGTAGACGGCCTGTTTTGCGTCCTCCCTGCCGTGGTTCTCCGACAGTATGTCGGTCACCAAAAAGGCCGAGGCGTAGACGATATTCCCTAGAGTGGAGGTTATGCCGAAAAGGGATACCAGCTTAACCACCTGTATGTTGGCCAGTATGACCGATACCGGTATCCAGCAAAGTAGCCCTTGCTTTCCCCACAGCTTGTATATGGCCATGATAAACAGAAAATTTGTCGCCATCATTAAAAACCAAAGAAACTCGTTGCTCATGCTATTTCTCCTCTCAACCTAAATATATCTTTTACAGGGAGACATTCTACACTAAACGGGGAATATCCACATGAGAGAGTCTTAAAGGCCGATCTTTTTCGTCGTTTTGAACTCAGAGAGGGGACCATAAGGTCCAAAAAAAGAGCTAAAAAGCGACATTGGGGAACAATATTAAACTAAAAGTTGACCTTTTCGTGTTTTATGACTAGGATTCCATGGTGGACACCTGGAATACAGGAGTCTCTCTCGCCTGCTCCAGGTGGGATATCATAGCTCGGGAGGTTTTTTCATGCGTGCGAAAAGCTTTATAGGAAAAGCCGGCATATTGGCTACAGCTGTGGTTCTGTCAGCTATGGTCGTCGGCTCGGCTCTGGCCTGTACTTCCATGATGGCCGGAAAAAAAGCTACGGTCGACGGCTCCACAATAGTCAGCCATACCGTCGATGGCTGGTACGATCACAGAATGCAGATAGTGCCTGGTCAGAAGTGGGAAGAGGGGGCCATGGCCCCTGTTTACAAGAACCTGTGCTATCAGACTATGCCCACCAAGCCCCTAAACAAGGTTGGGGAGATCCCTCAGGTATCCGAGACCTATACCTACTTCAAAACTGGCTATCCGTCCATGAACGAGCATAAGCTCATGATGGCCGAGGCCACTTGGGGTGGAAGGGAGGAATCCTACTGCGACGGTGGCTGGATGACCATAGAGATGCTCCAGGTCTTCGCCCTTCAGAGGACTAAGACCGCCAGGGACGCTATCGCCGTTATGGGAGCCCTAGCCGAGAAGTACGGATATGGCGACGTAGGAGAAGGCCTCTGGATAGCCGACGGTAACGAGGTATGGCTCTTCGAGATCACCGGACCTGGACCTCTTTGGAACTCGGAGCTTGGAATACCCGGCGCAATCTGGGCCGCTGCCAGGATCCCAGACGATCACGTCAGCGTCATAGCCAACCGTTCCAGGATAGGCAAACTCGACCTCAAGGACAAGGACAACTACATGGCCTCCTCCAACGTTATATCCTTTGCTAAGGATATGGGATGGTGGAAGGAAGGGGAGGAGTTCCTCTTCAACAAGGCCTATATGCCCGCGGAGGACTACGGCTACTCTCCGATATGCAGCCGCAGGGAGTGGAGGGCTCTCAGCCTTATGGCCCCTTCTCTTAACTTGAGCCCAACCGATGCCCAGTATCCTCTTTCGGTGAAGCCAGATAAGAAGGTATCCGCTCAGGACCTTATATCCATAAACAGGGATCATTATCAGGGAACCCCATACGATCTCTCCAAGACGAAGGCTGGCGGTCCCTTCGAGTCCCCGGTTTTCTACAGGGCCAACAAGGACCAGAGGCCGGAGGGAATGAAGGGCGTCTACTGGGAGAGGAACATCAGTATCTTCCGTTGCTCCTACAGCCACGTGGCTCAGACCTGGGCGGATCTTCCCGATTCCGTCGGTGGCCTCATGTGGTTCGGGCTCGACCAGCCAGTTACCACCGTCTACGTGCCTGTCTTCGCCGGTGTGACAAAGGTCCCCAGCAGCTGGTCCGATGGCTATCGCCACAAGATGGATAGAAACAGCGCTTTCTGGGCGTTCAACTTCGTGAGCAACTGGGCGACCCTTAAGTGGAACTACATGATAAAGGATATAGCCGCTGAGCAGAGCCGTTTCGAGGACCAGTTCTTCGCCGAGATCCCTGCCATAAAGGCTACCGCTGTCGAGATGTACAAGAAGGATCCAGCTAGTGCCGTAGAGTTCCTCACCAACTACAGCTACAACAACATGTTGGCGGTTGAGAAGGCCTGGTGGAACCTTGGCGATACCCTCGTCGGCAAGTACTGCGATGGCTACGTCATGACCGAGGAGGGAGCTCAGGAGTCCGCCGGTTATCCGACCTGGTGGCTTGAGGACGTGGAGTACGGTAAGACCTCCAATCCTTCGAATCCCAAGTAAATATATTTTTAGTTAAAAATAGGGGGAGTGCCTGTTTAGGCACATCTCCCTATTTTCTTTTCATCCTAAAATAGCCGCCAAAGCAGCTCTTGACGTCGAAAACCGACACGAAGGCTATATTGTCCAGTATTCTGTTTATCTCCGGGATATCCTTTCTGTTGCATATTATCTTTATCACGTATCTAGGGCCGGTTTTACCCTCTCCCTGTATCACGGTGGTACCGAATCCTCGTTCTCTCAGCTTATCCACGACGTCCAGTGTCCTATCGTTGTAAGGGGCCATGGCCTCCACCAGGGTATAGCCCTTCATGAACCTATCCTCCAGGTATGACCCTACATAGTTTCCCGTGGCGTATCCAAGGCAGTATGCGACTAGCTCAAGCGGCCTCAGGACTCTACCTCCACCGAGTATGTGTCCCAGCACCACCATGTAGAGCATTACCTCGAAGAAGCCTATTATGGCGGCGGCGATCCTTCTGCCTCTCACGAGCTGTAGGATCCTAAAAGTTCCCAAGCTCACGTCGGTTACCCTGGCGCAGAATATCAACAACATGCTGACTATCAACGCGGTATCGACCATAAAATCATCATCCTTTCTTGTTTTTTAGCTTTGAGTTGTCTCAATACGTTGTGGTATGCTTACCCCGAGAGGTTCACTATATATTCAAGGAGGGGTTTTTGTGAACAAAAAGAACGGTTTTATCCGTAGTGTGGCTGTTTTAGCGTTGGTCCTCCTCTCTACGTGTCCTGTATGGGCCAAGGATGGCGTAATCACCGTTGTGGGTTTTAACGACATGCACGGCAAGATATTCTCCTACGAAGCCACGGTAAAGGTCGATGGCGAGAAGGTCAAGGAGGACGTCGGGGGCATCGCCCGGATGGCCACAGCTATCCGGGAGGTAAAGGCCGAGGACCCCGGCAACACGGTAATTGCACAGATGGGGGATACTGTAGAGGGACCTCTTTTTTTCTTCTTTCACGGGAAGGCCGAGTTGGCTGGGATAAACGCCATCCCGGTGGATTTAGGTGTGCCGGGAAACCACGAGTTTGACCTCGGAGCGGACGTATTTGGAGAGTTTATAAAGTCCGCCTCTTTCCCGCTCATCTGCGCTAACCTCGAGACTACCAGAGATGATCTGAGACTTCAACCTAGCTGGACTAAAACCCTTGAAAATGGGCTTAAAGTCGGTTTCTTCGGTCTTCTCTGCACCGAGTTGGACTCCCTCACGAGCCCAGGCCCTGACGTCAAAGCGGGGCAGGACCTGGTTTCCGTCTCCAAAAAAATGGTGGAGGACCTCAAAGCCGACGGCTGCGATGTCATAATAGCCCTTACCCACATAGGTATAGAGGCGGATAGGCTGGTCGCTCAGTCGGTAAAGGGAATACACGCCATACTGGGAGGACACAGCCATACAGTCATGAGCGCTCCAGAGATAGTCGAGGGGCCTGATGGATGGAAAACCATGATAGGCCAGGCCGGATCCATGGCCCGCTATATAGGGGCCATGAAGCTCGATATCAAGGACGGTCTCGTCGACGAGGCTCACAGCTCCTGGAAGCTCATAGAGATGCGCCAGTCCATAGCCAAGGCTCAGGACGTCCAGGCCGTTATCGAGCCCTTCGGCGAGGAACTCAAGAAAAATCTAAGCAAAAAGGTCGGAACCATGCCTAACAACGTCGACGCCACAAGGGACGTTGTCAGAGGACAGGAATCGGCCCTCGGCAACTACCTCGCCGACGGACTTCGTTGGAAGGCCGGGACCGACGTGGCCTTCGTAAACGGCGGTGGCATCAGAGGAGATAAAATTATCCCCGCAGGAGACGTCTCCTACAACACCATCATGGACGTATTCCCCTGGGGTAACACCCTTCAGACCTTTGTCCTCACCGGCAAAGAGCTGAAAGAGGTCATGGAGGTCTCCGGTTCGGCTCTTATAGGAGAAGGGGACAAGTACGAGCCCAACGACAGAGCTCCCAGCGGGGCGTTCCTCCAGATCTCCGGTATGAAGGTCGTGTTCGACCTCTCGAAAGAGCCTGCCCTGATAGACAACGACTCCAAGCTCACCAGGCCGGGGTCAAGGGTCGTCTCCCTTGAGGTCAAAAAAGGCGACGAGTGGAAGTCCGTGGAGGACGATGGGGAATACACCGTCGCCGTCTACTCCTGGACCGGAAGCGGCGGAGATAAGTTCTACACCTTTGGCTCCAAAAAAGGACAGGACTTCTACGTATCCGACTCCGATGTTTTCGCCGAGACGGTAAGACACACCGACGGCGTAGTCGACCCTGTTGTCGACGGAAGGATCACCATAAAACGCTAAATAAGGTAAAGACGGAGAGAGGGAGGCCCATGGGCCTCCCTCTCTCCGTCTTTACCTTATTTAGCGTTTTATGGTGATCCTTCCGTCGACAACAGGGTCGACTACGCCGTCGGTGTGTCTTACCGTCTCGGCGAAAACATCGGAGTCGGATACGTAGAAGTCCTGTCCTTTTTTGGAGCCAAAGGTGTAGAACTTATCTCCGCCGCTTCCGGTCCAGGAGTAGACGGCGACGGTGTATTCCCCATCGTCCTCCACGGACTTCCACTCGTCGCCTTTTTTGACCTCAAGGGAGACGACCCTTGACCCCGGCCTGGTGAGCTTGGAGTCGTTGTCTATCAGGGCAGGCTCTTTCGAGAGGTCGAACACGACCTTCATACCGGAGATCTGGAGGAACGCCCCGCTGGGAGCTCTGTCGTTGGGCTCGTACTTGTCCCCTTCTCCTATAAGAGCCGAACCGGAGACCTCCATGACCTCTTTCAGCTCTTTGCCGGTGAGGACAAAGGTCTGAAGGGTGTTACCCCAGGGGAATACGTCCATGATGGTGTTGTAGGAGACGTCTCCTGCGGGGATAATTTTATCTCCTCTGATGCCACCGCCGTTTACGAAGGCCACGTCGGTCCCGGCCTTCCAACGAAGTCCGTCGGCGAGGTAGTTGCCGAGGGCCGATTCCTGTCCTCTGACAACGTCCCTTGTGGCGTCGACGTTGTTAGGCATGGTTCCGACCTTTTTGCTTAGATTTTTCTTGAGTTCCTCGCCGAAGGGCTCGATAACGGCCTGGACGTCCTGAGCCTTGGCTATGGACTGGCGCATCTCTATGAGCTTCCAGGAGCTGTGAGCCTCGTCGACGAGACCGTCCTTGATATCGAGCTTCATGGCCCCTATATAGCGGGCCATGGATCCGGCCTGGCCTATCATGGTTTTCCATCCATCAGGCCCCTCGACTATCTCTGGAGCGCTCATGACTGTATGGCTGTGTCCTCCCAGTATGGCGTGTATTCCCTTTACCGACTGAGCGACCAGCCTATCCGCCTCTATACCTATGTGGGTAAGGGCTATTATGACATCGCAGCCGTCGGCTTTGAGGTCCTCCACCATTTTTTTGGAGACGGAAACCAGGTCCTGCCCCGCTTTGACGTCAGGGCCTGGGCTCGTGAGGGAGTCCAACTCGGTGCAGAGAAGACCGAAGAAACCGACTTTAAGCCCATTTTCAAGGGTTTTAGTCCAGCTAGGTTGAAGTCTCAGATCATCTCTGGTAGTCTCGAGGTTAGCGCAGATGAGCGGGAAAGAGGCGGACTTTATAAACTCTCCAAATACGTCCGCTCCGAGGTCAAACTCGTGGTTTCCCGGCACACCTAAATCCACCGGGATGGCGTTTATCCCAGCCAACTCGGCCTTCCCGTGAAAGAAGAAAAAAAGAGGTCCCTCTACAGTATCCCCCATCTGTGCAATTACCGTGTTGCCGGGGTCCTCGGCCTTTACCTCCCGGATAGCTGTGGCCATCCGGGCGATGCCCCCGACGTCCTCCTTGACCTTCTCGCCATCGACCTTTACCGTGGCTTCGTAGGAGAATATCTTGCCGTGCATGTCGTTAAAACCCACAACGGTGATTACGCCATCCTTGGCCCATACAGGACACGTAGAGAGGAGGACCAACGCTAAAACAGCCACACTACGGATAAAACCGTTCTTTTTGTTCACAAAAACCCCTCCTTGAATATATAGTGAACCTCTCGGGGTAAGCATACCACAACGTATTGAGACAACTCAAAGCTAAAAAACAAGAAAGGATGATGATTTTATGGTCGATACCGCGTTGATAGTCAGCATGTTGTTGATATTCTGCGCCAGGGTAACCGACGTGAGCTTGGGAACTTTTAGGATCCTACAGCTCGTGAGAGGCAGAAGGATCGCCGCCGCCATAATAGGCTTCTTCGAGGTAATGCTCTACATGGTGGTGCTGGGACACATACTCGGTGGAGGTAGAGTCCTGAGGCCGCTTGAGCTAGTCGCATACTGCCTTGGATACGCCACGGGAAACTATGTAGGGTCATACCTGGAGGATAGGTTCATGAAGGGCTATACCCTGGTGGAGGCCATGGCCCCTTACAACGATAGGACACTGGACGTCGTGGATAAGCTGAGAGAACGAGGATTCGGTACCACCGTGATACAGGGAGAGGGTAAAACCGGCCCTAGATACGTGATAAAGATAATATGCAACAGAAAGGATATCCCGGAGATAAACAGAATACTGGACAATATAGCCTTCGTGTCGGTTTTCGACGTCAAGAGCTGCTTTGGCGGCTATTTTAGGATGAAAAGAAAATAGGGAGATGTGCCTAAACAGGCACTCCCCCTATTTTTAACTAAAAATATATTTACTTGGGATTCGAAGGATTGGAGGTCTTACCGTACTCCACGTCCTCAAGCCACCAGGTCGGATAACCGGCGGACTCCTGAGCTCCCTCCTCGGTCATGACGTAGCCATCGCAGTACTTGCCGACGAGGGTATCGCCAAGGTTCCACCAGGCCTTCTCAACCGCCAACATGTTGTTGTAGCTGTAGTTGGTGAGGAACTCTACGGCACTAGCTGGATCCTTCTTGTACATCTCGACAGCGGTAGCCTTTATGGCAGGGATCTCGGCGAAGAACTGGTCCTCGAAACGGCTCTGCTCAGCGGCTATATCCTTTATCATGTAGTTCCACTTAAGGGTCGCCCAGTTGCTCACGAAGTTGAACGCCCAGAAAGCGCTGTTTCTATCCATCTTGTGGCGATAGCCATCGGACCAGCTGCTGGGGACCTTTGTCACACCGGCGAAGACAGGCACGTAGACGGTGGTAACTGGCTGGTCGAGCCCGAACCACATGAGGCCACCGACGGAATCGGGAAGATCCGCCCAGGTCTGAGCCACGTGGCTGTAGGAGCAACGGAAGATACTGATGTTCCTCTCCCAGTAGACGCCCTTCATTCCCTCCGGCCTCTGGTCCTTGTTGGCCCTGTAGAAAACCGGGGACTCGAAGGGACCGCCAGCCTTCGTCTTGGAGAGATCGTATGGGGTTCCCTGATAATGATCCCTGTTTATGGATATAAGGTCCTGAGCGGATACCTTCTTATCTGGCTTCACCGAAAGAGGATACTGGGCATCGGTTGGGCTCAAGTTAAGAGAAGGGGCCATAAGGCTGAGAGCCCTCCACTCCCTGCGGCTGCATATCGGAGAGTAGCCGTAGTCCTCCGCGGGCATATAGGCCTTGTTGAAGAGGAACTCCTCCCCTTCCTTCCACCATCCCATATCCTTAGCAAAGGATATAACGTTGGAGGAGGCCATGTAGTTGTCCTTGTCCTTGAGGTCGAGTTTGCCTATCCTGGAACGGTTGGCTATGACGCTGACGTGATCGTCTGGGATCCTGGCAGCGGCCCAGATTGCGCCGGGTATTCCAAGCTCCGAGTTCCAAAGAGGTCCAGGTCCGGTGATCTCGAAGAGCCATACCTCGTTACCGTCGGCTATCCAGAGGCCTTCTCCTACGTCGCCATATCCGTACTTCTCGGCTAGGGCTCCCATAACGGCGATAGCGTCCCTGGCGGTCTTAGTCCTCTGAAGGGCGAAGACCTGGAGCATCTCTATGGTCATCCAGCCACCGTCGCAGTAGGATTCCTCCCTTCCACCCCAAGTGGCCTCGGCCATCATGAGCTTATGCTCGTTCATGGACGGATAGCCAGTTTTGAAGTAGGTATAGGTCTCGGATACCTGAGGGATCTCCCCAACCTTGTTTAGGGGCTTGGTGGGCATAGTCTGATAGCACAGGTTCTTGTAAACAGGGGCCATGGCCCCCTCTTCCCACTTCTGACCAGGCACTATCTGCATTCTGTGATCGTACCAGCCATCGACGGTATGGCTGACTATTGTGGAGCCGTCGACCGTAGCTTTTTTTCCGGCCATCATGGAAGTACAGGCCAGAGCCGAGCCGACGACCATAGCTGACAGAACCACAGCTGTAGCCAATATGCCGGCTTTTCCTATAAAGCTTTTCGCACGCATGAAAAAACCTCCCGAGCTATGATATCCCACCTGGAGCAGGCGAGAGAGACTCCTGTATTCCAGGTGTCCACCATGGAATCCTAGTCATAAAACACGAAAAGGTCAACTTTTAGTTTAATATTGTTCCCCAATGTCGCTTTTTAGCTCTTTTTTTGGACCTTATGGTCCCCTCTCTGAGTTCAAAACGACGAAAAAGATCGGCCTTTAAGACTCTCTCATGTGGATATTCCCCGTTTAGTGTAGAATGTCTCCCTGTAAAAGATATATTTAGGTTGAGAGGAGAAATAGCATGAGCAACGAGTTTCTTTGGTTTTTAATGATGGCGACAAATTTTCTGTTTATCATGGCCATATACAAGCTGTGGGGAAAGCAAGGGCTACTTTGCTGGATACCGGTATCGGTCATACTGGCCAACATACAGGTGGTTAAGCTGGTATCCCTTTTCGGCATAACCTCCACTCTAGGGAATATCGTCTACGCCTCGGCCTTTTTGGTGACCGACATACTGTCGGAGAACCACGGCAGGGAGGACGCAAAACAGGCCGTCTACATAGGCTTTTTTTCCCTGATAGTCACCACCGTGATAATGAACCTGGCCCTACAGTTTGCGCCTCATCCTGACGATTTCGCTCAAGGAGCCCTCGAGACGATATTCAGGATAATGCCCAGGCTAGCGATAGCCTCCTTGGTCGCCTACGGGATTTCGCAGATGCACGACGTGTGGGCATTTCATTGGTGGAAAAAGATGACCAACGGAAGACACCTATGGCTCAGAAACAACCTGTCAACGATCGTATCGCAGGCACTGGACAGCTCAGTTTTCACGTTGATAGCCTTTTACGGGACCGTTCCCATGGGTATCCTATGGGAGATATTCATATCGACCTATATTCTGAAATTCATAGTGGCGTTATGCGATACGCCCTTTGTGTATCTGGCTAGGAGGATGAAGGAGAGCGCCACTATAACGTTAGAGAGGGGATAAGCGAGTGAACAGCCTTTACGTATATTCTGGCACGGGAAACACCCTTCACATAGCGGACAGAATAGGCCAGAGCCTCGGAGACTGCCGAGTCATAAACATGGCGTCCGTGATGGGGAAAAAGATCAAAGCCGAGGGCGAAAGGGTCGGGATACTTTACCCGGTACACGCCATAGGTGCTCCAGGGGTGGTGCATCGTTTTCTGTCCAACCTCACCGTTGAGAGATCATCATGGGTCTTCCTGGTCGTGGACAGCGCAGGGATGCCCTTGGGGGCTGAGGCCCAATGTCAGCGCATACTGGCTCAAAAGGGCATTGAGCTAAGGGCGTCGTTCTCCGTTAAGATGCCGGGGAACTACCCCCCACTGAGTAATCCCCCCTCAGGAAAGGCCCTAGAGAGGATCCTCAGCCGCGGGGATCGCAAACTGGACGGGATAATAGACAGGATAAAGGAAAAGCGTGAGTCAAAGCCATCCACCTTATTCAGGTGGGCATCGGAGAAGATAAACGTAGGAGCCATAGCCGCAGCCTGCAAGGAGGACCGGAAGTTTTTCCAGACCGACAGTTGCAACAGTTGCGGGATATGCCAGTCGGTATGTCCCGTGGGCAATATATCTCTGGATAAAGCTGGCAATCCCAGATGGCTCGGAAGATGCACCGGCTGCCTCGCCTGTTTTCACTGGTGCCCCACCCAGGCTATACAGTACAACAAGACTACGTCGTTTGAGCGAAACAGATATCATCACCCAGACGTATCCCTCGAGAGATATCTGAAATGGTGTAAACCCGAAACGGAGGAGTGATTCCTTGAGCAAGTTAGTGATGGTCCTTATGACAATAGCCCTTTTACTGTCGCCGAGAACATACAGCTGGGCGGACGATGACAAAGAGGAGAAAAAAGAAAGAGGAGATCATATCATGGTAAAACTGGAGACCAACATGGGAGTAGTAAAGATCGAACTGGATTCGGAAAAAGCCCCAAAGACGACGGAGAACTTTCTGTCCTACGTCAGAGACGGGTTTTACGATGGTACGATCTTTCACAGGGTAATAGACGGCTTTATGATCCAAGGAGGCGGTTTTGACGACCAAATGAACCAGAAGACCACGAAGGAACCGGTCGAAAACGAGGCTCAAAACGGACTCAAGAACGACAAGTACACCGTCGCCATGGCCAGGACTCAGGATCCCCACTCGGCTACAGCCCAGTTCTTTATAAACGTCAAGGACAACGAATTTCTGAACCACACCGCTCCTACTACCAGAGGATGGGGATACGCCGTGTTCGGAAAGGTCGTCGAGGGGACGGAGATAGTCGACGCCATAAAGGGAGTGAAGACCGGCAACGTGGGATTCCACCAGGACGTACCTCTCGAGCCAGTAGTGATAGTAAAGGCCACAGTGGAATAAAGAGAATCCTACGAACGCAAAAAAATCGAGGCCGGAAGCAAAAGCTTCCGGCCTCGATGATTATCTGGTGCGGAGGGGGAGACTTGAACTCCCACAGGCTATGCCCACAAGATCCTTAGTCTTGCGCGTCTACCAGTTCCGCCACCCCCGCTTAGGAACGATGGATATTATACCCACCGCAGATCGATTCGTCAACCCAAAGGTAAGACTAACGACGACGCTCCCTGATACGAGCGGACTTACCGCTCCTATCCCTGAGGTAATAGAGCTTGGCCCTGCGGACTCTTCCGTGACGAAGGACCTCTATCTTCTCCACAGAGGGACAGTGAAGGGGGAATATCCTCTCCACTCCGACGCCTCCGGAGATCTTGCGAACCGTGAAAGTCTCGCTCAGACCGCCATGCTTCTTGGCTATTACGACTCCCTCGAACATCTGGATACGCTCTCTGGTACCCTCTTTAACCCTGACGTGGACCTTTACGGAATCGCCTGCGCGGAAGGCAGAGCCATCGTGCTTCATGAATTTTTGTTCGATAAGTTTAATTCTGGGATCCATATTAATCACCTTCCCTGTCGTGTACAATCCTAATTTATCGCCATCCAAAGAAGCGATCTAAAACGACCGAAACGGCGTTCTGTACCGGAAGAGCGGATCGATCTCGATCATCTCCCGCGACAGGACGCATAGTGACGTCTCCCGCACTCGCGACGTTCTCGCCGAACACGAACACAGGGGGACGACCGTTGGAGAGCATCTCCCTTTTCACCTCAAGCCAGGAGATATTTTCCTCTCCATGCCCTTTTCCGATAGCTATAGAAAAGGGCTCTTTTTTTTCTTTTTTCAGGACCCACTGAGAGGCCTTCTGTGCCGATGGGAACAGCTTCACCGCGGAATCAAGTCCAAGCTCCGAGATGAGAGACCTGAGTTCTCCCCTTACCTCGCCATCCTGAACCGGTATCAAAAGCCTGGAAACACCGTAAGAGGAACAGCTGAGAGAGATAGTCCTCAAGGTCCAAGGATCGAGTTCATCAGACGGAAACCACATAACGTAGTATCCTACCTCAAGGTAGCTCCTCAGGCTGGCCCGACAGAGAAGATCGGGTCTACGGTCGAGGGTCCTGACGACGGCTTCCCTCCTACGCCACAGATCTATCTCGCCGTCGTTTCCAGACAGAAGGACAGGAGGAACCTCCATGCCCCTCCATTCCGCTGGCCTCGTGAAATGGGGGTTGTCGAGCATGCCTCTGTAGAATGAGTCCTCGACGACGGCCCGGCCCTTGCCGACCACGCCGGGAATTAGTCTGGACACCGAGTCGATAACCACCATCGCCGGCAGCTCTCCGCCTGTCAAGACGTAGTCCCCTATGGATAGCTCCATATCAACCTTGGATTGGACGAACCTCTCGTCCACGCCCTCATAGTGGCCGCAGACGATCACGAGATGATCCTTGGTCGAAAGGGACTCGACCATCTCCTGAGTCATAGTCACCCCTTGAGGGCTAGGATAGACCACAAAAGAGGGGCCATCCAGATCCTCTAGGGCTTTGGAAAGAGGTTCCGCCATTATGACCATACCGCCGTTGCCACCGAAAGAATAGTCGTCAATCTGGCGGTAATCGCCCTCGCCGTACTCTCTTAGATCCACCACGGTCACGTTCAACAGACCTCGTTCTACGGCTCTACCCACTATACTGGTATCCAGGAAAGAACGAAAAAACTGGGGAAACGCCGTAACGACGGTGATCCTCATAGGTCGATTAGCTCCTGAACACCTTGCACCACCATGATGGAGGTCTCCACGTCCACGGAAAAGACGTAATCCGCCACAGCCGGAACCATGAAGGTCCGACCGTCAGGGCGACCAATCAGGTAGACATCGGCTCCACCTGTAACCATGACGTCACGGATCTCCCCGATAGACTCACCTGACTCCCGATCCAGGACCTTCATCCCTATCAGATCGTCTATCCAGTACTCGTCCTCAGAGAGAGGGACCCTCTCGTCGCTTCTGACCTTAACCAGAAGCCCCTTAAGGGACTCGGCCGAATCCCTGTCCCCGATCTTCTCGGACCGAACCAGGACATCGCCCTTATCCGGTCTAATCCTGACGGAGGAGAGGGGCATTTCCATCCTAAAACTCCCCGCGTCGTCGTAAAGACGCAAGATATCCATGGAGAGAAAGCGATCGGGGAAGTCGGTAAGGGGAGAGATCCTGAACTCGCCCTTCACCCCGTGAGGAGCGATTATCCTGCCTATATCGACCAGGTCTTCCCTGTTCACGGCTAGGCCTCTCTATCCTCCAGGACATCCACGTCTACTCTGTCTCCAGATTTCACCGCAGCTGCCCTGACCACCTGACGGAGTGCGTTTATGGTCGCGCCTCTCCGTCCGATCATCCTACCGATGTCGACTTTATCTACCTCGATCAGAACCTTGACCGTACCGTCACCGGCCTCACTTGACGAAACCCGAACATCCTCTGGATTTGATACCAGTGAACGAGCCACGTATTCGACCAGTGCGCCGTAGTCGGCCATGTTACTCAGCCTTACCCTTTGACTCTACAAACTTCTCCCACACACCGGCTTTTTTGAGAAGCCCCCTAGCGGTATCGGAAGGAAGGGCACCCTTAGAGAGCCAAGCCAGAGCTTTTTCCACGTCCACGTTGATCTCAGATGGATCGGTCATAGGGTTGTAGGTTCCAAGCTGCTCGATGTAACGGCCATCCCTGGGACTCCTCGAATCTGCTACGACAAGACGGTAGAAAGGAGCTTTTTTGCGCCCGTGACGGGCGAGACGAATTCTTACTGCCATTTGAAGAACACCTCCTGATTTCAATAAGTCACATAACCGGATATCCGGTTTTATGCCTGAATTATTTCAAAAGCCCGCTGAATCCCTTGAACTTGGGCATCTGAAATCTCTTTCTGCCCGCACCTTTCCCCATCTTCTTCCACAAATCGTTCATCTGAATCTGTTGTTTAAGAAGCTGGTTTACCATCTGGATGGTCGTGCCAGATCCCTCGGCGATGCGACGGCGACGGCTACCTTTTATTATCGCCGGATTTTTTCTCTCATCGATAGTCATGGACTGGATTATGGCCTTCATTCTGGCCATCCTGGCAGGATCAAGTTCCCCATCCTTCAGTTCCTTTATCCTGTCCGCTCCAGGTATCATCTCTATGACCTTCTCCAAAGGCCCCATCTTCTCTATCTGATCGAATTGGGACAGGAGATCGTTGAAGTCAAGTTTGTTTTTCTTTACGGAAGAGGCTATCCTCTTGACGTCTTCCTCTGTGGTGGCCTGCTGTATTTTCTCGACCAGGCCAGCGACGTCACCCATGCCCATGATCCTCTCCGCCATCCTCCTGGCATCGAAGACCTCTAGGGCGTCTATTCCCTCTCCCACCCCGGCGTACTTTATGGGAACTCCAGTTGAAGCGAGGACCGCCAAGGCAGCTCCGCCTCTGGCATCACCGTCGACCTTGGAGAGGACCACTCCGGTAAGCCCAAGCCTATCGTGAAAGGCCTGAGATACGGACACAGCCTCCTGACCTGACATGGCGTCGACGACGAGAAGAATCTCGTGAGGCGAGAGGTACTCCTTCATGCTATCTAGCTCGGCCATCATCTCCTGATCGACCGCAAGCCTACCGGCGGTATCGAAAAGGATGACATCCATGAGCCTTTCCCTGGCGTGTTCCCTGGCCCTCTTGACCACGGACATCACGTCGGTCTCTCCGGGCTCAGGCCCTAGGAAGCCCACTCCGGCGGAATCCGCCAAAACTCTGAGCTGATCTATAGCAGCAGGGCGACGAAGGTCACAGGCGACCACCAACGGCTTATGTCCCTTGGACAGTCTCTTAGCTATTTTGACGGTGCTGGTGGTCTTTCCTCCACCCTGAAGCCCCACCATCATAACTATAGTCGGTGGCTTGGAGGATATGGTTATGGGTTTAGGATCCTGCCCCATGAGCTTCATCAGCTCTTCATACACAACACCTACGACCTGCTGTCCCGGAGTTATGGACTCAAGGACAGATTTTTCCATGGCCCTGAGTCTGATGTTCTCCACAAGGTCCTTAACGACCTTATAGTTGACATCGGCCTCCAAGAGGGCTCTTCTGACCTCTCTGAGAGCCTCCTGGACGTCCTCCTCCGTGAGTTTTCCCTTGCCTCTCAGCCTGGCAAATACCCCTCCCAGACGACTTTTAAGGGCATCAAACACCGTTATCGCTCCCTTCGTCTTTCAGATCTCCAGAGATAATCGATCTAATCTTCAAGGTCAGATCATGAGGGATATCGGCACTGGAACTCAGGAGGGCTTCCATCTTTCTTAATCTACCCTCAAGATCGTCCAGCCTAGCGGCGATACCGAGCGACAGCTCAAGCTCCTCCAGCCTATCCCTTGCCCTCTGTAGCTGGTCCGATATACCTTGACGAGTAATGGACAACTCCTGGGATATCTCGGAGAGGGAAAGGTCCTCTAGGTCGTGCATCTCGTAGGTCTTCCGCTGTTTTTCCGTGAGAACAGGCCCGTAAAGGTCGTAGAGCCTGGCGAGATAAACCCTTTTTTTGATCAATAGGTCGTCCATAATACAACCTCCCTCCATCAGGAGACGCCATAGTATATCGTCACGATCACCTCCCGTCAAGAGATAAACCTTTACACTCACGCTGGACTTTTTGAAAAAACTCTGCCATGATCATGGGGAGAAGCGAAAATCAGGATCAGACCACTAAAACAGAAACTCGGGAGGAATGCGACCTATGTCTCAACCATCGGCATCGGACTTCGAAGGTCATAGACGACTCTGGAGAGAGCGTCTGGGTAACACCGTCGTGAAGGCCCTAAAAAACAGAGGCTACAGGGCCCTTTACGTGGCGACAAAGGAGGAGGCCCTGAGATCAGTGATGGAGATGGTCCCTGAAGGGGCCTCTGTAGCCGTACCAGGGACCGTAACGATAAGGGAGATAGGAGCAATGGAGGCTCTTTCCGACAGGGGTAACAGGGTCGTTCATCATTGGGACCCCTCGCTAAAATCCCCAGAAGATAAAAAAGGACGGCTAAAAGAGGAGCTGTGTTGCGATGTATTCCTGACCAGCTCAAACGCCATAACCCACGACGGCAGAATGGTCAACATAGACGGCACAGGCAACAGGCTGGCGGGGATGTGTTGGGGAGCCGGAAGCATCATCTACGTGATAGGCATGAACAAAGTTTGTAAAGACCTGGACTCGGCCATCGCTAGGGTTAGGGACGTAGCGACCCCTATAAACGCCTCTAGACTAGGCATGGACGTACCATGCGCTAAGCTGGGTTATCACGTGGGATGCACCCTTCCTAACACCGTATGTAGGGCCATCCTCATCTCCGAGAACGTCACCATGGGGCGAGACGCGACGGTCATACTAGTCGGCGAAAGCCTAGGGTTCTAAAGCAAGCATCATGCCTACCAGAAACAAGATCGCTTTAGTGGTCGCCGGTGGAGAGATCGGGATGAAATACTCAGAGAAAAAAAACGGCCATACCCCCGAACTCTCAGCGGAGGAGATGCTAAGCTGGCTGCCCAGCGACATATCTGATAGCGTGCAATTGGTGGACTGGAGCCACCAGGCCAGTAGCCATTATACAGTCAGGATGACCTCGGATTTGATGGAGATACTGTCCAAGCTGGTCATAGACGGCGTCCAAGGAATAGTAGTTACCTGTGGTACCGACGCCATGGAGGAGATGGCCTACCTGGCCGATCTGATCTGGGCCTATCCTCAACCGGTAATATTCACCGGTACAAACAGCCCATCTGACGTAATCGGATCCGACGCGGTTATAAACCTTCGTAACGCTGTGAGATCGGCCCATTCACAGACGACTTGGGGTATGGGAGTCTTGGTCTGTATCCAGGACCAGCTGCTGGCGGCATCGGAAATGTCCCAGGGAATGAACTATCGTAAAAATGGATTTATATCCTTCGACAGAGGACCTGTAGGGGAGATAATAGGCGAAGCCATAGACATAAAGAGAATCCCCAAGAGAGGGCAGGTCCTGGAGGGGGTCGTTCCCGCTAGAAACGTCGAGGTCCTGTACTCGTCACTAGGAGGAGGAGAGAGACTGATAGCCTCTCTGGCGTCTTCAAGCGATCTTCCCGATGGCTTGGTACTGGCAGCCTTCGGAAACGGCAACGTATTCCCAGCCTGGATACCCTATATAAAGGCCCTTTTAAAATCGGAGGTTCCAGTGCTTCTCAGCTCCAGATGCCCTCATGGGAAGGTCATCAGTATGTTCGGATTTGAGGGATCGACCAGCAGGCTCTTCGATATAGGGGTAATGGACGGCGGGGATCTTCCACCGCTCAAAGCGAGACTTCGACTGTCGGTTGGAATAGGCGCTGGCTTAACCGGACAGGATTTACAAAGGTATATCCTGGATAGATAAAACATCGCATTCGACCGAAGGTTTGGGAAAATCGCTTTTATGTAGTACAATGAAATCAGCCAAGATAGCATATAGGTGAAAACCACGAAAGCTAGGGGGCGATTTTATGCAGTACTGCGGAACAGAGGAACTTCTGGCGCTACACCTTGAGGATGGCGAAAACCTTCATTCGTCCATAATAACCGCCTGTCAAGGGGTTAACGTGGACTCTGCGGTTATCCTCTCCGGTCTAGGTATGGTCAAATCCGTGACTTTTGGATGGTACACAGGAACCGAGTACGTCAAAAAATGCTACGACGATGTTCTGGAGTTAGTCTCCATTTCCGGTGACGTCAGCTTCCGTCAGGATGGAATGTACCCCCATCTGCATGGAGTATTCAGCACCCCGGATCACGGTGTGCTCGCCGGACATGTGATGGAGGTCATCGCCTTCAGAAATATCGAGCTCTTCCTCAAACCGGTGTACTCTATCCACTTCAATCGCCGTAGGATGGACGCCTTTGAGGCGCTCATACCCGAACACAGAGCATAAAAAGAGCCCATCCGCCTGACCGAGCGGATGGGCTCTTTATTTTTAATCACTCCTTCAGGTCCACTACCAATCCGTCGGTGTAGTCCTTAAGGTCCTGAGGTGCTATCGGGAAAAAATCGTGGTCGGTCCCCGCCGCCGCCCATACGACTTCAAAAGAGAAGACCTCCTCATCTATCAAAGCGGGCAGAGGTGGCTCATAACCAACAGGAGGAACCCCTCCAACTTTAAAACCGAATGAATTTAATACGTAATTTGGAGATGCCATTTTAATTTTAGATTTTGCTTTCCCCGTCGCCATGGAGACTTTTTTTATGTCCACCTTATTGACTCCAGACATCAAAACCAGCATTGGATCCCCGTCGACCATGAAAATAAGGCTCTTCAATATCTCCTCAGGTGGGGCTCCGACGGCACTTGAGGCATCTTCAACGGTGAAAATCGTGTCCTCGGTATGGTGGATATCGCCACGATATCCACGAAGAGCCAGAAAGCTATTGACCTTTTTGACAGGCATGGGATCAGCCCTCCTTATGTTCCGCCTTGTCTATCATGAACGAGACCAGGGTCTCGACCGCTTTAGTCTCACACAGACCGTACACCATATAAAAAGGCCTCAGCAAAGGTGGATCGAAATCCACCGCTACCACGCCAGGATGGCTCTCAGCGGCTATCCTGGAGACGACTCCCCCCTCTGCCCCACTGGCAACGGCGTTGACGACCGCCAAAGCGTGACCGAACTGAAGGGCTATCTCCTTCGAGGAGGAACAACGGCTTTTATAGAGTTTTTCCCATATATGCCTTGTTCCGGAGCCGGAGCTTCTCCCCGCCAGCTTCAAGCCCGAAAGCTCCTCTATGGAGACGCTCTTTCTCGTCGCCAGAGGATGTTGTTTGCCTACGACCAGCACCAGCTCGTCGTTCATGAATGGTATGCTTGAAAAACCTGGAAGTGACCTATCAGTCCCAACTATGGCCAAATCGGCTTTTTTATCGGAAAGGTCTTCTAGAGCCGCTTGGGAGTCGCTTACTTTTACCTTAACGTCTACCCCTGGATGCCTTTCCGTGAACTCCACCAACAGCCCTGGGAGTATATAATCTCCCGGGATGGAACTCGCGCTTATCGTGACCGATCCGTAAAGGTCCTCCGATATTTCAGCGATCTGTATCTTCGTCTTCCGCCTGTAATCCAGGATACGAAGGGCCGCTTTGTAGAACACAGACCCCTCGGAGGTAAGGGCGGAGTGCTTATGTCCCTTTGCAAAAAGCGAGGCTCCCATCTCCTTCTCAAGACGAGCGACCCTTTTGCTGACGGCAGGCTGGGACACGCCTAAGGATGCAGCTGCTGCGGAGATACTCCCCTTCTCAACTATAGCGATAAAAGTCTCAAGTTCCCTAAAATCCATACTTTTCATTCCTCTCCAGCAAGATCCGTACAGCCTTTGCTGCCACATAATTATACGTGAATCTCTCACGGCAAAAATAGTGAGCCCCGAGACTGTCGTTACAATTTTCTGCCCCTTTATGCAAACCTAGGCCAGGGGTGCATCTAGTTCAGGCACTATAATGGGCGTTCGTCGTGCGGCGCATGCGACCAGGAAGATTATAACGCCTAACCACAAGCTGTGCCTACAGCGGATAAGGATTAAAAGTTTAATCATCTTTCTGATGGCATACACGTCAAGGTCTAAATAACTTTATTTTATGAACTATAACTAGAAGTAAAAACAGGAGGAATTAACTTGTCAGAAAAGCGATTTTCCGTATTTTTGTCCATGAGCGGTTGCAAAAGAAGATGCGTCTACTGCGATCAGAGGGTTATAACCGGCCAAGTCCCCCCATCCCCGGAGAAAATAATGGAGGACATTACGTCTTCAGGGGTCAAGTTCGATGAGATATGTTTCTTCGGAGGAAGCTTTACCTGCCTTCCTACCGCTGTCCAGGACAGTTATCTAAAGATAGCTAGAGACCTTTCCATTCCGACAAGGATGTCCACCCATCCTATGTGTATAGACGAGGAAACCCTCACAAGGCTTTCGAGCTATCCCATCTCGATGATAGAGCTGGGGATAAGTTCGCTGGACGACAAAATCCTGGAGCAATGCCGAAGGGGCTACACGGGAGAGGAGGCTCTACGGTCGATGAAGCTGATACTAGATCATAGGTATGAGCTATGCGCTCAGCTTATGATAGGCCTTCCTGGCCAGACATGCCGGAGCTCAATAGAGGATCTTCACAGGCTGGCGGAACTCAAGGGACCGAGAAGCATGACCTTAAGAATATATCCATGTTTGGTTCTGGAGGGAACTAGACTTCACGAGATGATGGAGGAGGGCTACACACCCCTGTCGCTGGACGAGGCGGTATCATGGGGGGGAAAGATGCTGCAGGAGGCCCATCGGATGGGCTTCCACGTCCAGAGAATAGGCCTTAGCGAGACCCCTTCTCTCGCCTTAGCGGTCAGAGGTGGACCGCACCATCCGGCTCTAGGAGAGATGATCCGAGGATATTCCATGGCTCAGACCCTTATAAGACAGTCACGGCTTGGACCGTGGCAGATCCCCACCAACAGAATATCCTACCTAACAGGACACGGTGAACTGGGACTCAAGGTCTTGGCAAAGGAGGCAGATCTGTCTGTCCAAGAGGCAAAAAAAAGAATTTTTGTTTGTCCGATGGTAGTTGACTAAACCACAAAACCATTTTAAACTTAGCCTGTTAGAGGGTTTATTTTTAAGGGGGTCGTTCTTTTGGAGACACAGAAATTACAGGACCTGCTCAGGTCCCATATGGATCATCTGCCCACAAAAGCCAGGCGAGTCGTGGAGTACCTTCTGACCAACATGAGGGAGGCTGCGTTCGTCTCTATAGGGGATGTCGCGGACAGGCTCGAGGTATCTAAGGCCCAGCTGGTAAGGGTCGCCAGGGTCCTGGGTTTTAAAGGTTACGCCGACTTGAAGGAGGCCCTCAAGGAGGCTGTGTTGGAGCAGGTCAACCCTGCGGCTAGGTTGAACAGGGTCATACACGACGAGAACGACCTTCCGAGCAAGATACACCAGATGGAGCACGCCAACCTGGACGACACGTGGAACCAGCTATCTCAGGAAAAGATAGCCACCTTTTGCGAGATAGTCAAAAAGGTCAACAACATCTACTGCACCGGATGGGGCATATCCTCGATGGTGGCTGAGTCCATGTTCTCCCGATTCAGAGAGATGGCCCTGAACGGATTTTTGATGAAAAGAGGCTCCATGACCCTTATAGAGCAGGCTAGAGGCATAAAAAAAGATGACATGATCATAGCCTGCGATCTGCCAGGATACGCCATACAGGTGACCGAGTCGGTCGAGAGGGCAAAGCAGAACGGGGCCACGGTTGTGACCATAACCGACAGCCCCGCTGCCCCTATATGCCGTTTTGCGGATCTGTCCTTTTACGTTAGCGACAACAGCCCCACCTTCGGCAGCAGCCTGATAGGACCGATTTTTCTGGTACACGTGTTGACGTCCATACTGTCAATAAGCCTTGGAGATCAGGCAAAGGAGGCCTTGGAGGACCAGGCTAAGTGCCTCCACGACGAGAGGATATACCACCCGGTGTTCGGACTTCGTTACTGATCGGAGATCTCTATGAGGGGGAAGACCCTCTCCTCTCCGGGCTTGAGGATCACCACGTCCACCACACCGCCCACCATCGCTGCGAAAGCCTCAGGATCGACTTTTATGACTTCGAAAGTGTCGTAGTGCATCGGTATGACGTGGTTGGGCCTTATCATGTCCGACGCTCTAGCCCCGTCCTGTATGTCCATGGTGAAATTTCCCCCTATAGGGATCATGGCTACCTCTATCCCCTCGTCTCTCAGCAGCTCCATCTCCTTGGTCAGGCCTGTATCCCCGGCGTGATAGAGTTTTTTGCCGTCGACCTCTAAGAGAAACCCTCCTGCCATGCCTCCGGGGACCATCCCGTGATCGGTCTGTATCCCAGATCCGTGAAGGGCTGGGGTCATTTTCACCCTGCCGAAGGAAAACGCATAGCTTCCCCCTATGTGCATGGGATGACAGCTAACGCCTTTGTCCGAGAGATACACCGAAATTTCGTAGTTACATACGACTATAGCACCGGTCCTTTTCGCTATGTCGACGGTATCGCCTAGGTGATCGCCGTGTCCATGGGTCACGAATATATAGTCCATCTCCTGGAAGGAATCGGCAGAGGCGGACGCTTTTGGATTGCCCGATAAAAACGGATCTATCAGCAGCTTTACGTCGCTTCCCTCGACATAAAAGGCCGAGTGTCCAAGGTATCTCACCAACATATAGAAGCCCCCCTTCTGACACAAGTATAACAAAGGGCCGGACCTTACGCACGAGGTCCGGCCCTTTTCTTCTTAAAATTTAACTGAAAGAGATATGTTTTTTATAAAAAGTTCATTTAACTGTTTGTCGTCCACAGAGGCAGGAGCCCCGCACATGAGGCTCTGGGCCTTGGCTGTCTTGGGGAAAGCCATGACCTCTCTGATGGACTGTGAGCCGGTCAAAAGCATGACTAGCCTATCGAATCCCAGGGCAATACCACCGTGAGGTGGCGTGCCATAGCTCAGGGCGTCCAGCAAGAAACCAAACCTGTCCCTCGCCTGCTCCTCGGTGAAGGCAAGGCACTTGAAAACCTGGCTCTGTACCGACGAATCATGTATACGGATGGACCCCCCACCGACCTCGTTGCCGTTCAGGACTAGGTCGTAGGCTCTAGCCCTCACCGATCCAGGGTCGGACTCCATCAGAGGGAGGTCCTCAACCAGGGGCATGGTGAAGGGATGGTGGACCGCGACCCAGCGGTTATCCTCGTCGTCCCACTCGAACAGGGGAAACTCGGTAACCCACAGGAACTCCCACGATTTTCTGACGTGACCGTGGGCCTTAGCTATCTCCAGACGGGTCTGTCCAAGCACAGAGCAGACAAGGTTCCAGTCATCGTGTCCCATCACGAATAGGACATCTCCTTCGGCTGCGCTCGCGACGTCGCCCAGCTCCCTTGCCTTGTCATCAGACAGGAATTTGGCCAAGGGCCCCTTGATGCCACCGTCCTTGAACTGGAAATAGGCCATCTCCGGCGCTCCGAGGGCCTTACCCCTCTCGCATATCTCCTCTATCAAACGCCTGGAAAGGGATGTGCCACCAGGCAGGACAACACCTCTGACGTACCCCCCTCTCGAGAGAAGATCCTCAAAAGGCTTAAAACCACCGTCGGAGAAAACCTGTTTCAGGTCGACTATCTCGAAGGGTATCCTGAGGTCGGGCTTATCGCTTCCGAAACGATCCATGGCCTCGCTGTAGGAGATCCTCTTAAAGGGGGTATCTAGGTCCACGTCGAGCCTCTCCTTGAAGAGGGTCTTCATGTAGGCCTCCATCATCTCGTAGATGTCTTCTTCCGTCAGGAAGCTCATCTCTATGTCCACCTGGGTGAACTCAGGCTGACGATCGGCCCGGAGATCCTCATCCCTGAAGCACTTAGCTATCTGGAAATATCTGTCCGTCCCACTTATCATCAGAAGCTGTTTGAATATCTGAGGTGACTGAGGCAAAGCAAAGAAGGTCCCGGGGTTGACCCTGCTGGGGACAAGATAATCCCTGGCTCCCTCGGGGGTCGACTTGGTCAGGATAGGGGTCTCAACCTCACAGAAGCCCCTCTCACTGAGGAAGTCCCTGGTATAACGGGCGACCTCGTGCCTTATCCTGAGATTACGCTGCATCTTGTCCCTTCGAAGGTCCAGATATCGGTAGGAAAGCCTCAGGTTTTCGTCCACCCCATCGGTAACCTCCCCTATCTCGAACGGAAGAGGCGCAGCGGAGGAGAGAAGGATAAAGTCATCCACCATCAGTTCCCATTTTCCTGTTCCCATATCTTCATTTGACGTTCCCTCCGGCCTCACCCTAACGGTACCGGTAACGGCCAGAACAAACTCGCTTCTGAGCCCCTTAGCTCTCTCGTGGGGATCTGGACACACCTCCGGGTTGAAGACGACCTGTACAACGCCGGATTTGTCCCAGAGCTCTATGAAGATGATACCGCCTAGGTCCCTGCGCTTTCTGACCCATCCGTTCACCGTCACGCTTTTACCTACATGACCCTCCGATACCGCACCGCACATGACGGTCCTCTTCCACGAAGGCGAAAAAACTCCTGTCTCCATATTAAGATCATCCTACCTTAGCCTTTAAAGTTAAATCACCTCAGGATCTGAGCGACCCTGGAAACGACCTGATCCAGGGAGACCTCCTCCTGTTGCGACTTTTCCAGGTCCTTGACCATGACAACCCCTCTGGCGACCTCGTCCCCTCCGAGAATACAGGCCACCAGAGAGCCTCCATTAACCGCAGACTTGATCTGGGCCTTCATTCCTCGTCCCATATAATCCATGTCCGCTGAGATCCCCTCCCTTCTCAGACGGTAGAGCACGTCCACCGCCGAAGCACGGGCCTGCTCGTCGATGCATACCACGTAGACCGACGGAGAAGGCTCCTTTCCGAAGGAACATCCCTGCTGTTCCATGGTCAGTACTATCCTGTCCAGCCCCGCTGCAAAACCCACTCCCGGCACATGTGGACCCCCTATAGCCTCGGCTAGATTATCGTAGCGTCCGCCACCGCACACGGCGTTCTGGGCTCCTAGGTCGCCGGACTGGACCTCAAAAGCGGTCTTGGTGTAGTAATCCAATCCTCTGACCAGTCTCTTGTCTATGTGGTAGACCACGCCTAAAGAGTCAAGGCCGGAGGTGACAGCCTTGAAGTGTTCGCTGCACTCCTCACAAAGGGACTCGAATATAGCTGGAGCTCCCTCGGTTATCTCCTTGCATTTCTCGTCCTTGCAGTCCAATATCCTCAGAGGGTTTCTGTCAAACCTATTCTGGCAGGTCTCACAAAGCTCCCCTAGCCTGGGTTTCAGAAAATCCATAAGGGCGTTCCTGTATACTGGACGACACTTAGGGCATCCGACTGAGTTCAGAATAACCTCCAGATTGGACATACCAAGGCGGCTGAAGAGCTCTATGGCGGTCATTATAACCTCGAGATCCACCATAGGGCTGTCGGAGCCTATAGACTCGAAGTCAAGCTGCCAGAACTGACGGTATCTGCCTTTCTGGGGCCTCTCGTACCGAAACATGGGGCCAACCTCCCACAGCTTAACCGGCTGTTGACCTCCAGACATGTTATGCTCCAGGTAGCTTCGAACCATCGACGCTGTCAGCTCAGGGCGAAGGGTGATGCTCCTTCCTCCTTTATCGGTAAAGGTGTACATCTCCTTCTCTACCACGTCGGTGGTATCACCTATACCTCTGGCGAACAGATCGGTCTGCTCAAATATAGGGAGGTGGACCTCACGGTAGGAGAAGAGATCCGCTATCTTTCTGGTAACCTCCAAGGTATAGTCCCATTTCCAAGAATCCTCCGGAAGTATGTCCCTGACTCCCCTGGGAGCTTTTATGCTTTCAGCCATGTTCATTCCTCCAGTACGATAAAATAGACGCAAAATTTAGGCTTCGACCTATCAAAAACAAAACGTTATCGGGGAATTATACATCGACTTTCACCGCTGTGCCAACATCGGGATAGATAAGGCGGGACCAATCCCGAAAAGGGAGGTCCCGCCATCAAAATTACCCTCTAATCATCGTGAGTACCATCACGGAAGGCTCGAGGGCCTCCACCGAGTGAGGGATTTCAGCCGGCATCACCAGCCACTCTCCCGACCTAACCTTATGGGGTACTCCTCCCACTTTTATCTCCATAGCCCCGTCTATAATTTGGATCAAGGCATCGTAGGGAGCGGAATGCTCGCTGAGCGCCTGTCCACCATCGAATGCAAAGGCCGTTACCGTGCCGACCGGCCTATCTATGACGGTCCTGCTGACGACCGACCCATCTTGAACCTTGACCAGATCCTGCATTCGGAAGGCACCTTTATTCCCCGTGTAGTTCTCGTAGGACATGTATCAACTCCCCCTCTCGTAGACTAAACAGCAAAACGGTAACGGGTAGTCTCCCGCTCCAGTTCGCCCCCCTCTATGGCGATCTTGACCCTGGTGTATTCCAGGTCCGACTTTGCCTCCTCTATAGCGGATTCGACCAATCTCACCATACCACCGCAGCAGGGGACCTCCATGTGTATAACCGTTATCGCCCTTGGACGGTGAGCCGCCACCATCCTGGCCAATTTATCCCTATAAGCCCCTGCGTCGTCCAGCTTTGGACAACCCATCAGACAGGCCCTCCCATCCCCCAGGAAGGAGCCTTGAAAATCAGGGTGAGCCAGTACACTGCAGTCGGCCGCGATAACCAAGTGAGCCCCATCCAGATAGGGAGCGTTCTCCGGTATCAACTTAAGCTGTACCGGCCAGTTCCTCAGGGCCGAAACCCTATTCGACGACCTATCAGCCTTT